>JACQNZ010000002.1 GCA_016202815.1 Candidatus Aenigmatarchaeota archaeon
CTGGGCGAGAATAAATCGACCCCGCGCGTTGAGGCGTCGCTGTCGGCTACCCCCCTCCTGGCTGTGCAGCAGCAGCCAAGGGTACAGGTGTTCACTGGTCAAAGGGGGACTTTAGCTGGGTTTAGAACGTCGTGATCTTATAGTGGAACAATGTTGAAGCGAATTGGTCTATCGGAACATCGGTTTCGAAAAGAGAATATTATCCGCAAGTGAATCCCAGACATGGATGAAATATTTGCGTATATCATCGGTGCTATGCGTGATGGCACATTCACAAGAAATAAGAAACATTACGTATATCGCATCAGGATATACCAGAAAAATAAAGAATGGCTGGAAAAGTTATCGGATATGATGACTGAAAAATTCGGTAAAAAGCCCGGATTAGTTTGCGATAATAGAAACGGTTTATGGTGTCTTCTGGTAAATTCAAGAAGAATTTACGAAAGCATGGTAGAAATGTCTGGGTATCCGGGCAACCAAGCCGGCTGAAGCGCACCAAAATCGATAATCTCGGCGTCAAAAGAAATTAAGATAAATTATATCAAAGGTTTTTTTGACGCGGAAGGCGGGGTTTCCAGAATAGACAAAAAAGATTTTTCGCCAAAGGATATCAGAATATATATTTGCCAATCAAACAAACAAAGTCTTGATGAATTGAAAAACATGATTCGGGAATTTGGAATAGAAACAGGCAATGTATGCGAGCCGTATTTTAAGAAAGGCTTTGGAAAGCCCACTTACGGGCTGATTATCCATGGAATTAATAACGTGAACAGTTTTTCGGAAATTATAGGTTCGCTTCACCCAGAAAAATTAAAAAGGTTTGAAATAATCAAAGGGTTAAAAACCCCTTCTGGGCGTTAAGTTCTACATAAGACGACAAAGACAGTTCGGTCTTTATCTATTGTTGGTGTCAGTCGCCTGAGAGGAAGGCAGAATTAGTACGAAAGGAACATCCTGCCGCAGCCACTAGTCTACCAGTTGTCTGAAGAGGCACCGCTGGGCAGCCACGCTGTATGCAGTTAAGGACTGAAAGCATAAGGGTACAGTTTAATTTTCCCGATGGTCAGACCGTTGAGTTTGTGAAAAAAATTACATCACTATGAAAACGGTTGTTACATTCGGGTAAGATAGGTCAGTAAGCTGTACACAGGAAATTTAATAGTTTCCTGTGCAAGGAAACCTTCGGGTTTCCTTTGTCCTGCTTAACTAAGTCCGAAACTGTCCTCAAATAATAGGCGATTATTTCCAAACTGGCGCGAACGCAAGTTTGCGTCGGCGCGGATAAGAAGGTCTCGTAGACGACGAGATTGATGGAATCGGGATGTACGCACCAAGGCAACGAGGTGTTCAGTCCGCGATCCCCAAAAACCTGAATGTCAAGACAAATCGATTGATAGTATTGCCAATCGTTTTGTAAAACTAGAAACCGATGAATACAAAATATCATCGGCTTCGGTTTGAGTTGAACTCGGTCCTAAAAACCGCTGAGTGTGTGAAAAATTCACATTCGCGGGAGAACAGCATGTGCATACGAATAGCACATGCTTCAGTCTGTGTGCCTGCCTGTGATTTTATTTTTATTTAATTTCCAAAAAAGATTTCATCTCATCCTGACTTGTGTGCATTCATTCTTTACGCATTTAATCCCAAGGTTACCGCCGATACCGCTGCAGAAGTCCGGACATTGCGAATTTTTATCCACATATTTTTCATTCCCGTAAAAGCATTCTTTCGTGCGTGTGTTAACGCCGCACGCGCAATCCGAATCAGCAGAGCAGAATTTTTCCGAACCCAGGGTTTTCTGGCCGTACAGAATTACGCCGATAGAAACAACCGTGACAAGGATCAAAACTACAAAGCTCACGTTCCCGTTTTTCCGCATAATCTTAGTTTGCTTAGGCGCTATAAAAGCGCCGATCAGCTTAAAAGTTTATCCGTCCTTTTAATCTTTCATGGCTGCCCGCATGGTGCTGGAAGACGGCATTGATTTTCACAGGGTATTGGAAGAGGCGCACGCTTTTATGGGTCTCGAAGCCGTTGCGCGGAAAATAAACCCTGAAAAGCCGGACCTCGGTGAATTGGACGAGTTCGTTTTGCGCACATCAATTGATTTGGTTCCGTATGTGCGGAGTCTGTTCTTCACGCTTGGTGAAAGGCTCAAGAGAAGGGTAGAATCCGTACACAGGCTGGATCATAGCGATGAGAAAATTTTCAGGCTGGTTTTTGGATTGACACCCCCTTCCAAATTCAGGTTAAAAAGGGGCCCGTATAGCCTGCAATTCGACTTGGAAGATGCGGACTACAGGACATTATCTGCGTCAATGGGGCTCGGAAAAGGTTACGCTGATACGCAGGGCGTTTGCCTGAACCCGGGACGTATACAAAAGAGGATACGCGACGCGGTCGGCGGTTCAGTTATATTGGCGAAAGCCTCCTATGTGGCGGAATTTGATCAGGAAACCGAGAAGCAGCTTATCAGAACGGCTTATCCGCTAATGGATACCGAAGGAAATTTCTACGTAAGAGGTTCCAACGGATTTAACAGGTTGAACGTCAGATGGAAAAGGTGTGACGATCCTGTGCTGGACAGGCACGAACAGGTTCACGCGTTCCAGAACCTTGTTGCGCAGGCCGGATACCCAAATTTCAACGGCAGCCTGGAGCACAGCCTTTTCGAAGAGGAGCAGGCGCAACACATCGCAGAGATGGACAACGACGCCAAGCCAAACAGGCGCCCGCTATTGCACACAGGCTATTATTCAGAGCTCAACGTTCCCGAAGGAAAGTTCGCAAAGGTGGCACGCAGGTATCATGACCTGAGAGCATCGCCGGGAACGTCTCCGCACCGGGCGGCTCTGGTTGTAATACGCCAAAGGTCAAGGAACGAAACTGCGCTGGCGCACTTGCGCGGCTCCGCGGATCCGCAATTGAGTTATCTGGTAGACTGGGCGCTGCCTACAATAAATTTTTACACCGCTGACAGGGTGTTGCAAAAAATGGCCGCACTGTATCAGGCCTCGTGACCCGTGCATCAAATTTTCGATATCTTCATATCGTAAAAGATTATTATCGCCATTGAATATGCCATATTAATCGTGACCAGCGACAACCAAAAATACGGCGAGATGACTCCTACAAACGCGTACTGCATTCCTATCTTAGGCAAAAAGCCGGCCAAAAGCGAAACGTTGAGCAGGGACATCACTTTCAGGTCAACAGGTATTTTTTTGCCGTGGTATTTCAACCCGCAGTAAAATCCGGACAATATCAAAACCGCGGAAAACAACGCGAGCGCCCACGACCCGTGCGAAAGGAACGCGACGGAGAGTGTGAAAAAAACTATTGTTGTGAGGGAAACTGTCATAGTAAACCATGCGTGCCTGAAGGCTAGTTTCTCCATGTTAAGATTTTCTGAAACCCGCCAATTAAAGGTTTCGCTTATAAATCAACGCCGATTTATCTATCTATGATCAAGGCTGTTATTTTTGATTTGGACAATACGCTCATAGACTTCATGGGCACAAAAAAGGCGAGCTGCGACGCCGCGATAGACGCCATGATCAAAGCGGGATTAAGGACGCCCAAAAAGAAAGCATGGAAAACCCTGTTTTCGATCTACAGGGAAAAGGGGATAGAGCACCAGCAGGTTTTCCAGCCTTTTCTGGAAAAAACTATCGGAAAAGTCGATTACAGAATAATGGCCGCGGGTATCGTTGCGTACCGAAGGACAAAGAAGGCGATGCTGCGCACATACCCGAATGTGAAAAAAGTTCTGGTAAATCTTCATAAGCGGTACAGGCTGGCAATACTGTCCGATGCCCCTGTGCTGCAGGCG
Organism: Candidatus Aenigmatarchaeota archaeon; assembly: GCA_016202815.1. GTDB lineage: Archaea > Aenigmatarchaeota > Aenigmatarchaeia > JACPZZ01 > JACPZZ01 > JACPZZ01. The sequence continues at coordinate 3,842 of JACQNZ010000002.1, forward strand.
TGGACCCGTTTGGTGGAAATGGGCATTGAAAATTTCTTCGACATCGTCGTTACATACGACGATACGAAAAAAACCAAGCCGCACCCCAAACCGTTTGTTACCGTCCTGAAAAAACTCGGTGTGAAACCGCTGGAAACCGTCATGATCGGCGACAGTCTGCTGCGCGACGTTGCCGGAGCGAGGCGGCTTGGGATAAAAACGATTTTAGCCGCTTATGGAAACACAGGGATCAAGAAAACAAGATTCAGCCCCGACGCGGAGATAAGTGACATAAAGGAACTGCCTCCAGTTTTGGAAAAGTTTGACAAGCAACCAAAGGCTTATTAGCCAGGCAATCCATGTGATGAAAATGAACGATATCAACGAACGGTCTTTGAAATTCCACAAGGACAACAAAGGAAAGCTTTCTGTCGCGAATAAAATGAACGTGAGCAACAAGGACGATCTCGCGCTCGCATACACGCCGGGCGTTGCCGAGGTGTCGCGTGCAATTGCAGCCGACAAAAACAAGGTCTACGATTACACAATCAAAAGCAACAGTGTAGCCGTCGTATCCGACGGCACGCGCGTCCTTGGCCTAGGCGACATCGGGCCCGAGGCGGCTCTACCTGTCATGGAAGGCAAATGCCTTCTGTTCAAAAAACTCGCGAACATTGACGCGTTTCCCATTTGCCTCGCAACAAAAGACGAGGATGAAATCGTCCAAATTGTAAAAAACATCGCGCCGGTTTTTGGCGGCATAAACCTCGAGGACATAAGTTCTCCGAAGGTCTTCAGCATCGAACAGAGGCTGAAAACGGAATTAAATATTCCGGTTTTTCATGACGACAACCACGGCACGGGCATAGTCATCATGGGCGCATTCTTAAACGCGATAAAACTGGTAGGCAAGGACATTTCACAGGTAAAACTGGTTTTAAACGGCGCAGGTTCGGCAGGCATATCCGTTGCAAGAATGGCCGCAAGCATGGGCGTAGCGGAAATAATAGTGTGCGATACAAAAGGTGCGATCCACGAAGGCCGCGAAGACCTGACGGGCACGTATAAGGAGGAGATCGCCAAAAAGACGAACAGACAGAAACTCGCAGGCTCGTTGTCCGGTGTTGTGAAGGGCGCCGACGTGCTGATCGGCGTGTCTGCCGCGAACGCATTCAATGCTGAAATGGTAAGATCAATGGCCCGCGACCCAATAGTGTTTGCGCTGGCAAACCCTGTTCCCGAGATAATGCCCCCGGAAGCGAAGAAAGCAGGTGCAAAAATTGTAGCCACAGGACGCTCGGATTTTCCGAACCAGGTTAACAATGCTCTGGCGTTTCCAGGCGTGTTTCGGGGCGCATTGGACGTGCGGGCAAGCGAAATAAACGAAGAAATGAAAACCGCCGCGGCGAATGCCATAGCCAATATTATCAAAGATCCCGGTTTCGACAAGATACTGCCCGATGTTTTGGACTGCCGGATCGCGCCGGCCATAGCTAAGGCTGTTGCATATGCCGCGATAAAAACAGGCGTCGCGCGCGTAGAAATGGATCCTGAAGAGATTGAAAGGCAGGCCATAAAGATGGTTTGTTAAAAAATCTACCCTCTAGAAACGAGCCCCTGCAAAGCCCTGTAGCCTTTTGAAGAGTCCGATTCGCTGATTATGAAGTTTACTTCTGTCAGCGTGGACACAATCTCGAATATGTTGATATTCTCCCAATCCAGGACACGCACCAGTTGCAATATTATTCCGGGCGTGTATATGTACTCTTTCGGAAATCTTAGCGACAGCTGCGCCAGCCGGCCTTCAATGTGCAATATTTTTTCACCTTCAAGTATTTTTAAAATTTTTTCCCTGTTTTTTTCGCTTGTTATCAGGCTGATTTCCTGGTTCCCGTGGATTACGTTCAGCACATCGCCCAGTTCGTAATCCGTGGATCCGTAAAGCTGTCGCAACTTTGCGAAAACTGTTTCCGAGCGCCGTATTGCAATGTCGACGATCCCGCTCTTTAAGGTTACTTCAGACCTGTAATCAAACCGCAGCTTGCTGTCGTATTTTCTTTTTATCTCCGCGCCGTATCGTCGCAGCGCCATCATTACAGCCGCCGCTTTTACCTCTTTACCCAGTTCTTCCTCGACCTTCGGCTTTAGGTACACGGCTGTGTAGGCGTGGTTTAACAAACCTTTGCCAAGACACTCATGCAAATATTGCGAATTGTCTATCAATCGCTTTACCACGTGCCCGATCGTTACCATAACATCATCACGCTATAATGTTATTATAATAACATTAAGTTAATATATTCACACCGCGTTACATAGGAAAGTATCAAGTTTCCTTTGTCTTGTGATGCTAATCGCAAGCTAGTGCGATCAACGATCCTCCGGAAACCACGCTTAAATAGGTTTCTGGAGTAATGTATGGAAGACGTTTCTAAGCGAGATACGTGTTCGTCAATAAACGTAATTGGTGATAAAACTTTGGCACTTGAAACATCCTATCGCACAGGTTCCTCGGCTTTAACGCCGTTCGTAGGAACAGGCAATTTTGATGATTTTAGGAGATTTGCAGACCAGCACGGTTTAGGCGCAGTTTATGAGGAAATAGCCCCCTACGCTGGACGATTACCAAACTGGTTGGGCGTCAAAGATGGCAGCAGAATTCTTGCCATAACGCCGTATCAGGACGACAGCGCAGACTTTGGTAGGGGAGGCAACCGAAGAGTAAAACCATCGAGCGAGATAACACCATTCGCTGTCGATCCGGAAGCGGCCAAAGCGATGGTCGGAACTTGGGAAAGATCATTTTCAAATGCAACAAGGTACGGAAACATCCGTGTTCCGGCAGGCGGAGAAGACGTGCAAAAGCGCCTTGCCGTTGTCGGCGTTTCAGACGCACTCAAAAATCGCGGTTACGTTGCCGAAGCTAAAAACGCAGGGTTGTATTTCGTAGGCGGACATTTTTATGATGTTGAGGATTTTGCGAAAGTAGATCCTGAAAGGCGCGCCCTGTTTCCTGAACGCGACGAAGAGTGGTTTAAGGCTATCAAACAACAGGTCGAATCCAGAGAAAACAATTTTAACCCGGCATTAGCCAAAAGGGTTCTCGAAAGGGTGCAGGAAACGCATATGCTAAGGCAGGCGCAGCTAAAAGATGTTTCAGGTTTGGTGTATGTTCTGAAAACCACGTTCCCGTTTTACGGCACTTATCCGCTTGATGAAGCCATGCCAAAGATGGTAGCGGCCCAATTTGACGGTTCACCCACACCATCGCTGGTTTATGTTGCTGAACGAATCAAGGACGGGAAAATAGACGCAACTGTCACGGTTGAACGAAGCCCATTCCGCTTCGGCGAACTGACAGACGTCGCTGCTTTGGATCCGGACACCGGGCACGTAAAAACAAACGGCACGGGTTTCTCTTTGTCTTACATGGCGCTGCGGCACGCAGCCAGAATGGGTATGAGGACATGGTGGACTGACGCTGTTCCGGCTCCGGAGATGAACAGCCTCGCCAACAAGCTTGGGGGCGAATGGGCAGGCCAGCACGTAACAACGGTAAAACTACTCACAAGGCAGATAAAAGAAAGGCATTTCCCCAACCACGACCCGTTAGTTATGGATCTGTTCGTCCACAACGGGCCCCTGGAACTGCTTGAACAGATTTAACGGGCCTTATTTTATACTTGCGGCTAAAATGATTTCTATGGACGTTGTAGAACTCACGAAAAAACTGGTCGAAATAGAGTCTGTGAGCGGCAACGAGGAAAAAGTTGCGAAATTCATTTACGGTTTCCTGGGACAGAACGGATTAAAACCGGAATTAGTTTACACGGAAGAAAACCGCCCAAATATAATTTGCTCGGTCGGATCGGGCAGGCCCAAGCTGCTGCTCAATGGCCATATAGACACCGTACCTTCTGCCGAAGGCTGGACAAAAAAACCGACAAAACCTGTCATTGAAGACGGAAAACTTTACGGTCTCGGAGCTTTAGACCAGAAATCCGGCATAGCCATAATGCTCATGCAATTGCTGCGGTTAAAAAACAAAAAATTCAACGGGACGGTTACATTCACAGGCGTGATGGATGAGGAGCTGCAATCGGTTGGAACATACGACCTGATACAAAAAGGGATAATAACGAAGGATTTTGACGCAGCTTTGTTTTCGGAACCGGGCGTGATTGCAGGCGACGGATTATTTATTGTAAATTCTATCAAGGGCCGCTACGCATTCAACGTGAAAGTCCATGGCAAGTCCGGCCATGGTTCGCAGCGAAAAGGCGTCAACGCCATCGTTGATGCTGCAAAGATAATCGATGCTGTCAACGGGCTAAAAACAAAAAAACATCCTGCCATGGGATCCGGAGTGACGTGCGTCTCGAAAGTCGGCGGCGGCACGGATTTCTTTTTTGTTCCGGATTACTGCGAATTCATGTTGCATCGCAGCGCAGTTGTGGGTGAGGATAAACAATACTGCTACGACCAATTAAATGAATTAATAAAGTCAATGAAATTGAAATCGCGCGTCGAAGTAGAATTCTTCAAAAGGCCGAATCCATTTTTAGATCCGTGCATGGTCGATGAGAAGGAAAAAATAGTTTCGCTGGCCAAAAATGCGTTTAAAAAATTAGGTATAAAACCCGAATTGAAAAATTCCGATTCTGTTTTCGACATGAATTATACTGTCGCGCTGTGCGGTATTCCGTCAATCAATATTGGGCCAAACGGAAACAACATACACACAGCCGACGAATACGTGAACGTGGACGAAATAAAAACCGTTTATAAAATTTACACGGAGATGATTGACAACTTTTTTGGTATCATTTAAACTTAAATAAGTAACAGACCAAGCTTAAACATGCCCGGCGAAAACTTGGTTGACTTGTATTCTGTTGCCGGTTGGTTTTCAAACGATCACGTCCCCCAATTCAAAGGCAGGCCAGGCGCTTTTGGAGGTTATTTCAAAAAACATCCGAACGAAGGTGGGATAGAAGGAGAGCTTATAGACGTCTTTGGACCTTCCACGATTAATGGTTCATTGGATGGGGACAGTTTGACTTTCGTAAAAAATTACGCTCAAAGAGGCCTAGGGGTAAGATCATCGATAACCTATGTTATGAGGAGAGTCGAAGGCAATAAATTTGCAGGCGCATGGTCAACAGAGGAAAACGGCGATAGGGCTACAGAGCCGGCCGAATGTGAAATAACCCTTGTGAACAATGACTCTTACAGAATGATAACTGGGCCCGTAATTGTCCCAACACAAAATAAATTTAATCTTCCAGCGTAGAAATGTCGCCGACCGGAAGGCCCAACTCCTTCGCCTTCAAAACACGCCGCATTATCTTTCCGCTGCGCGTCTTCGGCAGCCATGTAACAAATTCTATTTCCGACGGAATCGCAATGGGGCCTATCTCTGTGCGGACATGCTTCTTCAGGGCTTCTTTTAATTCGCCTGAAGGCGCCGACCCTTCACGCAATATGACGAAAACCTTTATAGCCTCGCCTCGCAGTTCGTCCGGCTTTCCAATCACCGCAGCCTCAGCCACGGCAGGATGGCTGACCAGGGCGCTTTCAATCTCCGCTGATCCGAGGCGATAGCCGGAAACTTTGATCACGTCGTCGCTGCGTCCCATTATCCAGAAATAGCCGTCTTTGTCGCGGTGCGCAACATCGCCGGCCATGTAAACATTAGGTATCGTGTTCCAGTATTTTTCGTATCTCGCGGGGTCGTTGTAAACGGTGCGCATCATTGAAGGCCATGGATTTCTTATAACCAGATAACCGCCTTTTTCCGCAGGGACGGGGTTGCCTTTTTCATCAACTATGTCCGCAATTATTCCCGGAAACGGTTTCGTAGCAGAGCCCGGTTTAAGAGGAACGCAGGGCATCGGCGTTATCATAGTCATGCCTGTTTCAGTCTGCCACCACGTATCCATGACCGGTTTGCCTCCTGTGACTTTGCGGTACCACAACCACGCCTCTGGGTTGATGGGTTCGCCCACCGTCCCCAACAGGCGTAAAGAGGACAGGTCGTATTTTTGAGGCCATTTGTCCCCGCTCTTCATCAGAAGACGTATGGCCGTTGGCGCAGTGTAAAATATTGTGACCTTCAAATCCTCGATTATGGACCAGAAACGGCCCGGGTCCGGCGTCGTGGGTGCGCCCTCATAAATGACGTTCGTCAATCCGTTCAGCAAAGGTCCGTAGATAATATAGCTGTGTCCTGTTATCCAGCCCGCGTCAGCCGTGCACCAGTAAACATCGTAAGGCTTTGCGTCGAAAACCCATTTAACAGTCGTGTAAACGCCGACCGCATAACCCGCCTGGGTGTGCAAAACGCCCTTTGGCTTTCCTGTCGTGCCGGAAGTGTAAAGTATGAATAACGGATCCTCCGAATCCATCGGTTCTGCTTCGCATTCTTCGCTTGCGCCGCCCATCAATTCGTCCCAGTCCACGTCGCCTTTTGTGAATCCGATCGCAGAGTTCGCGTGCCGTACAACAATAACATGCTCTACGGTAGGGCATTCGCCCTTGATATCATCCACTATTTTTTTGAGCTCGACAACTTTTCCCTTGTAAAAGCCGCCGTCAGCTGTTACTATGACCTTTGAGCCTGCCGAAACTACCCGCTCCTTCAGCGCGCCGGAACTGAAGCCGGAATAAACAACGCTGTGGACAGCTCCGATACGCGCGCACGCCAGAAGCGTTGTTATCTGCTGGAATATGCGCGGCATGTACACCGTGACCTTGTCGCCCTTTTTTACGCCAAGTTTTTTCAGTACGTTGGAAAATTTCTTAACCTGGGCCAAAAGTTCGGAGTAAGTTATTTGTTTTTTCTCCCCCTGTTCGCCCACCCAGTAAAACGCGACCTTGCCACCCAGCCCGTTTTTAACGTGCCGGTCAAGCGCGTTGTAGCAGATGTTAAACTTCCCATTAACGAACCATTTGGCCCACGGATAGTTCCAGTCCAAAACCTTGTCCCACGGCTTGAACCAGTGCAACTCGCGCGCACGATCAGACCAGAATTTTTCAGGGTTTTTTATCGATTCACTGTAAATTGATTCGTAATCCTTGACTGTCGCGGTTTCCATCGTTTCGCTGTCCGGCTTGTAAACCTCGTCGCCCGAGGATAACCGCTCCAGCAGGTCTGCCATGAAAATTACCTGAAACGCAATCGTTATAAGCGTTTGTAGCTTGAAGCATACCGATACAGTATACGGTATGCTTCAGTTTACAACTCGCCTGTTCCAATTTTACGGCCTTATCGGTCTTCCTTTGACCAAAGTTATATAAAGGGAACTGGTCATGTAATTAATTATTAAAAGTTCTTTGTGAAGATCATGAAAAAAATCAAAAAAACTGTTGTTAAAAAACCGTCAAACCATGCTAAAAATAAGGCCGCGAAAGGTTTTTCCAGAAAGCTGAAAGGCGCCAAAACACTCGCCGAGATTTTTGAGCTTGTGAAAGACGCTGTTTATTTCACAATGGGCCACAAAAGGCCCGGCCTGATGCTCGGTTTGACGGAAATGCAGGCGGAAGAAAAAAAGTCCGTAGGCAGCTTCCACCCGCTTGGGTCAAATTTCATCATAATAAACAAGGCGCCGCTCAGGAAAATAATGGAAAGCAACAAAAAAATGTACCAGCCGTACGTTTTCCACATGCTGCTGCGCGAATACATGCACTCATTCGGGATAATGGACGAGGACGTGATAAGGCAGAACGTGAAAAAGGTAAGCGAAACCCTGTTCGGCAAAGGCCACGTGGTCACGGCTTTGTCGACGAAATTCAGCAAGTTCTTCCCGAACATAGTTTATTCCAGTCCGGAGGAGTTTGTGAAGCAGGACAGCGCCGGCATCGAGATGGTAGACAACTTCGACAGCTCGAGCACCTATTATCTTAGGTAGAACGGCCCCAAACAGCATAAATAAAAATCAGCGTTTTCTATCTGATATCATGGACGCGATCAAGGTAAGCGTTTTTCTTCTGCCGCAAAAATCCGCGCTGCCGCAGATAAATCTTACCGAAAGTGACATGGAAAAAGATCCGGCATACCACAGGATTGTACGCCGGATAGAGAAAGACGTCGCCGGGGCTTCGGGCAGGAGGCAGAAAAAATGCGACATATCGATAGACGTGGAAACTCACAAGATACCGCCCCTCAGGAGGCTTCTGGAAAAAAAGGGTTATAGCGTATTTGTCCAGGGAGTGTATGTTTAAAAAAACTTACGACGTGCGCGTGGAATTTGGCCGCGAATCGCTGGTCGTTAATGAAAGTTCTATAATCATAGGCGTTATATCCGCGCCGGAAAACAACAAGGCGAACATCGAAATAATAAAACGGCTGGCAAGGCATTTCAAACTCCCTCACCAGAACGTGAGGATTATCAGAGGCTTGAAATCGCGCAAAAAGCTTGTCGAAATTACCATTTTTGGCTAAGCTTTTTTAAAAAAGGTTATATATTGCTCGAAGTTCTACTCATAGGCATGAAAATGCGCGAGTCGCTGGCTGTGTGTGCGTTTTGCGCGAAACCGGGCGGTCAGAACCCAATAGAATGGACCTGCCCAAAATGCCTGAAGCCGAAAAAGGAAAATTCCATATACTGGAACGGCGATATAGCGTTGACAGATTGCTGCAACGTGCGCGCACGCATGACAAAATGGGAATGCCAGTTTTGCGGCAAGACGAACAACTACAAGGACGAAGACACGAAACCCGTGAAGCTCGACAAGAAGCCGTTCAGCGGTGCAAACTACAAACGGGAGGACAGCCTGTCGAAAGTGATGCAGGGCACCGAATTCCTGAAAAGGCTGAAAAAAAACGGAAAAAACTAGTTATTAATGGAAGTTTGACAAATCATTATTGAGGGTTATGAGATCCGGCCTGTTTACCTCGTTGATTTTAACGTTATTTCTCATATCGTCATTGGTCGTTGCACAGGAGCATAACGATACGACGACTACGACAACCTCTACAACTACTACAACCACGACCGCGCCGACGACCACCACAACCACGACAACGAGCACTACAACTACTACCACAACCACTACGACGACAACGGCACCAACCACAACATCAACAACGTCAACGACTACTACAACGCAGGGCGAAATAACCTGCCAGGCAATATTCACGTGCGCCGACGGCACTTACAGGACAGGATGCTCCTACGACCAGGCTTGCGCAGGCGTTAACGCATCAACAACGACGACAACCCAACCCACAACCGGAGGCGGGGGAGGGGGCGGCTCGCCTGCTGAAACAACAACTACTACGACACCGACCACTACGGTATCGACTACTACGACATCGCCTGCCAGCAGCGGAGGTGGAGGAGGCGGCTCGGGTACATCCCTGTTCTGCACAGCCGATGTGAAACAATGTTCCGACGGACAATACGTCGGACGCAACCCCAGCAACAGGTGCGAATTTTACGAATGCCCGCAAGCTTCCGGCGGATATCCAGAAGTAACGTCCTTTGAAATATCGCCGCAAAAAGTCCACAAAAACACTGAAGTAAAACTCCGTTGTGCAGGGAAGAGAGAAAACACCGCAAACACTGAGATAATAATAACGTCTCCGAGCGGAGGAAGCGGGCGCATAGCATCTTCTGCGTGGGAAGCGGCCGGAACATACCTTGCCGGCGAGGAAGGCGTCTACACAGCATACTGCAAGGTGACGGACAAGTCCGGCGGTGTGGCAAAACTCGGCCCTTCAACGTTCGCAGCGGTATCGGGCCAGACGCGCCAGGCGTGCAACAGTGAATGCTGCGTCTTCGAGGATAAATTCGAGGACAAATTCTGCGGAGCCGGATTCAAATGTGAAAGCCGCAAATGTGAAAAGGTCGAGCAGCCAACAGAAAAATTCAGGGAAGTCCCGGGTATAACAGAAATAAAACGAATATTGGAGTCCCCGGCAAAGTTTGAAAATCTTATTGTAACCGTATACGGGGCCATCGAGCGCGGAGCGTGCGCAACAGGCGGCTATGGGTCATCCGCGGCAACAACAAGTGCAACGGAAATGGCCACAGGCCGCGTCACAGCAGCGCAGGGCGGCGGCGCCCCGCTAATACAGAAAACCGCGCCAGTGCCTGTTATCGCCCAAAAAACCGCGGCATCGTCAATGGCCTCCGAACAGAAATGTTTCCCTTTCATTATTCACGACGGCACCGGAAAACTCGGACTAGTCGGCTTCGGCGGCAACGCGGAAGGCAGAAAAACGGAGCTGAAAGGTGTTGTACGAGTCTACGAATCTGGCAATGGCATAATCCCGTTCCTGAAGGTCGAGGGCCGCTCCGATTTTGACCAGCCCCAAACGCAGATAGCGCCGGTTGCCGTGCCCCAGTTTTCGCAGCCGCAAAACGCCAAGACAGAGGAATGTTTCAAGATAGTGAGGAAGTACGCAATACGCCTTGCGCACAACGAAGAGGCAAAGAAGGCCTTCAAGGATGGCAAGGATTTGTGGAATTACTTGGATGTAAACCATCAGGACATAGTGTCAAAGCTTGCCGATGCCTGCAAGGATGAATCGGAAATAGTCACAGAGTATCTTTCCCGCAATTTGCAGAGCGAATTCTCCAAGAACGTGAACTATGGTTACGAAAGCCGGGAATCTCAGCCTGCCGCGCAGCAAACCGCAACAAACGCTGTCCCGATCATCGTTGTTACGCGCGACATATCGAACACGCAACTGGATGACCTGAGAAAGATTTCCGGCGTGTCATTTAACGGGCCGATGCCTATAGAGCCTTTGGACAAGCTGACGATAGTCAGGATGATTGCGCTGAAAGAAAATATAGACGCCATAAAGAAGCTGCCGTTTGTGGAGGATGTTAAAATTGATTCGATCAACATTATAGTCCACGAGGATATCAACAAAGCCTTTGAACAGAGGCCGGTTGAAAAGTTTAATATAAGCAAGGATGAGATACTCAAGAAGCTTGAAGTGATCAAATCGCTCTCATCAAATGACGATGCGCAGGCATCATTGTCGGAGAGCCAGGATTCGGTTTTGCAGACCAGCAATTCACTGGAGGAGTTTGAGAATGAAACCAACAAGCGCGGCCTGGGTTATACGCTGGGCTGGATCCTTGGCGCGGCAGCGGAGCAGGAAAAGAACGACGCGGAATTTTTGAACAGGCAAGTAACTCAGTTGGAAAACACGATCAGCACCCTGCAAACAGTTTCTTCCAGCACCGAAGACATAACGATAAGGGCAAGCCTCGCAGAGCAGGTCAATATTTTGAAAAAGCAGGCTGAAGTCCTGAAAAAAGAGGCTGAGTCAAAGAGCAGGAACTCCGGCGGCATCCTTGCCCTGATCAGAAACATGTTCGGTGGTTAATTGAGGAAGCACGCGGAAGTATTGTCGCCGCGCCTTTTCTTCGCCTCACTCGTATGCGTGGCAATGGCGTTTTTCTGGAAATTCTCGCTTGCGTCGCTTGTCGCTATCTGGATCGGCGCATACCTGTACACCCAGAAAGAAGACCACGAAAGGTCCATGCATTACTCGTACATAACGCTTTTCCTTGCCGTCTTGTCGCTGGTTTATTCGTTCTTTTAGAGAACGAATTTACAAATAAACCGTCTTTTGTGTCCCGTCCGGTTTTTTCACACTCTTTTTTTCGACATCCGACGCCGGGCCTTTGACCAGGCGGAAACCGTCGTGAGAGCCGCCTTCCAAGCGCCCGCAACGCGCGTCAACGGCAAGGCATCCTTCGTCTACTCCAAAAAGCCAGCCGCCCACACGCCCAACTGCGACATCATAATGACCGGATCTGCTGTCCATCAGAGGCGTCGGATTGAATCCAAAATGAGTAGTGTAATGTTTGTGGGGGAAACCGGTTTCTGCAGTCGTTTTCGGCAGTCCGGAAACTTCGTCCCATTCTACCACAACACGGCCGTGCCCCTCCGGGACTAGAATCTCACCCACAACTTTGTCGCCTTCGAGCAATTCGCGCACCCAATATTTTCTTCCCAGCCCGTCCTTTTCGTATTTTGCAGGACACCTTCCTTTCGGCACGCGCAGGCCTGTGGCTGTCCATTGCCACATATAGATTTCTGGTTCGTTCCTTGCGAACAAATCGTCGAATGCGGCTGCCTTTCTCGGGTCTTGTCCCGCCTTTCCCAAACCCATTTGGATCGCAAGCTCTTCGCTGGCTAACGACATCCTTTTGCCTTCGGGAATTTCGGACACAGAATCGTAATAATCTTCGCCTGCTGCGGTAAGCTTGTTAAAGAATTCGACAGGATAGCCTGCGCGGCTGTAAGAGACTCCGAGAGTTTCGTATACGGAATCGGCTAACAAAACGCCCAGTTTTTCGGTCAATTGGTCTGTCATTGTCATGAAAATCACTTGTCTTAATACAACAGTAAGGTATTTAATCTCATGTCCGCTTAAAAAGGAACCTGATGGACAATCGTCTAATTCAGAATTCTGGCTTGAAAGGATTTTGCACAAGTGTTCCCCTATACACAAAATAACCATTTACACCTGCTCCACAGCCACAGGCTTTTCTTCTATCAACATAATCCGCTGGGTCTAAGCCGTGTTTTCGAATTTCTTCCTGAAATTCTCCTGGGCAACAATCCTTATTTTCAACTCCTGATAAACCGTATTTAGAAGCATTTTTCTCAAACCAGCCGTCTCCCCCAGTAAACATAACATATGCTTCAGAACCACGTCCCGCGCAACTGTCTGTTGTTTTATAGCAATGTTTCCAGAGTTGCCTAACTAGTTCCCCAATTCCTTTATCTATATCTAATCGTTCCATAGTTGCGAGCATGCCTCGTTTCATATTGACTCGTGATTAAGAACGCAGCTTTTTATACCACCTCATCCCTTTAACTAATTCGGGCAAGCTGGCAAAGGCAACTCGGCGTAACGAGAAACATACGCTGTTAGTATGCGTATGTTTCGGTCGACGAACGAAGGAAACTCCGCCCACTCAGACAACTGCCGCGTGCGGCAGGGTGTCAGCGTTCCGGCCAAAACCGGCAACCGAGAGGTTGGTAAAGGGTATCAGAAACGGACCAGCGCGTTCAGGCCAGTGTAAATTGGCAACCGAGGACGCAGATCGCCGGTAAAACGGCGAGATGTTGAAGTTGGACGCGTATTGGATGAAACGGACCCTCTAAACGCGGGTGCAAGTGTGATAGGCTGAAGCATGTGCATGCAAAACGGCACATGTTTTGGCCAGCAACACGCTCAGACGAATGCCTGGGTCGCGTGCGGCATGAACGCTAGTTCAGAGGCGAAGATCGCTTCACTGCCGCATTGCCAACCTGAACAGAAGGCGGGTTACGTCCAGCATGCCCATAGTTATTTTTTATTGGTTCTTAGTCCGGGGTGCAGGAAAGTAAAATGTCTTTAGTCCATAGCACACATTGGGTGATGCTAAAATCGGTATGAACAGGTGTCCGGCGATCCGGGTGCGACAGATTTCAATGGCTGCACAATGCTGCCTGAAGCCCGCGCATCCCGCTAAAATCAAGACTTATTAATTGCTATCTTCTATGATTAAATGGTAATCAGGATGGCAGACGAAAACAAGTCATTGCCCATGTCCTCGGCAGGCATAGTCGCATCTACGGAAGAGGCTGACACGGGCATTAAATTAAAGCCGGAGCATGTAACGGCCATGATAGTAGCGTTGACGCTGCTGGAACTTTTGCTGCCCATGGCCTTGGGATAGAAGCATTGGCGGGTCTACGAAAATGAAATTCCTGGAAAAAGCGGAAACGATACTGAAGGACCCTGACAAGTTTTTCGGCCGCGTAAAATCCGAAAAAAAGATCAACGATGCCTTTTCGTTCCTGCTCGTAACCTCGCTGGTTTATTTCGCGGCCACGATCGCCCTGATACTTACAGGCCCGCTGGCGTCAATGGGCGCAGTAGGCATAGTCTCCGTTTCTGTTTTCACATGGGCGATGAGCATACTTTTCGTGTTCATCATGGCCGCTATCGTGAACATCGTGGCAAAGCTGCTGGGCGGCAAAGGCGGCTACCTGGAAGCGTACAAGTCGCTGGTTTACGGATCGCTGCCGTCGCAAGTCCTGGGATGGCTCCCTTTCATCGGTTTTTTGCTCAGCCTTTGGTCCCTGTACATACAGGCAAAGGGCGTCTCCAGGCTTTACAAAATCGGCATGTTTCGCGCGTTCGTTGCTGTGATATCGCCGTCTATGGCCGCACTGGCACTGATACTGGTTTTCGCGTCCTCGCTCATCACCGGGAAAATTCCAATAACTGATACGGGTTCCTGATGAAAATTTTCATCGGACCCGCGGGCGTACCTATTTCATCGAAAGGAAAATCCACAAAAGACGGCATCGAAACCGTCTCCAAACTCGGATTAAACGCATTCGAAGTCGAGTTTGTAAGGGGCGTCGTTATGTCTAACGGCACAGCCAAAGAAATCGGCGCGATAGCAAAAAGTCTGGGAATAAAATTGTCCGTCCACGCGCCCTATTACATAAACCTCAATTCCGCCGACAAGGCAAAGCTTGAAGCGAGCAAAAAGCGCGTCTTGGATTCTTTGGAACGCGGCCATCATATGGGCGCGGAAGTTGTTGCGGTTCATGCATCTTATTATGGTGACGACACGCCCGAAAAAACCTACGAAGACACAAAAGAAGCGTGCGTCGATATCCTTGAAAAGGCGGCAAAAAGCGGCTGGGACGGCGTAAAGCTTGGGCTGGAGACGATGGGTAAAAAATCGCAATTCGGCTCGCTTGAAGAGCTTGCCAGGTTGTCAAAGGAAATAAAAATAATCCCGTACATCGACTGGGCGCATATTTTCGTCCGCAACAACGGAACTATCGATTATTCAGGAATATTCAGCCAATTGGAAAAGTTAAAAATCAAAAAGATCCATTCCCACTTCGAAAACGTAAAGAAAAACGGCAAAGGCGAATTTGTAGACGTTCATATTCCGATAGACCATCATCCGCCTTTCGAACCGCTGGCAAAAGAAATTTTGAAAAGGAAAATCGACATTACGTTAATCTCCGAGTCGCCGCTGCTGGAAAAGGATGCGTTGAAAATGAAAGGGATTTTGGAAAATTTGGGGTGTAAATTCAATTAGGATTTGTTTGAATCTATTGTTACAATTCCCTTATTCGCATCAACGCTAACAACATCCCCGTCATTTAAGACGTGTGTCGCATTCTTAGTTCCGACTATACAGGGTATTCCAAATTCGCGGGAAACTATGGCAGCATGGCTGCTTAAACCGCCTTCATCCGTTACGACAGCAATCGCCTTTTTCATAGCAGGTACAAAATCCGGATGCGTTGTCACAGCGACCAAGATATCTCCTCGGTTAACTTTTTGTAAATCACCGACGCCTTTTACAATTGATACCCGTCCTTTTGCATAGCCTCTAGAAGCCGGCGTCCCTTTAATCATAATATCCTGCTTTTGATTTTCCAGGATACCAAGCTCTTTTAGCTTAAAAAACATGTCGTTTCCTTCCATGCAAACAATATTATGGTTATCATCGAAAAATACAAGAAATCCGGTCTGTCTTTGCACCACTATTTCTTTTCGCGGCATTTTTGAATAATCCAGAAAATCCAGGATTTCTTTTTCTGTCAGATAGCTCGTTTCTTCCAAAGTTAATTTCGTTCGCCTACCCAACTCTTCAAACATTTTTTGGGCAAAGAAAACTCCTTTTCTTCGGTAATCATCGCGCGCGTCTTTCAAATATGCCAATTTCCTGGCTATCACGATCAATTCTTTTTCGTTAGGATCAAGTTTCAATTCTTCACTAGCTTGGTCACACGATACTCCATATTTTTTATCCGGATTTGAAGAAAGCATTATTTTCATATTACCGACGAATTGCTCATATGTCCATGGCCTGTTATGAATGTCCAAACAAGCCATCCAATTGAACTCATCATAAAGTTTTTTCATATCATCTTCGCTTGCATCTCTTCCAAGATTTCGTAATTTCTCTTGCAGTAAAAGAGTGCTGGCTTTTTCATCCGGCTGTATAAGAACTCCAATGTATTCTATTGATTTATCCGATTTTCCTATACGCTGTGATTTGTCATCCACCAATTTTTTCACGGACTCCGACACGAATTCGTTAACTACGTGCAACATGTAAACAAAAGCACCGTAGTTCAAAAGGGTTTTTTGGTATTTCAAGTATTTGTTTTTCAATTCCTGATTAGAAATGTCTATTAAGTTTCCACCCGCAATGTCTCTGGCTATTCTGACATACTCTTCACCCAATTTAACAAAAGTTGACTGGAAAGTGTCGAGATTCTCCAGTGTACTCGTATATTTGGAATGGATCGCGGCCGTGAGCTTTGCCCAATCGCTTGCGGAAATAAAACAAGCCTCATTCTTGTTGTCGGGTGCGAACAACTGGTTGTAGAATGTATAAGGTACGAAATTTTTCGCTTCGTCGCTCAACGCACGCAAAGCCAAAGAAGTGTATTGGACGCCGTATTCGCGGGAATAGAATTTTGTCCAGTCAACCATCTCAATCTCTCCACACATTTTCAGTATCTAACCCCAGTTCTTCTCTGATTTTTTCTATTCTACTAGCATACTGCTTGAAAACTTGCTCTGGTTTATGAAGGCGATAAAAACCTTCAGCTCCCTTGTAAAGTGAACAATCAAGCACATCCGCGTCCTTGGCAATTTCTACGTATGGATCATCGGAATATACGTCCTTCTCGCTATGGTGCGCAACGGCCTGTACTATTGTTTTTATTTCCTGTCCTGTAAAACCGCCAACTTCCCTTAACAATTTCTCTGCTATAGGCGAACCCAATTTAGCATGGTCTTTGTACTTTCCCTCGACAATTACATAAATATCATGAAGCACGCATATTATTTCGACCAACTCGACGTCCAAGTTTCTTTTTTGTGCAAGTATTCTTCCGCATTGGATACATCCGCTTGAATGCTTCAATTCCCAAACAATGGAACTTTCCCTGACTTCATCGGGTATTTTATTTTCAAGAAGCAACTGTACGACTTTACGCTCGACTTTTTCTGATCTGGATAAGTCGTTCCCCTTATAATGGTGAAAATCTTTTAACATAACAAAAACTGGTTGTATAGGCTTATATTCACTCAACCGGATAATCCTTTACCAGCCTGTTAATGCCGTCTGCAAGGGACATTTTAGCCTCGAATCCCAGAATATTTTTTGCTTTGCGCGTGTCCGCTCTCGTCCGCGCAACGTAATTCTTTATCGCGTTCTCCTTGTGCTCGGCCTGTACGTTTGTTCCCAACGCTTTATTTAACGCGTCAACGACCTGGTTAAACGACGTCTCGACGCCCGTTCCCAAGTTAAAAACTTCGCGCTGGAACTTGTTTTCCTTCAGCGCGTTCATCGCGGTCATGCAACCGCGGATAATGTCTTTGACGTGTGTGAAATCGCGCGTCTGCCTGCCGTCGCCGAATATCAGCGGCTTTTCGCCGCGCTGAATGGCCCACAAAAATTGCGTAAGTATGTTAGCAAACTCGCCCTTCGCCCTTTCATTCGGCCCGTAAACGCTGAAAAACCTCATCGCCGCCGATCGAACGCCGTACAGCCTGTTATACAATTCCGCCATGCGCTCCATCGCAAAACGCGCTTCGGTGTAGTAGTCCGTCACTTTGATTATCATGTCCTCCCTGTGCGGCGGATCAAGTTCGCTGTACAAGGACGACGACGACGCAAATACAACCGGACAGTTTGACTGCCGCGCTATCTCAAGCATCGTTATCATGCCGTTTATCGCAGCACCGCACAATTTCGGATTGCGCTTGTACTGCGGCGACGAAGAATAAACACCAAGATGGTATATCTCATCGAATTTTTCTTTTGTCGTGAAATCCTCGCAGGCCTTGTGCACGACTTCGCATCCGGGCGGTACGTTGCCGCGGTCTCCGGTGTAAAAATTGTCCAGTATCGTGACTGTCCGGCCCAAGCTTAACAATTCGGCCGCCATATTGCTGCCGATAAACCCTGCCCCGCCCGTCAATAACGTCTTCATAATTCCTCACGACAGCCAGTTCAATTTTCCTTCCTGCAAGTCCTTTTGGACCTTCTCATACGATTCAATGGAGCCTATGTCAACCCAGTATCCGGGATGTATGTAGCCGCCCAATACGCCTTCGCTCGCAAGCTCCGGAAAAATGTTTTCGATCATCTGAAAATCCGATTTTATGTAATCCAGTATGCCCTTGCTCAGCACGTATATGCCTGCGTTCACGAGCTTGGACTGCTTGTCGTCTTTCGTAGGCTTGGCCGTGAATCCGATTATCTTGCCTCCCTTCATTTCAGCCATTCCGAATTTTGTCGGGTCGTCGGCCTGCGCTAAAACCATGGTAAATTTCGCGCCGGACGCGCGGTGGAACCTGACCACGTCATCGTAGTCTATGTTTGCTACGATGTCCCCGTTGAGCATAAGGAAAGTGTTGTCTAAACGGTTCTTCGCAAGTATTATCGGCCCGGCTGTTCCGAGCGGCTCGTTCTCTATTATGTAATCTATCTTCACTCCGAAATTGGACCCGTCGCCGAAGTAGCTTATTATTTTTTCCGCCTTGTAGCTTACGGAGAGCAGTATGTTTTTGACGCCTATTGATTTTAGCCTGTTTATGATGTGCTCCAGAATCGGCTTGCCGGCAATCGGTATCATCGTCTTCGGTATTTCATAGGTAAACGGCCTGAATTTTGTTCCTTTGCCGCCCGCCAATACCAGGGCCTGCGTAACCGTTCCCTGGTCCAGCGCTTTTTTAATTAACACTTCAACCGCGTGCGAACGGTTCATTATCATGCTGCCGTCGACCAACCCATCAACGTCTTTCAGAATCTCGTCAGAAAGTGTCAGCGATATCTTTTGTTTCACGTAAATTCCTCTAACCTGTTGTTCGGTAGCATAATATGCTACATGATAATACAACTGGACATTATAAATACATTTTTTCTCGCGGCGGATTGAAACAGTATGTCGCGGCGTAGATCCACAGCAAGAATAAATACCAAAAAGCACAAACAGACTTAGTTGTTTTGTCAAGCTTTTAGCAAAAGTTTGGGGGATTTTACATGGCTGAAAATAATCAGGGAAAACATCCTGTGAAGCCTTTACCGTTCGCCTATAACGCGACAAAAGGGATTTCCGAACAGGTAAACAAGTGGCACCACGACACTCACTACGCCGGCTACGTGAACAAGCGCAACGAAATCGAGCTTGAGCTGCAGAAAGCCGACCGCTCAAAGGCGAATGCCAATTGGTCCCTGTTCCGCGGGTTAAAGGAGCGCGAAACTTTCAACGCGAACGGCCAGATTCTGCACGAAATTTATTGGGGCGTGCTGGGCGGCGATGGCAAGCCCGACATGAATTTGCCTGTTATGAAAAAAATCGCGCAGGATTTCGGGTCCTTTGACGCATGGAAAGAAGATTTTATCGCGTCGGCGAAGGTCGCGTTGGGATGGGCTGTTTTAGTTTTCGATGCTTCGGACGGCCGCTTCAGGAATTTCATCGGCGACACGCAAAACCAGGGCGCGGTGTGGGGCGCGGTCCCCATGGTCGCGCTTGACGTTTTCGAGCATTCTTACTATTACGACTACGGGCCGGACCGCGCAAAATACATACAAGCCTACCTTGACAACATCAACTGGGAGAAGGTGCAGGAAAGGTTTGAAATCGTGGCCGGACAGAAATAAAATGTAACAACGGCTTCGGTCTGGAATAGTTAATGCACCGTCTTCTGCGGATCGGCTAGCAAGTCACGAAAACCCGCTCTGCGGGGCGCAAAATTATATAAATAACCGAACCGTATAATGATATGCTATTTGGTTCATAGTGTTTTTGGGTATTCTAAAAGCACTACCCGTAGTGTTTGTGACTGTTATGAAATGTCCCTACTGCCCGGCCCAGGAAACGAAGGTTATCGAGACCAGAGACACCGATTTGGACTCGTTGCGCAGGAGGCGCGAGTGCGCTAGATGTGGAAAAAGATTCACTACTTATGAGAAATTAGACGTTACTGGTCTGTTCGTCGTGAAACGCGACGGCCGCCGCGAGAAATTCGACAGGGTGAAGCTTCGTACAGGCATACTGAAGGCCTGCGAAAAAAGGCCCGTATCCCATGAAAAGATAGAAGCGGCCATTGACGAAATCGAAAAGAAACTGCGCGAAGGCGGAAAGACGGAAGTACGCACAAGGCGCATCGGGGAACTGGTCATGGAAAAGCTGCGCGAGCTGGACGAAGTTGCTTACATACGCTTCGCTTCGGTTTACCGCAACTTTTCCGATATCGAATCGTTTGAAAAGGAAATCAAGACCCTGAAAAAATAATCGGGCTCATGGGCGCGCACGGCGTGCGCGCTTAAGAAGAAGTTGGCTGGCCTGCACATCGTGCAGGCTTAATTAAAGGAGATGGTTGGCATGGCGATAGAGCAGATGGTTAAAAGGGACGGAAGTGTCGTGAATTTCGACAAGGAAAAAATAACCAACGCCATATTCAAGGCCGCACGTTCCGTGGGCGGCAACGACAAGGGTGTGGCGGAAAGATTAAGCAGCGAAGTTATTCGCGTTTTGGAAGATCGGGGAAAAATAATTCCAAATGTAGAAGAGATACAGGACGTTGTTGAGAAAGTCCTGATCGAATCCGGCCATGCAGCAACCGCCAAGGCTTACATTCTTTACAGGCAAAAACGCGCCGAAATAAGGGACGAAAAGAGGAAAATTTTGGAAAAGGCAAACGTTGATGAAGTCGACAAGATGTTCGACGTCAACGCGCTGCGCGTTTTGAAATCCCGTTATCTGAGAAAAAGCGAAGACGGGAAACTTATAGAAACGCCTAAGCAGCTGTTCACAAGAGTCGCGACGCACACCGGACTGGCTAACCTGTTCTATGACGAAAGGATTTTCAGCAAAACTCCCGAAGCAAAGCACGCGACGGAAAATTTCGATCCGTCAGCAAACGACGCCCGCTACAAAGTTGGCAAATACGCTTTGAACCGCTATCATCTTGAAGCCCTGAAGCGCGTTTACGACCGCATGAACGGAGAGGGTCGTATGAAAGTCGGCTGGAGTAAGTTCCTCAACATGATCGAGTCCGGAGAGATGGACAGCCACGAAAACGACATAGAAAATTTCTACAACTCAATGACATCGAAAAAGTTCATGCCTAACACGCCGGCGATAGCCAACTTCGGGAATGTCCTTGGGATGGGATCGGCGTGCTTCCACCCCAACCAGTTGATATCCGCAAAAGATGGGGCTAAAAAAATAAGCGAAATCAGGGTTGGCGACGAGGTATTAACCCATCGCGGTAGATTCAGAAAGGTCAAAGAAATATTTATCAGGGAATCGAAATCTCTTCTTTCCTTCGACTGCAAAAAATTACCCAACCAGACTCTACTGGTGACGGATGAACATCCTGTATTTGCTCTAAAAGACGGCGAAGCTGGCTGGTATCCTGCGTACATGCTTAGAGAAGGCGACAACGTCGCGTTGTCGTACCCCATCGAAACAAACGATATAGAAAGCATAAAAGTTAGTGACCTGGTCGAAGGCGTAACTGCGAAAGACGGTGTGTGCTATTATGAGTATAAAGGCGGTAAATTCGATGCGTTTGTCCACACTACAAAAAATGTAAAAGACAGGATTGAAGTGGACTACGACCTGATGAGATTGTTCGGATTTTACCTGTCCGAAGGCAACGTTTCCGAAAGCGATTCAGTAAGATTCACGCTGTCTTCGGATGAATCGGATTATTGCGAAGATATTATCTCAACAATGGAAAAGAAGTTTGGAATAACCGCACGCATAGAAACCAACAAAGATCCTGAAAGGAAATGGCTATCGCTGCGTTTCCATTCAACGATACTCGCAAAATTCTTTGAAAACCTGTTCGGAACCGGTTATGATAAAAAGAAAATACCCGCTTGGATTATGGCGTTGCCTGTGGAGAAACAAAAAGGTCTGATGTCAGGCATGATACGCGGAGACGGGACAGTGTTCAAGAACTGGAATAAAATGAATGCGAGATTGGTGATGTCGAACACAAATCTTGTATACGCTTTCTGGCAAATGTGCATGCGCTGCGGTGTGTTTGCAGCGTTGGGGAAGGAAACCATGCCAAAACTTGCGCGCACCCAGCCGACAAGATGTACGCTCGGAACTGCAAAAGGACAGCTTTTGATGAACGAATTGTTCGGGCAAACTTTACAGGAAACCGTTGGGAAAGAAAAAACAGTTGTTGTAAACGGAATAACTTTCACCGAAATAGAAAAAATAGAAAAAAAAGATTATAATGGCGTTGTTTTCAACCTTGAAGTTGAAGAGGACCATTCCTATGTTGCGAACATGGTTTCCGTGCACAACTGCTTTGTCCTTGGCATAGACGACTCCATCGAAAGCATAATGGAATCGCTGAAGCAGGCTGCGGTGATATTCAAATCCGGCGGGGGCTTGGGCTACAACTTCTCCCACCTGCGGCCCGAAGGCGATATTGTGAAATCTACCAGCGGAATCGCATCCGGCCCGCTGTCGTTCATGCGCTTGTTCGACACGATGACCGAAGTAATAAAACAGGGGGGCATCAGAAGGGGCGCGAACATGGGAATTCTAAATTCAAACCATCCCGACATAGAAAAATTCATCAAGGCCAAAGAGGGCAACAAGGCCCTGAGGAATTTTAACATATCGGTTTTGATAATGCCCGATTTCTGGGATTATTACGAGAAAAACGAACCGTACCCTCTGATCAACCCGCGCAGCGGCGAGATCATGCGGACCGTTAATCCCAGGCTGCTGTTTGACATGATCGTGTACCAGGCGTGGGAATCGGCGGAACCGGGCGTGATATTCTTCGACCATGTCAACAAGTACAATCCGTTTTACGAACACTTGGGGCCCATTGTTACGACAAACCCTTGCGTTGCTGCGGATACATTGGTTTCAACGGAAAGGGGCTTGGAAAGAATCGATTCTATAACATCCGAAAATATAACCGTAGACGCGAGAACGACGCCGGCCGAATCCGGACAATCTACTATGCAGATGGGCGCATTGAATGTAAAGCTCGGCAAGGCGTTCAAGACCGGGTACAAAAGAACCTACAGGCTTGTTACGAATTCCGGCTACGAACTGACAGCTACAGAAGACCACAGGATAATGACGGAAAGGGGCTGGAAAAATTTAAAAAGTTTGACGCAAGAAGACAGCGTGCTGATACAATCAGGGGCCGGCAAATTTAACGAAGACCCAAAACTTCCTATTGAAGTGAACAATAACATTGCCGGAGAAAACGGGAGAAGCTACACTTTAGGCCTTCCGTCTGCGTGGGATCACGAACTCGGCCTTCTAATGGGCTGGTTGGTTGGGGACGGCTTCATCAGCAATAGCACCCTGGGTCTCGTCTTCTCCAAAGAGGACGAAGAAGCAAGGCAAGTGATACAACCCATCTTAGAGAAATACTGCAACAGAAAAATCAATTTGCGAGAATATGATAACGGCTGCGTGCAAGCAAGGTCTGCAAGCAGATTTGTCATTGATTTCTTCTCGGGCTTGGGTGTGACCGGCAGCAAGGAAGACAGGCGTGTTCCGTCTTCATTATTTACAGCCACGGAAGAAGCCGTGACCGGTTTCTTGAAAGGGTTGTTTTCGTCAGACGGGACGATAGGGATGGGCGACAAAAGCAGGAATTACGCAAGGCTTAATTCCAGCTCCTTAAAACTGCTTAAAGACGTCCAGCTGTTGCTGCTTAACATGGGAATAAGAAGCTCAATTTATGACCGCTCTACAAACCCGAAGAAATTCAATTACATCAAAAAAAGCGGTGCTGCAGTTGAATATATGACATCAGGCAAGAACTATGAGTTAAACAATGATTTGCAATGCAAATCATGCATAGGAAACAGCAGTTTCCTATGTATAAGCAAAGAAAATCTGCCCAGATTCTTGAATAAGATAGGCTTCTTACAAAGAGAAAACATAGAAAAGGCTGATGAACTTCAAAGCTTTGAATTCTACAGGGAGAACTTCGTAGACAGTGTTAAATCTATCGAAGATGCTGGCGAACAAGAAGTATGGGACATTAACGAGCCTGCAACGCACTCGTTCGTTGCGAATGGTATTGTGGTGCACAACTGCGGTGAGGTTTTGTTGTATCCGAACGAGCCTTGTAACTTAGGTTCGATTAATGTCTGGGCGTTTGTAAAAGAAAAAGATGGCGCAGTCTATTACGACTGGGAGGGCCTGAAAAACACCGTGCGTGTTGCAACAAGATTTTTAGACAACGTGATCGATGTAAACAGGTGGCCCACGCCTGAGATTGAGCAAATGGCCCTCTCGACAAGAAAAGTGGGCTTGGGTATAATGGGCCTGGCCGATCTGCTGTACGAATTGCGGCTGGCCTACAACTCCGAAGAAGGCCGGAAGTTCATGGAAAAGCTTATGGAGTTCGTCAACTATTACTCCAAAGTCGAATCTCTTGAACTTGCGAAAGCGCGCGGGTCAATGCCGTACCTTGATAAAAGCTTCTATCCGAACGGACGACTCCCGTTCGCCGGATTTGAGGACAAGAACAGCCTGA
This sequence comes from Candidatus Aenigmatarchaeota archaeon, assembly GCA_016202815.1. Classification (GTDB taxonomy): domain Archaea; phylum Aenigmatarchaeota; class Aenigmatarchaeia; order JACPZZ01; family JACPZZ01; genus JACPZZ01. The sequence continues at coordinate 28,377 of JACQNZ010000002.1, forward strand.
ACTTTGACTGGGATGCGCTGGTCGAGGAAATAAAAACGCATGGAATTCGCAACGGCTACACTACAATAATCGCGCCCACCGGAAGCATATCGATGATCGCAGGCTGCTCGTCTGGTATAGAACCGGTCTACACGCTTGCGTTCGAGAAAAACGTGGCGATAGGAAGCTTCTATTACGTAGATCCTGCCTTCGAGAAGATAATGCGCGAGGAGCGTTTATTCGACGACCAGCTGATCAAGGACGTCGCATTGAGCGGCGGGACGATACAGGGCGTGCAATATGTGCCAAGTCTGCTAAAGCGGACCTTGGTTACTGCCATGGACATCAGGCCCGAAGACCACATACGCGCGCTGGCAGCATTCCAGCGCTGGACAGATTCTTCGATATCGAAGACCAACAACTTCCCTGCCGACGCCACGGTCGAGGACATGCGCGAGAGCTATCTGCTTGCGTACAAGCTCGGCTGCAAAGACGTCACAGTCTACAGGGACAGCTCTATCAAAAACCAGGTGCTGGTAGTCGCAAAGAAGGAGGAGCAAAAACGCATCCCTGTGGAAGCGCGCGGCCGTTCGGACATGGAACCGTATCAGAGGCACGCATCAGACGACATACCGGCGCATGAGTTAAAAAACTGCAAAGAATGCGGCACGGACTTGTTGAAAAAAGAAGGCTGCTTGTCATGTCCGTCGTGCGGCTGGGGCGTCTGTACGTCGGCGTGAAGTAAATGCAAACCGACCAGATTATGCGAAATGGAATTTGTGTGCATTGCAATTCGGCTGTCGAAGACCGCCACTGTAAGATAGTTTGCAAAACGTGCGGCAAATTTTCCGATTGCAGCGACGGATGATAACCATGTCCGTATCTGAATTATTCAACAAATCTCAGAATTGTGGCGAATTGCTGGTCGCTTCCCAAGACAAAAACATTTGCTCCAACTGTGGTTATGAATTCAACAATAATCGCTCATTGATAATCTGTCCCCGGTGTGAAGAAACAATAAAAAACCTGAGTTTAAAAAGAAAAAATAAGCTATGGGAAAAACAAAAATTAAAACCCGGTAAATGCCCGGAATGCGAAAACAAATTACCGTTAACACGGATTAAAATAAAAATGTTATGCCCCAAATGCAACTATTGTTTATAATATTATTTCCCGTTTCCAAGAACGTCCGTAAACGTCGCGCAAAAACGCTGTTTAGCTAGGCGTAAAGCGTCTTTGCCTTTTGACGTTAAGCTGTATGTTACTGTCTTACCGGACTTCTTCTCCTTCACGAATCCCATTTCCCTCAACCCTTTTAATGCCGGATATATTGTTCCCGGGCTGGGTTTCGCGCCTTTGCGCCGCTCAATTTCCCTGGCAATCTCCGAACCGTTCATCGGTTTTTTAGACAATAGGAACAGGACCAAAAAAGACAGCATCCCGCGCATATCGCAACAATCGCCGCGCATACCATGTGTTGGTTGACCGATACATATAAATACTGCCCCGTTTAATATATCGTACATCCGATATGTTGGGGGGTGAGTAAATGGACTGTGGTTGCTACGGAACGCAGCAAAGGAGCTTCCTGACAAAGGAAGAGAAAATTGAAATGCTGAAGGAGTATAAAGACTCCCTCGAACAGGAAGCCAAAGGCGTTGCGGAAAAGATCAGGAACCTTGAAAACAATTGAGTGCCAGCTTTCTCCGGGAAAGCCCGGGGAAAGCCTTTTTATTTTTCCTTCCCCGTATCATAGTCAAATGAAAATTTTCAAAAAGCTCCCAAGCCTGCTTGAACGCAAGCCTTTCCATGCGCTTGCCCTGGTCTTGCTGCTGCTCAATGTTTCCGGCATTGCCGCCGAATCTAATTACGCGTCGTTTGTTGCGCTGGTGGCTGTTTTTCTTTCCGCGGTGACCAGCGTCGGGATTAAAATGGCCATGCGTACGGCCAGGCCGAGGTTGAACAAATACAGGATAATAAAATACGGCTTTCCCTCCAGCCACACGCAAATAGCGTTTTCAGTCGTCACAGTATACGCTAACTACGCGCCGCAGCTTTCTTCGCTGTTTTTCACGCTGGCGATCCTGGTGGCCGCCGCCCGCGTTTACATAAAAGCCCACAAAAAAATAGACGTTGTTGGCGGAGCCGCATTAGGGATATTGACAGGAGCGCTTTCTATCTGGAGTGCATCCAATTTGCCGGTTTTCGCATGATATCGCGTACGGTGCTTCCGATTACCGCGAAAAGGTCCTTTGCCAGCATCACGACAGAGGCGAGATATTCGACAGGCTTCGTTTTTCCGTAGTCCGACATCAGGTCGTAATTCCTCAGCTTCATCTTGGTCAGTATCGACGCATACTTCCATCTGAACAGGGACAGTGAAAACTTCAGCTTGAAATTGCTCAACCGCATCACATGCTTCCTTCCGGCATCTAGGAATTCCGCGGCCTCGTCAACGCGCTGCTTTGCAAACGCCCTCAGGCCTTCAGAATTTATGCCGTTCGGGCCGAAGATGTCGAACCTCAGCTTTTCACCGCGCGTGACTTTCACGTCGTTGGATTTCATATCAAACCTGAAGTCCCTGAGCAGATGCGTCAGGTTTATGCCTATGCCGAGGTTGCGCGCAACGTTTTCTTTTGTTTTTTCGTCCATTCTCGGGTCCAGCAACGATAGCGTTATCATGAAGGGCGAGCTTCCCGTAAGGTAGCAATAGTTTATCAGGTCCTTGTACGCTATCAGCTTGCTCTTGTTTTTCGAATCGAACTCCATTGTTGTGAAAAGGTTTTCTATCTGCGGCCTGATCATTCTCGCTGTGGCTGGGTTGTAATCTATGAATTTCTGCAGGGCGCGGTCCCTGTCTGTCATATTTTTCACAGGCTCCCCTCTAAACAAGGCTTCAAGCCTCGTCCTGTGTTCGCGCAGGATTTTTATCCTGGTGGCCTGGCTTATCCCCTTCCTGTCGACCAGGTCGTCCAGTCTTCGCAGGTAATAATAAAGGAAAAGCGCCGCCGCTCTTTTCTTTCTGGGAAACGTAAAAGTCAGGTAATACAACGCCCTGTTGGCGCGCTTGCACGCTGTCTTTGCCTTTCTTAACAGGGCCTTGTCCTCAACATCCATAAACAGGTAATGAGTGCGCAGGAATATAAAACATAGCCAAATAATACGCTTTACGACGTCACATAAATCGTCGATTGCACATTAATATCATATTTGGGTCATCATTTCGCTGGTTTTTCCTGTAACAATTGGTTTCCTGCCCTGGAATTGTTTGATATTCTTCGATCCTGTCAAAAACATCGCAATCCTTAACTCGCGTATGATGCGCTCCAATTCCGCCTTTGTCTTCTCATAGCTTGTGACAGCCGCACGCAACAGCGGCCTGGCAATTGTACACGCGCTTGCGCCAAGGGAAATCGCCTTCGCAGCATCCAGGCCGTTGTAAATCCCGCCGGATGCCAATATCGGTATCTTCACCGATTTCTTGCACCAGGCTACAGCAACGGCTGTGGGTATGCCCCAGTTGTTGAACGTATTTCCGACAGGCGAATTGCGGAACGATTCGACCGCAGTCCACGACGTGCCGCCTGAACCAGATACGTCGATCGCTTTAACACCGGCAGCTTCAATCGCTTTTGCGACATCCCCGTTTATTCCCGCGCCTGTTTCCTTGACAATGACCGGATAGCCCAGCTCCTTGGCGACCTGCCTGACCGCGCTGATTATTCCCTTCCAATTCCTGTCGCCTTCCGGTTGCACCAGCTCCTGCGCGGCATTGAGGTGTATGGCCAGCGCATCGGCTTTAATCGATTCCACTGCAGTGCGGCATTCACCAACGCCGTAACCTTTTGCAAACTGGGCAGCGCCTATGTTGCCGATAAGAAGCATGCGCGGCGCAACGTCTCGGACGCTGTACGTGCTCATAAGCTTGCCATTTTCAATCATAGCTCGCTGCGACCCGACGCCCATGCCCACGCCGGCTTCTTCGGCCGCACGTGCAAGATTCCTGTTTATCCTCTCCGCCTCTGCCGTCCCGCCGGTCATGCCGCTTACAAGTACGGGAGCCGCCAGCTTCTTTCCCAGAAATTCGATTTCCGTATCCACGTCGTCGAAATCCATTTCAGGCATTGCATTATGGATAAGCAGGACATCGTCAAATCCCGCAGAGCCTTTGTGCTGCACATCCTTCTCCAACACTATCTTTATGTGGTCAGATTTTCTCGATTCCGTCTCAGGCATCCAAAATCACCTTCAAAACTCCCTCTCGATGAGAAAGCTTGCAAACATCTTCAGTCTTTTCCTGGCCTCCGATTCGGCAAGCGTCTTCTCAACCTTCTTCCAGGAATTTTCAACTATTTTCCTTGCGTAATTCTTGGCATACTCTATCGAGTTGTATCTCTTGATTATATTGATGGCTTCCTGTAAAAGCTTCGGGTCGCTTGTGTGCATGTCCAGGATTTGCGGCAGCCTTTTTTTGTCGGTTTTATCCGCGTCCTGCAATGCGTGTATTACAAGCAGCGTGCGCTTCCCTTCCCTGATGTCCTCGCCAAACTCTTTACCCAATTTCTCGTCCGCGGCTATGTTGAGTATGTCATCCTGTATTTGGAACGCGACGCCGATGCTCTCCGCAAACTCAGCAACTTTTTCAATGTCGTCGTCTTTCGCGTCCGCTATTATAGCGCCGATCTTCGCCGCCAGCCTCGCCAGCGCTCCGGTCTTGTAAGCGCACATCTGAAGGTATTTTTTTTCTGTTATATCCTCAGGCGCGCCGCCCTTGTGCCAAATGATGTCCAGCGCCTGCCCGAAACTGACGTTTATCATTTCCTGGGTTACTGCGTCGTAAATTTTTCTTGCCTTCCTGTCCGGTATTTTATTATTTTTCAATATGGCCAGTAACGGGAGGAAATACATGGCATTGCTTACGTTGATCGCTATGTCAACACCGAAAATCTTGTGCAGCGCAGGCTTACCGCGCCTCATCCCGCTGCTGTCTTCTATGTCATCCGCCACAAGCGTGCCGTTGTGTATCACTTCCGGTATCACGGCAAGGTCCAAGGCTTCTTCGCGCTTCGCGCCAAAAGCTTCGGCTACGAGCAACAGCAACACAGGCCTCCATCTCTTGCCGCCCCTGTCCAGGAATTCCCATATAGGTTCTGTGACGCTTTTCGTGGCTGAAACCGGGCTGTTTTCATATCCTGGTTTACCAAGCGTAAATCGCATTGATGCCTCGTCGTATTTCCGCGGTATCCATTTCTCTATTCTTTTGTCTATTAGCGGCTTCAGCCCTTCAAGGAAGGCTTCGATCGTTTCGCCTTTCATCAAAAATTATTGAAATTGCAGGCTTAAAATGGTGTGGTTGCGAAAGACTTTTATTAACCGTAACCGAACTAATATCAATGCCGATAACAAGAATCAAGACCGGAGTCCAGGGTTTGGACGAATTGATCGAAGGCGGCCTGATACCCGGTTCCGCTGTCCTGATAGCTGGCCACACGGGCGCTGGAAAGACGCTGTTATCAATGCAATTCTTATGGGCCGGCCTTCAAAAAGGCGAGCCGGGAGTATACATATCCTTTGAGCAGACGCCGGAAGAGTTGAAGGACGACGCCATAATATTCGGCTGGAATTTCGACGCATACGAAAGAAAGGGCATGTGCAGGATACTTTATTACAACCCGTTCGAGGTCGCCGATGTGAACAAGATCGTGATTGACGAGATAAACAAGGTCCGCGCGAAGCGCCTCGTGATAGACTCTACATCTGTATTGGCCATGTACCTGAACGATGAGTTTAAGGTGCGCGAAAAATTGTACAAGCTTATCGAGAAGTTGAAACAGACGGGCTGCACCATATTGATGACCTCCGAAATACTGGAAGAGTCAAAAGGCTTCTCGCGCTACGGCGTGGAGGAATTCGTCGCAGACGCGGTCATAGTGCTGAATTACATAGGCGTGGGCGGCGAATTCGCGAGGGGTCTCACAATAAGGAAAATGAGGCGAACAAATCATTACAAGGATGTCGTGCCGTTCGAGGTAACAAAAGACGGCCTGTTGGTTGAGAAAAACAAACTGTCCTAGAGTAACACTTGCTTTTTGAGAAGGTCGGGGAAGTTTCCTGAAAGATAATCCTTGTTTGCTGTAATGAACTCGCAAACCGTGTCGCCTGCTGAAATGCACTTGGTCTCTATGCAGTCCATATCCGCGCCGTACACGCGGGACGCGCCGCCGGCGAGAAAGCCTCTGTTAGTATGGCATACCGCTTCCGAAGACTTGCCGTATTCAAGGGCCATCGCGGAATTTTTTATCCTGAATATGGCAAGCTTGTTTTGCATGTCATTTTTCACTATTTCGAGATCGCCCCATCCGCCGAGGTTGAACGTGTTTATCAGGAGTTCCTCAAGTTTCTGCACGCTGTCCAGTTTGAATGATTTTATCAGCGCCTCCGCAAAATCCACGCCGCCTTCCTTTGCCCCGTAATAAAGGTATTTTTTAGCCTCAGGGGCGTTTTTTGTTATGCTGGTTATCACCTTCACAGGTATGATCATGAACCTGTGGGTTAGAATTGTGAGCGAACCTTTCTCCATCTTAAACTGCCCTGTGAAAAGCAGTTTTTTGGCAAACTCGAACATGACACCCTGAACATAGTTGTTGCGGCAGGTTAAAAGGTTAGATGCGCAATGTGCTTTTGAATGTCCGGAACTTTTCCCGTATTTCCGGGCTGGTATCTGCGCGCACGTGATCCCAGTAAGATGTGCTGAACTTGGCTGCATTATGGTTGGCCAGCCTGAACACATATTCTATCCTGCTGTATCTCCGGAAATTGTTTCTTATCATCAGTTTCCAAGAGGGATGCAGGTTGCCCGAGCTCAATATTGCCGCAGCCTCGGATTTCAGCTTCGGAACAAAGGACGTCAAAAGAAACTCGTTCATGTCCACGAACCTGCTGTCAGGCTCCTTGACGAGTTTGGGAAGTTCACTCCTGTCTATGCCAAATTTTTGGAGCAGTGCCTCGGGAAAATAATAAACACCCCTGGCGCTGTCCTCGTGAAGGTCGCGTAAATTGTTATAAAACTGGTCCAAAGTTCCGAGAATGCCCGCCTCTTTGTGGTGTTCTTTTGGTTTGAAAGGAAAGGCCTGGAAAAATGTTCCTGATAAGCCGTACAAGGCCTTTTCGTATTCTTCCATGTCCCCGATAATAATGCCAGGCCGCGTGTATTTTTCCAAGGATGTCAGGTAAAGGTCCCATGTTGTTAAATCGGATTCAACCAGGCCTTCGTCTTTCCAAAGCTCCTGCAGTTCCGAGAATAGGGTCGTATGTTCCGAATCCTCGACAGGTTCGCCTGACCTGGCTTTTTTCCAATCAGCTAAAAACCTGGAAAATGTGTAAGCCGTGTTGCCTGCCTGCAGCCTGTCGCGTTCAAGCAACCTGTCAGCCAGCCTGACCCAATGAAGGACGGAAATCCATCTTTTCGTGTCGCCTTCCGGTAGTTGCATTATCCACGCCGCATTATCCTCGTCTTTTAGGGAATCGTCCGTCTGGTTGTAAGATTTGGAGGATGCTATATAATCAGAAATAGTCTTGTCGTTTTCGGTCTGCATTGGAATAATTTGTGCCAAGGTTTAAAAAAGCGCGCTTAAATCCGAAGCCGCAACGTCAGCCCGCTTCCATCCTTTCCAGGACAGATTTTGATATGTAAGCCTCATGGTGCGTATAGTTCCTGTCCAGGTCTATGATGAACGGAAGCTCGGATTTGTTGGCTTTTTCCAGGCCTTTAATCGCTGCGAGCAGCCTTTCCCATTTGACGTCTCCGACGCCTATGATAAACCCGCCCTTGCCCAGCTTCGCCACATAGTCCGATGCGTGGAAAGACCTTACGTTGCGCTGGTATTTTTCCATGAATTTTTCAACAGAAACGCCCTGTGAGCACAGGTAAGACGTTTCGACCTGTATTCCCAGGGGCGACTTTGTGCTGTCTATGAAGCCCTGGAACTCCGAAGCGTTTTCCAGTATCCGGCTTTCCGGGTCCGCGTGCGTTTCAAGGACAACCCGCACAGCCCTGGGTTTCAGCAAAGATATTTTTAAGTTGCTCTCTGCGCGTCGGCGGTTGCTGCTGAACGACGGCATTGATATGCTCACCGACTTGATGCCCAGGGCGTTGGCAATCTCGACATGCTTGTCCACGTATTTTTCAAATTCCGCGGCCTCGTCGTACGAATCAAGGTTGAAGCCCCTCGTCCTGTTTAGGTGGATCGAAATTGGCTTTATCCTCGCGCCTTTGAACGCTTCCAGGTTTTTCTCATTGATAACGCTATCAGTTAGCTCGACGAATTGGAAGCCCAGTAATTCGCATTCCCTGAGCCAAACGCCAAAATCAGAATGGCGCACCCAGTTATTCGCAGAAACGGCGATTCTCATGCTTACAGATGAATTGTTAAACTTAAGCACTTTGCGATGCCACTTCCAAACAAATATTCACGAATAAAAGCCTTAAGTATTAGTTATACTATGTATAACTATGCAGATAGTGGAGGTGAGGGCAAAGAAATGGGGAAATTCGCTGGGCTTGCTCATACCCAAGGATGTCGCTGAAAAGGAAAAGATCAAGGAAAACCAAAAATTGGATATAATCATCATACCAAAGACAAGGACGCTGGAAAAAACTTTTGGCATGGTAAAGGTGTGGAAAAAGCCGGCGCAGCAGATTAAGGACGAGATCAGGCGCGAATTGCATGACGGATAAAGCTTATTTTTTCGATTCTTATGCTGTGGTAGAAATGATCAAAGGAAATCCTAATTACATGGGGTATAGGAAATGCGAAGCGGTATTGACAAAACTGGTCCTGTTCGAGGTTTACTTCAAACTCATCAAAGAGTTCGCAGAGGCCGACGCCAATAAGTTCTTGGTAGAATCCTATAATTTGGCGGTTGACTTTAATCCGGATGTCATAAAATACGCCGCGAAATTCAGATTGGACAACATGAACAAAAACCTATCGATGACCGACTGTATAGGTTATGTACTGGCAAAGACCCTGGGAATTAAATTCCTGACAGGCGACCAACAATTCAGGGGTGTGGAAAACGTGGAATTCGTGAAATAACTCTGGGTGTCGAATATGATGCATATTTTACAGATGCGGAAAATCGAAAATTATAACATGGGTATGTTGGTGGTGTAGAATTTGACAAAAAAGTTTGTGGTTGTGGCGGAAAGAAAGGGTAAATATTATACAGCGTCTGTTGCTGGACTGGCTTGCTGCTATGCAAAGGCGGGGACGCTCGAAAAACTATTTATCAACACACGCAAAGTCATTAAACATTATCTAAAGAACGAATACGATAATCCGAAAAGTGATTTCGTTGGCGTTAGGATATTATCATTAAACCATATTGGCAAAAAGAAGTTTGTTGTTATCATTGAAAATGATGGTAAATATTACATAGCGTACATTCCGTCGCTGCCTGGTTGCCATACATACGCAAAAACAATCAACAAACTGATGAAATATATTAAAAAAGCTGCCAGACTTTGTTTGGATACGGGAACGGAGGTCAGGAAGACAGATTTTGTTGGCGTTTATACTATAGAGGTTTAATATGAGGTTAATCCCGATAGCCGCCATTAAGCTGATAAAAATTCTGGAAAAGGCCGGTTTTAAGGTTGTAAGACAGGACGGAAGCCATCTTAGGTTGATAAACCCATACGGCAGATCTACCACGGTGCCGATTCACGGCTCAAAAGAGATATCGCCACGACTACTAAAAACGATACTCAAGGAAGCAAACATTGGCAGGGAAGAATTTTCCAGACTCTTGAGGCAGGTTTTGATTTTACTGGGAATTATGCCAAAACGCGATTCCGATTAAATGGGAATAGCCATCAATTGACGGCAGACCGATAAAAGGCTATTTATTGCCGGTCGTCCCACTTTAAAACATTAATATCTGTGCATACAATATAGCGAAGGTGAACTTTGTGGCAAACAAAAATAATGGTGAATCACTTCACGCGTTTGTTGAGAAAACCGATGTTTTCTCAATTAGAAAACCGTAGGTTTTCTAATTCTAGTTCTGCCTGTATTTCTCGTATCGACAGGAAGGGCAGGATTTTTATCCCCATAAGGCTCCGTGCTAAATTACGCCTGCTGGAAGGCACGGATATCGTTATTGCCGCGTCAGACGGCTGCTTAATTGTGTTTCCAAACGGCCAAAAATCGGGGGGCGCAGCAGATGAGTGATTTACTTCACAATGGCAAAACGGCTGGATATCGATGCTACGGATTTGTTACAACTGCCTATTTCCGCGTACGCAACATTCAGGGCAATAGACCAACCGCCGTTTCTATCCCCCGGTGACGCCCGCCCCAATTACCCTAAATGTTTGGCGCCTGTCCCGGATGCATATTACGGCATCGGCGGCGATAAGGAAACTTATAGGACTTTAATCTCCGTAATCGGTTTGAAAAAATACAAGGAAAGCGTCAAAGAATTCTGCGGATCCTACCCGTCGGCAATACTCTATGACGCATACCCCTATGATCTCCTTAATCGGATAGACGGGTACGACCAGCCAAAAGACGTATGGAAAGCTTTCCGGGACCTGATGGAAAAAAAACGAAGCGAAACGGGATTGAAAATCGCCAGAAGAAGGGGTATATACCAGAGAATGGCAGAACTGGCCGGAACAAAAATCAGGTATGTAGGCGCCGACTGGCTGCTGGAAAAACCGGAATATGAAAACATTTTATTCGGCCTCTTAAACTCCCCCTCACTGCCTGATTGGGAACCGTTGGTTCCTGCGGCACGCCGTAACAACCCGGCGTCCTTGCTCTATATGCCCATGGAAATTGCCGAAGCGCTGGTTTTGAAGCAGGAATTTGGGGTCAGGCTTAAAATCGGCGACAAAAAAGAGAAAGGTTTCGACGGTCTGATTTATCGCGAAGATAAAGACTGGCTGTTCGCATACACGCCTCCTGCAATTACTAAAACCGGGAACAGGCCGCCTTACAGGAACGCCGACGATATTAATTTCGACATGACTTTGGAAGAGGCGGCGGTTTTTCTAAAAGATGTCATGAAACGTGCGCCCGCAAAAGACGACTACTCTTTACGACGTCCGACAGCGGAAAACCTGCAGTTTGGAGCTATATTGGGAGAACTAGACACAGACGCGATAGGAGGAAATTTCGATTACAGGGCTGGATGGGGCTACTTTGTCACCCTTAATGCGTTCCTTTACGTTAAAAATGGGACCGGGTACACCAATTCTGCCGATCTTCTCGGGTGGAAAAATGGCGAATAAAAAAATCGTAGGTATTCTTGGGGGAATGGGCCCGGAAGCGACGGCGGATTTATACATGAGAATAATCAGGATTTTCCAGACAAAATATAACGCAAAATTTGATAGCGATTACCCGCAGATTATAATCAACAGCATACCGTTGCCGGATGTTGTCGAGGCAGAAAAAATTGACGGCGTATACACATATCTGGCGAACGGTATAAAAACTCTGGAAGCCGCGGGTGTGGATTTCATAGTGATAGATTGCAATACCGTACAATTTCTGGTGCCAAGTCTCAGGGAAGACGTCACCATCCCAATAATAGGAATTCCGGAAGAAACCCTGAAAGTTGCGAAATCTTACGGCTTCAATAATGTTGGCCTATTAGCTACAAAAAACACAATAAAAATGAAGGCATTTGAAAAAGAAGCGGCCAGATTCGGCATGGCTATTTTGGTTCCGGGTCCGGAACAACAGAACGTGATCACGGATATAATTATGAACGTGCTGTCAGGGAACAGGTTTGAACAAGACAAATCAGCGCTAAGACAAATAATCAAAGAATTGGAATCCAGGGGCGCTGAGGCTATAATCGTCGGCTGCACGGATTTGCCTCTGATAATAAATAACAACGACAGCAAAGTTCTATTGTTAGATACAACTGAAGTTTTGGCACAAGCGTGCATAAGAGAGGCATTCGGTGACTAATATGAAATTCCAGCTGTTGAAGGGGATGCGCGATCTCACGCCGGAGCAGGCGATGAAGAAACAAAAAGTGATAGGTGTGATCAGGTCGGTTTTCGAACGCTATGGGTTTGCGCCGATCGAAACGCCTGCCCTGGAAAGTTTTGACATGCTTTCAATGAAAGAGGGCGGCGACGCAATCCGCCGCGAAATATACAATTTCAGGGACCAGGGCAACCGCGAGATAGGTTTGCGCTTTGATTTGACTGTCCCGCTGGCAAGGTTCATGTCCAATAATCCGAATCTGCCAAAGCCATTTAAGCGCTGCGCCATCGGCGATGTCTGGCGGTACGACAATCCCCAGGCGGCGCGCTGGCGCCAGTTCACGCAGGCCGACATAGACACCATAGGATCGCCGTCCGTAATGGCAGACGCGGAATGTGTTGCAGCTGTAATAGACGCGCTTGAACGTGTTGGCTTAAAGGATTTCAAGGTGCGCGTCAATAACAGAAAACTGCTTGAAAACGTGTTAATCGGATGCGGTGTAAACAAGGAAAGAATCTTCAGCGTGTTCCGCGTAATAGACAAAATGGACAAGATAGGCAAAAACGGCGTTGACGAAGAATTAAAAAAACTGGGCATTGACGCAGGCAGGATATTCTCATTTTTGGGAAAGGACATTTCTCAGCTGGAAAAATTCCAGGGATGCGATGAATTGGAAGAATTTTCAGGCGCGATGGAAAGTTTCGGCATGAAAGACAGGATAAAAATTGATTTGGCGCTTGTGCGCGGGCTTGAATATTACACCGGCAACGTCTTCGAAATCTTATCTTCTCTGTCGGTCAGCATCGGCGGGGGCGGCCGATATGACAAAATGATGGCCGCGTACGGCGCAGGCGATTTTCCTGCAGTTGGTATTTCGATAGGTATTGACCGTTTGCTTGAACTGCTTCCGGACGACGGCAAAAAAACACCCGCCAAGGTGTTTATAGCAACCATAGGGGACGTGCAAAAAGAGGCGCTGTCAATCGCGAGCGGTTTGCGCAAAGGCGGCATAAGCACTGTAGCGGAACTCATCGGAAGAAACATCAAAAAACAGCTCGAATATGCCGATTCGCTGAAGATTCCTTATGTAATCGTTATCGGACCTGACGAGGTTGGCAAAAAAACTGCAAAAGTCAGAAATATGGAAACGCGCAAGGAAGAGGACGTTGCTTTCGCGGATTTGCCTAAATATCTAGGATAACCTGCGACTTCCATTTGTCGCCTTCTTTCTTTACTTCAAACAAATGGTACGTCACAGCTTTGACGTCGACAACAAGTTCATGCTTGGCCATGTCAAGCTTTTCCCCCAAGGCTATGCAAACCAGGGAATAAGTCCCGGCCCGGTCTTTTATCCTGACCGAATATTTCCCGAAAATGAGGCGTTCAGCGTCTTTCAGGTAAATTATTTCCTGAAGAAAGTTGAACAGAAGTTTTTCAAGAGACTTGTCAGATACTGTCATCTTCCTGCGTTTTTTCAATTCGATTTTGCCCGGGTCCTTCACCATCACGTTCGTTGTTGCAAGAGCGGCAGACTCAAACATCTCCTCGATGGTATTCCCGCTGGCTCTAAACGCCACATCTGCCAAGGACAGGTTTTCAACAAATTTGTAAGGCACCGGCAAATCACACCACCTTGTTATTGCCTTTCATGCTATTAAAACCACGTACAGGCTGCTAGGGTCAACTGAAACAGTTGCATCGTAAACTGAAGCATACCGGTACAACATACGGTATGCTTCTAGCTGCTATGCAACTGTTTTCGTGACAACGAAGGCTTAAATAAAACGCAGCCAAATTATTCGGATGACAGAGGCGCTTTACCTGCACGATTCATACGTGGCGGAATTTACAGCCAACGTAGTCTCCGTAGACGGCCGCGAAATAATTTTGGATGTCACGGCCTTTTATCCGTCGTCGGGTGGCGTCCCGAACGACACCGGAAAAATCGACGTCAATGGAAGCGACGCGTCTTTCAGCGTAGTTAACGTCGTGAAAAAGGACGGCCAGATTGTCCACTCCGTAGATAGCGACGGCCTGGGCCCGGGCGACAATGTAACCGGAAAAATAGACTGGAATCGCAGGTATGTCCTGATGCGCATGCACACGGCCGCGCATATACTTAGCTCAGTGTTCAACAAAGAGGCGGGCGTGTTAATTACAGGCAACCAGCTCGGCGTTGAAAAATCGCGCATGGACTTCAACATGGAAATCATAGACAAGGAAAAAATAAACAGCTACATAGAAGCCGCAAACAGGATAGTCGCTGAAAACGTGCCTGTAGAGGCCAGCTTCATGAAACGGGAAGATGCGATGAAAATCCCGGATGTCGTGAAATTGGCAAACGCATTGCCGCCTAACATACCTGAACTGAGGCTCGTTAAGATCGGCGCATACGACCTGCAAGCCGATGGCGGCTGCCACGTTAAAAACACTTCGGAAATCGGGAAGATAGAATTGTTAAGCGTCGAGAACAAAGGGAAATCAAATAGAAGGATTTATTACAAAGTCATTTGACCGCGCTCTTGTTAAGAGCGTTTAATTTTTCGCTGAACTCTTTTTTTATCGTTCCCAAATTTGGGCCTATGAAAACGATCTCCGTCTTATCCGCATCGAATTTTTCTACGTTCCATTTTCCCGCAACATAATTAAACAGGTAAAACGCTCCGTCCAAATTGACAAAGCCCTTCGCCCTGTATATGACGCCGGGCAGGCTGTTGGCGAAGCTTTCAAACGCCTTCCTGTCTATTCTGTTCTTGGAAACAAACGCGATAAATTCCATTTCGTCGTGCTTGTGCTCATTTACTACAACTGTTTTATTCGGATGCAGATTTAGCAGCGGTTCAATATCAACGCCAGAGTTGACGGTTCGTATTATCTCCGCATTCGCGTTGATTTCCCTGAGTGCTTTTTCTGCGGTCTGGATGTCGCCCCCTTCGACCAGGTCTGTCTTATTCAGCAATATCACGTCCGCGCTTTCAATTTGAACCAGGCCCGTGTGCCCGGTGTTTGGATATTTAGCCAGAGCGTACGCGTCAACAACGCACACAACGGACTTTAACTCGACACCGGGCGCGTTTTCCAGGTTCGTTATCATCGCATCCGGCTCGGCAACGCCCGTGGTTTCAACGACAATGTAGTCCGGCCTGTATTTTTCCATTATCTCGTTTATTGCATGTTCTAACTCGCCAGTCAGCGAACAGCAAACGCAGCCTCCCGACAATTCTACCATGTCGGCATTCTTGCCTTTCAGCACCTTCCCATCGATTCCTATGTCTCCGAACTCGTTCATCACTATCGCTATTTTTTTCTTCGTGCTTTCGAGTATGTTGCGCAGCAAAGTCGTTTTCCCGCTGCCCAGATAGCCTGTTACAATAACCAATGGCGTCTTCATAGGAATTACATACTGTGTCATCTTTAATATAAATCAAACCAATTAATGGTTATGGCCGATGAGCGCCGCTTTTACACGACCTGTGCGGCTTTGTTGGTAACAGTGCCTGTCGCGATTCTTCTTATAGGTTTTATCGAAAGCGTGGCGGGCCGTGTGGTCGCGATATTGGTAATGGCCGGCTCGGTTCTGCTCATGCGGAAATACCCGATCCCGATGACCGGAGACCTGTATGAATTGGAAAAGGGCCTGTCGGAAAAGAAAAAGCTTATCGTTTTAACAGTAATTTTGGCTGGCGCAATGGCAGGCGTTTGGCTGTCGCTGAAGCTCGGTTTTTTCCTGATCTAATCGCGCGCGTTTACCCATCATAGACAGAACAATAGAAGAATGCAAGAAAAGCAGGAAATAATTTTATCAGCCTTTTACGTTTCCCAAAGGAATTAATTTTGTGACGCGTTTTGATATCCCGGCCTCATGGACGCTTCTTATGACTTCATCGATGTCTTTGTAACTTGCACCGCTTTCTTCCGCGAGACCGGAAAACGACACGCTGCGAACGTAAATTCCGCGCGCTTCCATTTCTTTCTGCAGCTTGTCGCCGCGAACCATGTTTCTTGCCTGCGTGCGCGACATCGTGCGCCCGGAACCGTGGCACGTTGAACAAAACGTTTCCGGAGCCTTATCTCCGCCAACCAGAAGATACGAACCGGTTTCCATTGACCCGCCTATGATGACTGGAGAACCTTCGTTGCGGAATTCCTGCGGGACTTCTTCGCGTCCCGACGGATATGACCCTGTCGCGCCTTTGCGGTGGACTACGACCTCCTTGGTTGCGCCGTCAATCCTGTGCTTTTCAAGGGATGCACGATTATGCGAGACGTCGAATAATTGGCGCAACCCCAACGATTCCGCGTCTTGTTTGAACGTCTCCGAGAAAACTTCGCGTATGCGATGAAGTATGACCTGGCGGTTTGCAAAAGACATATTCACTGCGCATTTCATCGCCTTGAAATAATCCTGTCCTTCCGGCGAAGCGAAAGGCGCGCACGCCAGCTCCCTGTCAAGTATTTTTATCTTGTATTTGCTTTCCATTACATTTAGGAATGTCTGCAAATAATCGGTTCCAATCTGGTGGCCGAAACCGCGTGAACCGCAATGGAACATGATTACGATCTGGTTCTCGAATAATCCCCACTTTTTAGCAAGCATTTCGTCATGGATATTTTCCTTCTTAACAACCTGTATTTCCAGGTAATGGTTGCCGGAACCCAAAGTTCCTATCTGGCTGAACCCGCGGTCAATGGCTTTTGAAGAAACTTTAGACGCATCCGCACCGGCAGCGCGGCCGCTTAACTCAGTCCGCTTCAAATCTTCGTCCCAGCCGTAACCGCTGTTAACAGCCCACTCGCCGCCTTCGACTATGACTTTCCTGAACTGGTCTTTGGTTAATTTGACAAAGCCTGTTGACCCGACGCCGGCAGGCACTTTGTCGAATAATTTATCGACCAGTTGTTTCATGTGCGGCTTGACATCGTTGAGCGTGAGATTCGTTAACACCAGACGCATACCACAGTTGATGTCGAACCCGATACCGCCCGGCGAGATGACGCCTTCCGTCGCATCAAACGCAGCTACGCCGCCTATCGGAAATCCGTATCCTGAATGGCCGTCGGGCATGCAAAAAGCATGGTTGATGATTCCCGGCAACGTAGCTACATTGGTGATCTGGTCGAAAACGTGGAGATCCATCTGGTCAACGATTTTCTTTGATGCATAAATCCTCGCCGGAACGCGCATCTCTTTCTTGAACGTCTTTGGTATCTCCCACACGTAATCGTTTATTCGTTCCAGTTTAGGTTTTTGAAGATTATCTCTAAATCCCATCTAAGTTTCACCTCCGTCGATTTTACTTGGATTTATCAAGCGTATCATAACTTGGTATAATGCTTTTAAATTACAATTTTTTTATTGTTTCTGCCGTAAGTTCTCCGAAAGATTTTATTATTTTGTCGGCATCTCCGAGTTCCTCGGCGGAATGCGTCGTTGTAATGGCTATGCATTTCATTTTTGCTAGTTTCGCGGCACGGACGCCTTTGGGCGCATCTTCTATCACTACGCAATCTTCCGGATGGACGCCCATTTTTCTAGCCGTTAACAAAAACACGGCGGGATCCGGCTTGCCTGAACTCACCTCGTCGGAACTCGTTACAGCGGAAAAATGTTTTTCTATTCCCAGTTCCCTTAAAACCAACTCTATGAAATCCTTCCTTGATGCGGATGCCACCCCGAGTGTCAGTTGGGAATTCTTCATTTTTTCGACAAGTTCCACGACGCCGCTTATCGGCCTTATTTTGCCTTTAGCGAAAGATGTCAGACTGTTCCATTTGAGTTCTCTTGCCGTTTCAGGATTTCCTGCGCTGCCAAATTTTTTGAAAACGGAGCTGAAGAACTCACCATCGGATACGCCGTTGTATTCGAGTATCTTTTCCGGGCTTATTTCTATGCCGAACTCCCTGAACGCGTCCGTTTCCGCTTTGATCTGGAATTCCACCGTATCTGACAGAACCCCGTCCATATCAAAAATGACAGCTTTGATCATTGCAGCATGACCTCTAAAAGTCTATAATAATAGTCAGGAAGAAACCTTATATACATAGCCGCCGAAATTGGTTTGACAAACCATGCCTATATCATCAGCTCCCTATACAAGGAAATACGCGCACACAAAAACCAGGGGCGCAGAAACAAACGTCACATGCGGTTTTTGCGGGCGGCTTGTGCCGCGTTACAAGACTTTTGTCAAATACCGCGGTTTTCGCATAACAGACCCCGGCATCCTGAAATCTGTCGACCCCATGTACGTTTCAGTATATTCCCAGAAGGTCTACGCTTGCCCCAGCTGCGCCCGGCACCGCGGCATCATAAAGCCGGGCAAGAGCATACGCAAGAAGCACCACCACACCATGGCAAGGCCTATGGGCTAGCGCGCCCCTTTGTTGCACGTTCTGGTCTGTGCGAAAGCAATAATAGCCCCCGAGCAGAATATTATTCAGATAGCATGTTTAACCTGCGCGGCGTCCTGAGAAAAAAACTGTTCAAGCCTGAGCAAAAAGGCCTGGTGTATGACAACGTTTATCCTATCTTCATCAAGAAGCAGAAAACGCCGCTGGTCATAACAAGTTTGTCAGAGCACATCCACGGCATCAACATCCGTTACCCGCTGATAGACCCGTTTCTTTACGCAAACATAGTGTGGGATAAGGAAAAAAGCGAGCTTGTGTACAACGTTCTCGAGCCGTCCCTTACAGACGAAGACAGGAAGATAATCAGCGACATAACCGAAGACTTGATGGAACTGCTTGAGATCGAGCTGTCCTCGATCACCAGGAAAGTCGAAGCCGTGAAATACCTGGAAGAGCACGTAAAAAGGATAATCTCCGAGGCCGGGATAAACGTGCCAAAGCACAAGTACGGAAAAATATTCTATTACATTTACCGCAACTTCATAGGCCTTAACGAAATAGAGCCGTTGATGAATGACCCGCGCATCGAGGACATAGGCTGCGACGGCGTCGGCGTTCCGATTTACGTCGTCCACAGGGTCTTCGGCTCCATCAGGACAAACATAAAATTCGACAACCTTGAAATTCTCAGGAATCTGGTTGTCAAGATCGCCGAACGGTGCGGCCGCTACATAAGCTACGCAGAACCGATACTCGATGGCAGTTTACCGGACGGCTCAAGGGCGCACGCCTCACTATCCTCGGACGTCACAACCCACGGCCCTACATTTTCAATAAGGAAATTCAAGGAAGACCCGTTCTCTCCCGTGGACATCATAGGTGTAGGCACAGCCTCACCCGAACTGCTGGCATATCTCTGGACAGCAGTGGAGCACGGATCAAGCATATTGATCTGCGGCGGCGTTGCGACAGGCAAAACTTCCCTGCTAAACTGCCTCTCCATGTTCATAAAACCAGAGCAAAAAATAGTCACAATAGAAGATACGCGCGAGTTGAGCTTGCCGCACGAAAACTGGATCCCAAGCGTTTCCAGGACGGGGTTCGGCGTTCCGACCGCCACCGGCGAAAAATACGGCGAGATAAGTTTATTCGACCTGCTAAAAGGCTCTTTCCGCCAGAATCCCGACTATGTGATCGTGGGCGAGGTGCGTGGCAAAGAAGCGTACGTGATGTTCCAGGGCATGGCATCGGGTCACCCGTCAATGACAACCATGCACGCGGACTCTATCGAAGGCGTTATCCGAAGGCTTATAACGCCGCCCATCGAGCTTCCGCCGTCATTGATAGAATCGCTGGACATGATAATCGTTTTATCCCATGCGCGCGAAATAGGAAAATCCGCAAGGCGCATAAACGAAATCGACGAAGTAGAGTCGATGGACCCTGTGACCGGAAAAGTCCATCATGTGAAAGCCTACGCCTGGGATCCTATATCAGACACCTACCAAAAAAAGGAGGACAGTGTTTTGCTGAGGAGGATAGGCTCCAAGATGGGTGTTTCTTATGAATCGTTGATGGCTGACCTGCAGGAAAAGGAAAAGGTCCTGAGATGGCTCTTTGAAAAGAAGCTGGGCAAGTTCGAAGACGTTGCGAACATGATCAACCTATATTACAAGGACAAAAAAACCCTTATGGAATGGGTCGGCAGCAAGATGGAACCTTACGCGACAATAAGCAAAGAGGACGTGAAAAACCTCAAGACCACGGCATCTGGGATGAGGGTGCTGGGCGAAAAAGTTTGATCCGTTCACGTTTAATTGTACAAAACTGCAATACAAAAAAGTGATTTGATGGACCGCACAACAACAGGCATAACAGGCTTCGACGAGATGATAACCGGCGGTTTGCCAAAAAATTCGCTTACCCTGCTGACAGGCACATGCGGCACCGGGAAAACCACATTTTGCGCACAATTCCTGTACAACGGCGCAACGAGGTTCGGTGAAAGGGGGGTTTACATATCGTTCGAGGAAAGTCCCGAACTCGTAAAGATGGACATGAAACAGTTCGGCATGGATTTCGACGCGCTGGAAGCGGAAAGGAAGGTCGTGTTCATCAAATACGACCCGTACCACATAGAAGACATTTTCGACATCATAGAATCAAACGTCCGGTTAACAGGCGCGACGCGCGTCTGCATAGACTCGATATCAGCGCTGGGCCTGTACGTGCGCGATATCCCGGAACTGCGGCGGATGATTTTCAACCTGGGCATGACACTGCGAAAGCTGAACTGCACGTCGATAATCACGTCGGAGATACCGCCGGGCTCCACCGGCATATCGCGCTTCGGTGTCGAGGAGTTTATCAGCGACAGCGTGATAGTGCTTTACTACTTCAAGTCGGAAACAACATTCACGCGCGCCATAACCATCTGGAAGATGCGCGCGACCAACCACTCGAAAAAGATCCACCCGTATGAAATCAATGAAACGGGATTCGTGACATACCCGCAGGAAGAAGCCGTCATGAAGTAGCAATTTTAAGCAGCGGACGGCACTATATTATATAGATTCTAATGCCGCAAAGACTGGTCTCTCTCGCAACAGGAGTTTTCGGATGGATACCGGAAAAATTTGGGAAAGAGCTGCAACCGGTGAAATTGGGCCTGGAAAAATCGGGCATGAAATACCTGCTAAAGACATGGGTGTCCATATCCGCTGCGGCCGGCATCGGGGCCGCACTTTTCTCCATTCTGATAATCGGAGCCGTTTCTATAACCCTGGGCATGGAACCCGCGAACATCGTGATGCTGTCCCTGCTGCTTCCGCCGCTGTTCGGAACGCTGACATTCACCGGCATGGTGTTTTACCCGTACCAGAAAGCCATATCCAGGAAAAGGTCCATAGACACGAACCTGCCGTTCGCGCTAAACCACATGGCCGCGATAGCCGCGTCCGGAGTTCCGACGTACGTCATGTTCAACCTTCTGGCAACGTTCAAGGAATACGGTGAAATTTCGGCTGAGGCAAAAAAAATAATCAGGAACGTGGACACTTTCGGGTTGAGCATAACCGTCTCGATACAACAGGTTGGCGAGCGCACGCCGTCAAAAAATTTCAAACAATTGTTGGAAGGAATAAGGTCCAGCATAGAGACCGGAGGCGACTTGAAAAAATACCTGAGTGACCAGGCCAAGAACGCGCTGTTCGATTACAGGATAAAAAGGGAGAAGTATATGGAACTGTTGGCAACGTACGCGGACTTCTACACGGCCATGCTTATCGCAGCCCCGCTGTTCCTTGTTTCGATATTGACTGTCATGAACATGATCGGTGGGGCATTGGGCGGCGCTTCCATAGAAAGCGTAATGGTACTCGGCATTTTTGTTGCGCTCCCGCTTGTTAACATAGCGTTCCTTTTGTTCGTTCATATAACTCAGCCAGAGGTTTAAAGCATGGTATTGAAGAAAAAAGGCCTGGTGAACTGGATTCTTCGTAACAAGAAGAAGACCGCAGTCATCGGAACATCGCTTGTAACCGCGATGATAATTACCGCAATAAACTTCCTCTATTTCACCCACGATGCCACGATTTTCCAGATCCTGGGATCGTTGGCAGTGTTGTTATCGCTGGGCCCGTCCCTGACAATAAGCTACTCAGAATATTCCAGGTCAAGGGAAATAGAAACCGTGTTTCCCATGTACATAACCGATGTCGTTGACGGTGTCCGTGCAGGCATGACGCTGCCAATAGCGATGAAAGCCGCCGCAAAGCACGATTACGGCAAGCTTAACCCGTCGATCAGGCAGATGGCCGCGCAAATGGACTGGGGCGTCCCGTTTGACGATGTTTTACGGGCATTCTCGGAAACTGTCGGCACGCCGCTGATAAGGCGTACCGTAGCAACGATAATAGAAACCCACCGGTCCGGCGGGAATATAGTTGAAGTCCTGCAGGCCGTATCCGGTGCTGTTCTGGAGGTGAACAAAATAAAATCCGAACGCGCCTCGCATATCTATGGCCAAATGATCACAGGTTACACCATATTTTTCGTGTTCTTGGCCGTCCTTATCGGACTGCAAAAATTCCTCCTGCCGTCCCTGTCCGGCTTGGGCGGAAGCCTTGAAGGCGGCATTTCGGGAAATGTCAGTTCAGGCCTGTACGACCTGATGTTCACTGCGATGATAATTATTCAGGGGACGTTTTCAGGCCTCGCAATAGGCAAGATGGCAGAAGGCTCAATATTCGGCGGGCTCAAGCACTCCGTTGCCCTAGTTTCAATCGGTTATGGGGCATGGGTCGCGGCCGGCGCGGTTGTTATTTAGGAAGGTTTTCATGCCTGCTGAAAACGGTTTTGAAGCGATAAACCGGCGCGACAATGCCAGAAACCAAAGCGGTTACGGCAGCAAAATCAAAGGGCGCGGCATAGACAAGCCCGCAATGGTGATGGAATACACCGAAAACGTGCGTGATGGGAATACCGATTACACCGTAACCGTCAAAAATTATGTCTGGCAAAAAGGCTTTCGCATCCCGGTGGGTCAGTACGCAAAACCCGACCATGAGGCAATGATATTCATAACAAACAATGCGACCGGCAGGACGCACGCGTTGACCTATTCGCACAATGAAAGGGTTTACTGGAAAAACGTAAAACCGGGCAAGGATGGCAAATACGAGGTCAGGATGCCTACATCGTGGCACACACCAACCTTGGCCAAAGGCACCTACGAAAAGGTCTCATGGGACGGCAGCGAAAAGGGTATTAAAAAGTTTACATCTCACATAGATCCCAGGGAGGGCCGCGCCACTTTATGGTATACAAAAGGCGCGCAGAAATTTGCTGAAATGACGCAAAAAATTTTAAGGCACGCCGGCCAGGAACTGCCGGAAACTGTTATGGCGGTTCCGATAAATCCTGAAAAGCCGTCGGCTTTTTACAAGGGAAAAAATACACTGACCAGCGACGTCAGGACAGCCTTCACAAGGCCGTCGGAATTGTACCAAAGAATGGAAAGTTCCGGAAGTAAAAGGAAAAAATAATTTATCGCGCCGCTACATAAACTTTATGTCGCTGGACTCTATCGTGGCTGTCGCTGCCGCGTTGGATCCGCTGCAGTTGTGCGGTATTCTAACGCGCGTTATTGCGTTGCTGTCAACGCTTGTGTTGCTCACGGAAACAGGCACGCCCGGCGCCAAACTAAGGTTGGCCGGTGAAATAATGTACTCCGAGCTTGTGCCGTTGTTGAAAAGCACTATCATCCTGAAATCGCCCAGTGGCACGTTGCCCTGGTTGATAACTTCCGTGGAAAACCTCTTTGTAGTTGAATTGTAAACCGGGGTTTCAAACGCCAACCACGCCGACGAGCACCCGACTTGCTTCGATCCTTTTTCGTTTAGTATCTGCGTCTGTGTGCGCGAATAATCCAGCACCCAGTTGCTTAATATAATTGCTACGGCCATAGTGAATGCGACAAGAAGGACTGTCGCTACCAGCGGAGACAGCCCCTTTTTACCATTCTCTTTTGATTGAACTTTTAGTAAAAGTTCATACATGATCAGTATTCGCCGACCTTAGCAATAAATATTAGCCTTACTGGCCTGTGACCGTGCCGGCAACAACGTACCTGCTCTGGCACACAGCCGTCACGCGCACCTCTTTCCAGGCAACGCCCGAAGGTATCTGGCCTGTTAGCAGGTAATTGGTCAGTTTCACAGAAGAACCGACCCCCAGGTTCCTGACAACGCTGTCAGTGTTCGGCGACGTCGTATTAACATAAGTCACGCCGTTTGCGTCCCTTACTGTGAAACCTGTGATGTTCAATATTTCAGAACCTGTTGAATACGTAACCGTAACATTTGTGATGTTGCTTATGACTGAAATATCGTCGCGGTCTATGGACAGCGTCGAATACGCGCACAGCGTCTGCTGCTCGCCCCGCGCGCCGATGTTGGATGTCTGCTGCTGGGTAAAATCGGTTATCCATGTGACCACAACCAATGCCGTGGCCATCGTGAACGCGACCAATAAAACCGCCGCTATCAGAGGTGAAACGCCTTTCAGATGTCTCATAACAACCCTTCTAGAACTTGACCGTACCCGTAACAACGTACTGGCTCTGGCACAATCCGGTCACGCGGAACTCCGATAGACCTAAACCGCTTGGTATATTACCTGTAAGGTTATAATTCACAAATTTTCGGCTTTCGCCTACGCCCATATTTCTTGCTGTTGAGTCTGCATTGAGGTTCGTTACATTGACATACGTCATCCCATTTACATCCCTCAGTGTGAAGCCTGTTATGTTTATGGTTTCGGTTCCACCCGAGTATGTGATGGTCGCATTCATGTAAGCACCGATAACATTTACATCGTCCTTGTCGACGCTAAGAACGGAATAGCTGCACAAGACCTGCCGCTCGCCGCGCGTGCCGATATTAGACGTCTGCTGCTGGGTAAAGCCTGTTATCCATGTGACAATGATAGCCGCCACAGCCATAGTGAACGCGACAAGAAGGACTGACGCAATAAGCGGTGATATTCCCTTTCTCATATTTTTCTCCTTTTGATAATATAGTCCCAAAATCATATATAAAGCTTGTCAGACGCTCTTGTCAACAAACGAATATTCGGGACAATTCGAAACAACCCGGAACCTGGTTATGTTCGAAACCCCATTAACTATGAACGACCGCGGCTCGCCGGGCGGTAATGTAGTGTTTTGCCTGCCCACAACGCTGACGTCTGTATCGAGCGAAATGCGACCGATCCCGCTGCCGTTGTAAAGGAACAGCGTAAAGTTCTGCAGGCCTATCCTGCCGTCGTTGTTTATTATGAGGATCAGCTGGTTGCCGGCCTTGTCGTACGTGTAGGTATCAAGGTTCATGCGCGCGTAAACGCAGTTCGCTTCGTTGCCTTTTGTTGTTAACGTGGACGTTTGCTGCGTCATGTACTGCGTCGCCCATGTGGCCAGAATGGCCGCTATCGCCATGGTAAACGATATCAAAAGTACCGAAGCGACCAGAGGTGAGACTCCCTTACCAAGAGGCGCCTTATCAACCATGATATAATTTTTGTGTTTGTCTCTTATTAAATATAGTTTTAGAATCAGGCTGTGTATTTCTTGGTTATCTCTATGATCTTCGCTGTGTCGCCGTCTGAAAGGTCTATGATATCCTTCTGGAACAAGACCTTTACCTCTTCCGCTGTTTTGGGCAGGTTGTTTATGATTTTTACGACCAGGTCCTCGCGCAGCTTTTCCACGGAGCGCAACTCCTCGGCTATCTTTTCATCGTCTTCCAGTTTCGAAAATTTGCGAAGATGTTCCATGCTGGATTTCTGCTCGTAACTTAACGTGCCTTCCTTCTCCCTGTCCTCCAGCATTTTTTTTGCTTTCGGGTATGATATGAACTTTTCCTCTATGGTTTTCATTTTTCCAGCCTCTTGATGTGTTGCGGCTTCACGGCCAGAGTCTTCATTTTGTTGCCGTCCATTACGCTGACAACGTAGGCGTCGCCGCGCCTGCCTTTGACTTTTCCTGCCATCCCCTTGAACCTGGGAAACGGCATGCCTTGCGGGGACGCGGAATCGGGCAATATTACAACTGTGTCGCCCTCCTCAAAGGCCTGAAGATACCTAGTAATGGGCGTTTTGGAATGTTTCCTAAGCTTTTTCTTTGTTCCCCAGCGCACACCGTGCGATCTTGTTACCATTTTCTCACCGTTTAGACTGAAGCGTGTCTATGCTACACTGACACGCTTCTGTTTACTTAGCCTATAAATGTATTAAACCTTGATATTCTCTATCTTCACAACATCCAAAGCCTTTACCTTGGCCTTGTTGCCCAGAATTCCGGTAAATGACGGCTCTGTGCGGCCGTCGTCGCCTGTCACAAGCTCCTTTACATACATGCCGGCCTCGGTCTTTATCAGAAACTCGGCCCGCCTCTTGGACAATATGCTGCCGGTCAACCCGAGTATCCGCCTTTCGCGGACCAGGTCAGCCCTGCGGTGCGCAACCCTGCTCGGCGTGCGCTGCTTTACCAAGCTCTTTATCTTGATTATCTTCCTCAAATCCTCCCTGTTGACAGGCTTTTCAAAATCAACTATTATCCTGTATGTCTTTGTCAGCCTGGCCGCCTTTATTTTTCTTGCCGTATCCTTGTCGCAGAACTTAACCAGCCGCACCTTGACGCGCCTGTCTTTGTTTACCTGCTTTTCCATTTTTTTCAGGTCGATATTTCGCAGTATTGGCTTTTCCAATTCCATCACAAACGGCCGCCAACCTAGGCAGCGCGCGTCTATGTCCTCGCGTCCAGCGCCGTGCATGCTGCTGCCAGACGCTTTAGCGGCCTTTAACATAGGTTTCGCTATTATTTCCTCCACGGATGTCGCATACATCCTGCCTTTGTTTTTGCATTGTTTGCAGCCGGCGCCGCCGCAATGCCTGCACGGCCACTTTGTCTGCGGTATGCCGCGTACCAGCTTCTGGTACAGGCCGTAAACCCATACCTGCGAGGGCTTTATCTCAACGTCGCCTTTGCCCATGTCAAAAAGGACCGTAATGTCGGGATTTTCAAAATTCGCTTTTTTGCCTGTCTGCTTTTCCAGCAATTTTCCAAGTTCCCTGTTTATTTCAGCCTTTATCGGTTCGCAATGTTCTGTGCCTATTTCTTCCCACAACGCCTCTTCGTTCGTGACGACGCTGCCGGCGACTTTTGTGCCAACGACAAAACTCCGATACTCAAATCCGGAAAGTTTTTTTACAGCTTTTTTGGAAATCGTGTCCAGGTTGTCGAAAAAATTGGAACAGATCCTGCATGATTTTTTTTGCTTTTCTTTCTTCATTTTCGAATTTCGGAAAACGTAGCCGGCCAGATTTGACTTGTCTATCGGGGTTTCCTCGCCGGCATCCTCTGCAAATGCGAAAATGTCCCTGATCGCCTTTCCTCTGGAATCATTAGTCGTTCCTTTGGTCAGCTGGCCAAACTGCCGCCCGAGGCAATGGTCGCATATGTAACCGTTCTTCAGTATCGTCTCGGCCCTTTCCAAAACTTTTGTTGTCATACTTTCCTCACTGTTGCATTATCCTTGTCTATCTCGATCACCGCGCAATGCGGTTTTTCGTTCCCGCAACCTGTCGCGGAGCCCGGGTTGACGAATATTATCCCGTCCCTCTCCCACGTTTCCTGTGTGTGCGTGTGCCCGTAAATTAGGATGTCGCAGCCATATCTTTTCGCTATTGCGAATAGCTGGTCTTTGTCGCCTCTCGGCAATATTTCATCACTATGCGTAATAACTATCTTTTTTCCTTCTATATCAATGCTCTCCATTTTAGGCAGATCCAAATGGTCCATGTTTCCCCTTACGATTTTATGCGGTTTGCCGGATTTTTTAACAAAGTCTATGATTTCCTCTCCTGTCAGGTCACCGGTGCAAACAATAAAATCACAGGCATAAAGTTCTTCGCGTATTTCATCGGGTATTTCGCTGGCACGATCCGGAACGTGCGAATCCCCGAATACGCCGATTTTCATGCGTCACACCTTCATCCCAAACTGTTTTGCCAGCTGGGCAAAGTTGCCGCGCTTCAAATTCCTGCCGCCCACCATCCTCATCATCTTTTTCGTGCGGTCATAATGTTTTATCAGTTCCTTGACATCGTCATCTTTCAATCCGCTGCCCGCCGCAATGCGCTTAATCCTGGAAGCGTCTATTATTTCCGGGTTCAATTTTTCTTTCGCAGTCATCGAATCCATTGCAACTTTCCACTTCGCCATCTGCTTCTCCTGAACTTCAAGTATTCCGTCAGGCATTTTCAGTCCCGGTATCATTTGCATGACCTGCTTCAGCGGGCCCATTTTTTTCACGGACTCGATCTGCTCGTAAAAATCCTGGAGCGAGTATTTTCCGCTCATCATGTTTTCAGCGGATTTCATCAGCTCAGGCGATTTTATCTCCTCCGCCTTTTCCACGAGGCCCTGCAGATCCCCGTAGCCTATTAGCCGCGAAACGAATCTCTTGGGGTCGTATTGCTCAAAATCGTCGGCCTTTTCCCCAACACCGATGAATTTGATCGGCGCATTAACGACCGAACACGAGCTTAGCGCCGCACCGCCTTTGGCAGTGCCGTCCATTTTCGTTACGATGACGCCTGTTATGCCGACGAGTTTCGCAAATTCTTCCGACTGTTTTCCGGCCGCCTGTCCTATGTCTGCCGGAATGACCAAAAAAACTTCGTCCGGTTTTATCGCATCCTTTAACCGTGTCAACTCGCCGGCCAGTTCCTTGTCCAGCGCGTTGCGTCCTGCAGAATCGAATATGACAACATCACGATCGGAAAACATTTTAGCAGCCTCTTCCGCCGCCTTTGCGGCGTCGCTGCCCTTCGCGTAAGACGGAACTCCAACCTGGTTCCCGAGTTGCATTATCTGCTCCTGCGCGGCCGGACGAAAAGTATCGCAGCCGACGAGCGCGGGCCGCAGGCCTTTGCGCAGGAAGAATTTCGCAAGTTTTGCAGCGCTTGTCGTTTTACCGGACCCGTACAGTCCCACAAGCAGTATTTTTTGCTTTTTCAATTCGATTGTGCCTGTCTCACGTCCAAGGAAAGTCACGAGCTCGTCGTAAACCGTTTTTACCATGTGCTCCTTGGCTGTCAATCCTGTCGCAGGCTTCTCATTAAGAACTTTATCGCGTATGTTGTTCGAAAGCCCGTAAACCAGCTTAACGTCAACATCAGCCTGCAGCAAAGCCCGTTGCAAATCGCGTATAAACTCGTCTACAACAGCCTTGTCCACAAAACCTCTTCCCGCGACTTTGCGCAAGGCGTTTGAAATCGATTCGCCCAGTTTATCCAGTACCATAGCAAACACTATTATATTTGACAATATTAAACAGGTCTTGGGCAAAGAATAATACGTCAAATGACGATTACCAAACCTATTTATTGTCACTACTTGCAAGTGAGATTTTATATGTCGAGTTTAATTTGGTTAGCAACGCGTATGGAACGTGATTTTTAATGACAAGGCCAAAAATCTACGGTCTTGGTGAGAAGCATCCTGCAGGTACACTCTCATTGGCCGCTCGCGAGATCGGCCAGCTCTTGGAAGACTTCGGAGACACCATGCGAATTGTGCCTCAGCTAAAGGACGCGGTCCGGCGCTATAAGGGTGCAGAAAATAAAATATTCAGGCTTCGGCCGTATCCAGGCTTGTACAGTTGCGGCGAGGATGACGCATGGGCAGGATTCACATCCGCAATAATCGGCTTGCCCATGCCGGACGATATGAAAAAAAGGAGCCTCGAACGCGTCGAAAACGCAAGGACGGCTCTGCTGGCGGAGAAACAGGCCGTGAATAATTTGGCGCCCGAAATTCTCTACGTGGAAGGCGTCAAGAGGGCATATTTCGGCATAGTCGGTTCGGCTGTGCACGCAGCCGAGGAACGTGGCACAAAACTGGTCTATCTTGACGAACGTTCCGAATCGTATCGTGTGTTGATCAACGAATCTGGGAATCGCGGCCGTGAATTCGAAGAATCCACAAAATTCAAGGAATTGCAGAAAAAACGGGAAGACAAATGGAAAATACGCGTGAAAAGAAATCTCCCGTCAGGGACAACCCTGATGATTGCCGGGCGCAGCCATCTTACCAGAGACAACCCCGATTACCCGTTCATCGGCAGGGTTCCGGAAATGATGGAAGAACTGGGGTTGGGCTTCGAACTGCTGGCTAACTAAACAGCCTATCAACAATCTTGTTCGCGTCAAACTCTTCCAAATCGCCATAGTCCTGTCCGACGCCCAAAAACAGGATGGGCTTTTTCACCGTGTGCGTTGCGGAAAGTATTGCGCCGCCTTTTTCATACACGTCAGCTTTCGTGAATACAAGAGCGTCGACTCCAACGGCCTCGCCGAATTTCTTCGCCTGTTCGACTATGTCATTGCCCGTTAAACTGTCAAGGACGAGTATCTTCATTGCCGGCCTGTTGACGCGGCACACCTTCTTAAGTTCGTCCATCAAATTGGCGTTGACGTGCGTGCGGCCTGCCGTGTCCGCCAAAACGACATCAATGTTATGCGCTGTTGCGTACTTCATAGAATCGAATATAACGGCGGCCGAGTCTGCCCCGTAGTTGTGTTTTATGACCTTTACCCCGAGCCTGTCCCCGTGGAACTGTATCTGTTCTATGCTCGCAGCTCTGAAAGAGTCGCCTGCGGCAAAAAGGCAGCTGACGCCCCTGTTTTTTAAATAATTGCCTATTCTGGCAAGCGTCGTTGTCTTTCCTGCGCCGTTAAACCCTATGAAAAGTATAAGCACCGGCTTGTCGTGGTTTTTTACAAATTCAACCATGTTTATTTTTTCCTGGCCAAGTATTTCAGCTATGCTGTTCCTCAACGAGTTTTTTACCGTCTCTTCGACCCTGGATCGCTTGACGCTCTTGCCGGCCAGGTTTTTCTCCATGGAGCCGCATATATTTTCCGCGACCTCAAGAGCGACATCGTTTTCCATAAGGCTCATCTTCATGTCGTCAACAACGGTTTCGATGTCCTCTTCCCTGATTGTTACTTCGGTTATCTTTTTGGTGAATTTCTCCGCTATCCTGCCGAATAATCCGGGCTTCGGTTTTTCCGGTTCGGTTTTTGTTTCCTCTGTGTGCTCGGGGTGTTGTGGGGTTTCGGCCCCCTGTGTTTCCGTCATTTTCGCGGATAAAAGTTCTTCCGCTGCCTGATGTTGCGCCGCCAGCTCCGCGCCAGTTCTTCCGATTTCCGTCTCTTCCTGGGTCTCTGGTCCGGCGCCGATTTCTTCCATATCTTGCTTTTCTTCAACGGCAATCTCTGTTGCTTCAGCACGCGGCTGCTCTACATTCGTCGCTTCTTCAACTTCAATTATTTCATCAGGTTTTTCCGGAATTTTTTCCTCTTTCGAATACTCCTCGGCGGGTTTTTTACTCACAGCTTTGGCTATACCATCAATCGATTCCTTGATTTTCTTTTTCAGAAACCCAAACATGGTATCACGCCGCGTGTCTCTGCGGATTACTTGCTCTTTCCAGAATAGTTCATCTCGCCGGCAAGATTTTCAATTTCAGGCAATATGCCCTGTATCTGCGCGGTTATGCTGCCCATGTCCTTTAAAATTTTAGTGTAAGAGCCTTCCATGTCCTTAAGTCTTTGCCCGAGCATGTCACCGGCTTTCTCCCTGCTTTCTTTGACAACGATGTCCGCGCCGATCGCTATCATTATTTTATCAGTATCATCGACTTTCCCATGCACAAAGGTTCCGGCGCCCAGGGGTATCAATGCGCCATGGTTGCCGCCCTTGTTCATCTCATCCAGCGCGTTTATCGTCGCCTGCGTTTCTAGGATGGCCGCTTGCATCGCCTCCGCCTGTCTGCTCATGTTGTCCAGCTGTTCCTTCAGGAATTGGTACAGGAAATATTTCTGCTCAAGTTCCTTTTTCTTGTCTTCCACGCCAATCTCCTGAACATTAATCAGACATAACGCTTATATAACTTGGTGCCGTTTTCCTCTTTCAAAAGCTGAAAATCCGGCGGTTTGAGGTCAAATTCGGTCACAACGTAGCTTACA
This sequence comes from Candidatus Aenigmatarchaeota archaeon, assembly GCA_016202815.1. Taxonomy (GTDB): domain Archaea; phylum Aenigmatarchaeota; class Aenigmatarchaeia; order JACPZZ01; family JACPZZ01; genus JACPZZ01. The sequence goes on from JACQNZ010000002.1 coordinate 60,308, forward strand.
TTCCACTTGTCCAGCAGGTCGGAATCCAAATCCATTTCGCCGATTAATTTTTGCCTGTCAGAAACCATTTCCCGGTATTTGTCCGTGAAAACCTCCAGTTCGGAAACGCGCGGGTTCATCGGATATTTGTTCGCAATTACCGCAAACCAAACCTCGTACTTGCCGTCCGCGACCAGGACCGAGGGCGCTTTATCGGTGTTTTCCAGCCACATTGCCAGCCTCGCCTCGTCGTTTGAAGGTGCATCGTCGGAAACGCAGCAATTCCTCAAATTGGTGGCATTGGTGTACGGATTGATGAAAAGAAACGCGAATAAAATTCCTGCCATGATAAACCTGGCAAACTTTTGAACCCGCCTGGTCTGTTTCATAGCAATGACCGTGCCGAAAGCCGCAAGAGGCGGCACGGCGACCGCCAGCATATCAGGAAATTTATACTGCGTGCCTGGTATGTGGAATATCGTGAAGGCTGCCGTGAATAAAAAAACCCACAATTGGTACCGTCTTTGCTTGTGCGCGTAAGCAGCACCAACAACAGAAAAGAAAAACATCATCAGCCCTATTCTGGCGCCGGGCATGAGGCTGAAAAACCAGTTGTTGATGCTGTCAATACCGACAAATCCGGCCTTGTAATACCATATGGTGTTCTCCCACCTGCGGTTTATCGCATTGTCCGCTATCTGCAGGTACTTGGGCACCCAGATAAGCGACACCAACAAAGCTATGGAAAGGAACGTAAGAACGCTTTTTATTTCTGTGCGCTTTCCGTTCCGCCGTATGGATAAAAAGAAATGAATGGTAATCAAAACCGCCGCGTACAAGGCTGTGAATGTATGGGATAGCAAAACAAGCCCCGAGAAAACCGCGGCAACCGGGTAATTTTCCTTGCGAAGGAAATACAACATGACGACCAGGAGGTTCATCGAAAGCAGCTGCGGATATTCGCCGGCGGCAAACACCTCAATTAAACTTGCCTGCACAGCGCCAAAAAAAGAAAACAGGACCGCTTCTTTTCTGCCAAACGCGCTCCCATAGATGTAAAAAGCTACGGGGAAGAAGGCGTATGAAAAAAGGCCCAACAAAATCACTGATCTGTAAGTTTCAATGCCGGTGTAAGAAATTGCATACGACATCCAGTGAAACAGTGGCGGGTACGTGAACATGACGTCTGCGAATGGTGCCCATGTGGAAGGTATCAACGAATGTCGCATCACGCCGCCCGCTATTTCGGAATGAAGCGCAGGGTCATATGTAAGTGGGAACGGATCAATAATTTTGTAGCCGGAAATCAGCAGATAAAAAAACATCGCAAAAGGGACGACAATACCGTATCTCCCCGCGTTCATTTCGTTACCCTCTGACTCATGTAATCCCTGATGATTTTATCGTGGTCGAACGCCAGCCTGGTCTCCGGCAGTTCTGATATAGGTATCAGCATAACCGCAGCCGCGTCGTCGCCGCTGCTCAATCTTCCTCCTGTTTTTTTGGCCGCAAAAGCCACCGCAACCCTGTGCTCTTTGTCAGGATTCCTCTTTGGATCCGAATAAACTCCCACTAATTTTGTTAATTTTATTTTGAGTCCTGTTTCTTCGAACGCTTCACGCACCGCGGCGTGTTCTACAGTTTCCCTGTAATTCACGTGGCCTCCCGGGATCGCCCACATGCCTCTGAACGGGTTAGCACCGCGTCTTATCAGCACTATTTTTCCATCGATCTCGATTATCGCATCAACAGTTAGCGTAACGCGTTTCATTTTCCGACCTACAGAAGTTTCGTATTGCCTGTGATTCTGTCTATCTTCTCGTCATTAGCAGGCCCTATGCCCAGCGCAGTTATCGTCCCGGGGGGAAGCTCTGTCAAGCCGGCATCCGAAACCAAAAAACAGGGCAACCTCATCTTCTTTGCCTGGTCGTATAATTCAAGTATCAATTTCTCGCCAGACGCCCGCAAAGCTATTTTTTTCGATCCCGTATCGTTCCATACGTCCAACGTTTTCTTGTCGGAATTTAAAACAGCGCCCACGGAGGCGTGGCAGGCCTGCGCCACCTTTTTGCCGGCGGACATTTTTATGTCGGTACGTATCAGAATTACCTGCTTCATCGGCATGCCTCCCTGACTGAATACAGTATTCTCTGCGCAACTGTTACAAACGAAAGTACTATTAATAGAATAACCGTGTACGATATCACGGCGGGCCCGTAATAAAACGACAATGCCATTGCTGCCAACAAAATCGAAATGCGTTCAAACCTTTCCAGCAGGCCGCCCATCTCCCTGAGTTTGCGCTCATTTGTGACTATTTTCCTGTGGTCGGCGTATGCCCTGGAATAAGAAGTCATCGTACCGAGGAAAAGCAGGACCGCAAGCGATATCTTTGGATCGACAAAAACGCTTGGCAGGCTGTAGAACATGAGGCCTGTCAGGATAAACGCCTCGACAAACCTGTCTGAAATGCCGTCGATATATGCGCCGGCCTTTGTTATATTTCCTGTATAACGGGCGACCGCACCATCCACATAATCAAGCAAAAATGCTGCAAAAAACAGTGTCAAAGACAGGCCGAATCCCCTGTGCGTGGCCGATGTCGCAAGCCCGGCAGCCCCGAAAGCAAGGGACATGAAGGTCCACTGGTTGGGCGTAACCGGGATTGAAGAAAACACGCCTCCCACAACGCGTTCTATGGACGAAAACGGTTTTCGCCTGCCTGACTTGATCATACTACCATGGCTCCTTCTTTACCCCGATCCTGTGCCCTATCAAGTTGGCCGCAAGATGTATTACAGGTGTTATTATCATTATGATCATGACCGCATCAATTCCAATCCTGTAAACCAGAGACGCGAACAATATGGCGCCCGCCACAAAATCCAGCTGGTCCAACAACGGCACGGGCGTGCCGCGCTTTAAACCCAAACGACGCTTTGCAAAACTTCCGGCCAAGTCGCCAAAAAGGGCCCCGGCGGCTATCAGTGCGCCGGAAAATGCGCTCATCTGCAAATGAACGGGGTAAAAGTTCTGCGCTGCGCCCTGCAGAAATCCTGTCACAGTTCCCAGAAAAATGCCGAGAAAAAAACCTTCGAAAGTTTTGCCTGCCCCGAAAACCGGCCTGCCGTCAAAAAAATTTCTAGAAAAATCCATTCTCATCTTGCCGCGCGCAAGCGTCGCACCGCTGTTGGCGAAATAGGCGGGCAATATCAGCCAAACTGCAGCTGCGGCATCAGGCATACAACTAATAAAAACTAACCGGAATATATACAATAGACCCGCATGGACTTTTCCGCGTTTTCAAACCTGATAGTGAGCCAGTGGGGCTACCTTGGTATATTGGCCGTGCAGATAGTCAGCTCGTCAACCGTTTTCCTGCCGCTGCCCGGGCTGGCCGTCATATTCCTTTACGGAGCAATATTAAACCCGTACCTTGTGGGTGTGGTAGCAGGCCTCGGCGCCGCAATCGGTGAGTTGACCGGCTACGCAATCGGCCACGGCGGCCACGGCCTGATAACCAGGAAAAACAAAAAATTTGCCGTGAAGGTGCGTTCGTTGCTGAATAAGTACAACCCGTTTTTTGTCATAATATTTTTCGCCGCTGTTCCGTTTCCGTTTGACATAGTCGGCGTCATGTGCGGGCTTTCCAGGTACGACGTAAAAAAATTCTTCCTCGCAACTTTCATAGGAAACTCGATAAAGCTTTCCATCGTTGCGTTGGCCGGTTTTTACGGCCTGCCGTGGGTGCTCCGGGTTTTCGGCGAATGACGGGTAACCCGAATCAGGCATAACCTGATTCAGTCTGTCGAATGCTCCCGCCGCGATTTGAACGCGGGTTTAGAGGTATCTGCCAAGCATTTTCTTTTCTGTCTGCTTTCGTTTGGTTGAGCTTTGCCATTTAATTTATCTTGGTTGGTTTTTGCTCTTCAATTTCTTTTGGTTTGGCTTTGCTCTTTAATTTCTTTTGGTTGAGCTTTTCTTTTGAAAGAAAAGGTCATCCGCAACCTCTTGTCTTGTCCAGGCTGGACCACGGGAGCTTTCTTTGATTAAGCTTTCTTTAAAAATAAAGGTTTAAATACATCACCCCGAATAAGTAATACGATACCATGGAACAACAGGTGGAAATTACTAAAACTGACAAAAAATTGTGCACTACCTGCGGGTCTGTTGTTGCCTACGTAGGCACGTTCGTGGAGTTCATGTGCCCAAACTGCGGCTCAGATTTGATACGCCGCTGCGAAAAATGCAAGAACTTCAGCAACAAATACAAATGCTCCAAATGCGGTTTCGAAGGGCCGTGAAGAATTAGAAGCGGTCGAAAAAATGAAACATACCGTAACAGCTAGAAGCATATCGTATTAACTAGAAGCATGCCGATACAATATACGGCATGCTTCAGGCAACTGTGTTTCCAGCAACTCATGCTTCAGACGGTGATCGAATGGGAAATGTGATGGTAACTTTTCGCGTAATGCCTGAATCGACTGAAACAGACCTGGAAAAGATCAAGGCGTCGCTTCTCAAAATAGGCGCAAAAAAATTAAGCGTCGAACCGCTGGCTTTTGGGCTGAACGCTGTCATGGCGTATTTCATCGTGCCTGATGCGGAGGGCGGAGCCGAAGAGCTCGAAAAAGCCGTCAAAAAGGTAGAAGGCGTGTCGGAAGCGGAAATAACAGAGGTCAACAGGACATTGTTCTAGAAACCTCTGGCAGGACTCATGCCAGCGGGCGCCTTTGATTTTCTCCCGTCCATGCACAATTTGCAGCCCTGGTTGAAAACGCAGCCGCTGCACACCAGGGCGTAACAATTGTTGCAGCTGGCTAATTTCGCGACATTGCCGCAACTCTGGCATAAGGATATTTTTTCCATAAACCCGTCACTCCATAATTATAATATCTACGTTATCTGGAATAAGACGGACAATTGCGGGTTTATTGGTCGTTGCCTAATCCTGTGGTTTAAACTTCTTCCTGCTGACAAGGTCGTGCGTTTCGACTTCCTCGAGCTCCAGAACCTCTTTGGCCAGCTGTAACCCGCCAACAATCTCAGGCAAAACAACTATTTCAGCGCCGGCCCTGTGCAATCGCCTTATCGCAGCCTCGGAATCGGCGCGCGCCCCGATGAGTATGTTCGGATTTATGTCATTGGCCGTTAACACCAATGATGTGTTGTCCGAGTCCGTATTCAAAACAGCTATCAGGCCCTTCGCACGCTTTATGCCCGCCCTTTCCAGAACGCGCGGGTCAAGGGCGTTTCCCTCCACAGTCAGCCCGCCCAGTTCATTCAATTCTTTGACAGTTTCCGGATCCATGTCAACAACCACAAAAGAAACCCCGTTTGAGCGCATGACGCTTGATATCTTTTCCCCCACGCGGCCATAGCCGCATATGATGAAATGGTCCTTAAGTTCCTCGAGTTTCTTTTTCAACGTATTCCCCCTCAAATCCACCCGGCTTAACCTGTCCACTATGTTAGCGGACAAGAATGATATTATTATTATAAATGCGATCCCATTTATAACTGAAAATATCCTGACCACCGGAAGCTCGTAAAATTCCTGGCTAACAAAACAGTTGGCGCTTGTTATTGAGCAAAGTGTCCAGTACAACGCGTCATCTACTTTTGTCTTGTCCAGGCTCGAAACAAGGAACGTAGAAAGGAATGTTATGAGCAGGACGCTTGCGAGAAGGATCATGTTCAACGACGGCGCGCGGATCCTGTCGTAGGACTTTTTTTTGGCTGACGGCTTGGCCATAATATAACATGTCCCAGCTTTTTAATATCTGTTAATCAGGATTAAAGTCATGGGCGTGCAGATATCGGACATAATCGAAAAGGATCCGGTTGAAATGGACAGCTTATCAGCCAAGGTTGTCGCCATCGACGCGTATAACACCCTTTACCAGTTCCTGTCAAGCATACGCCAGCCCGATGGCACTCCTCTAATGGACACGGCAGGCCGGGTGACATCCCACCTTTCAGGCCTTCTGTACAGGACGTCAAGATTTATCGAAGCCGGCATGCTGCCGGTGTTTGTTTTCGACGGCAAGCCTCCCGCATTCAAGAATGTCACGCTCGAGAAGCGCGCACTGGTAAAGGCCGAGGCCGAAAAAAAATTGGAAGAGGCGTTGGCGAAAGGCGACATGGAGCAGGCCCGCAAGGCTGCGCAGGCCGCATCACGCCTGACAAAGGACATGGTCGCAGAAGCTAAAAACCTTCTAAACCTCATGGGCATCCCTGTGGTGCAGGCTCCAAGCGAAGCAGAAGCGCAGGCCGCGCACATGACAAAACGCGGCAGCGCCTTCGCAACGGCCTCACAAGATTATGATTCGCTCCTGTTTGGGTCGCCGCGCCTGGTTAGGAATCTAACAATAACCGGAAAGAAAAAACTGCCGAACAAGGAAACGTACATTGAGGTAAGGCCCGAAATGGTGGAACTAAAAAGAAACCTTGGCATGCTCGGCATCACGCAGGAAAAATTGATAGTTTTGGGCATTCTTGTCGGAACCGATTTCAATGTCGGCGGTATAAAAGGAATAGGCCCAAAAAAGGCGCTTCACATCGTACAGACAAGAAGTGTGGATGAAATATTCACGGAAATGGATTTCAGCCCGTATGACCCGCAAATGATACTGAATTTCTTCACAAACCCTCCCGTAGAAGACAATTACGAAATATCATGGAAAAAACCTGACGAGGAGGGGATAAAAAAAATGATGGTAGACGGGCATTCATTTTCGGAGGAACGTGTTGCAAAAGTTTTGGGGACCATGAAGAAGAAATCCCCGCACAGCCAGAAAAACCTAGGGTCATGGCTGAATCAAGCCGGCTGAAGCATGGATTGCTAGAAACATACCGATACAGTATACGGTATGTTTCAGTTTTGTCATGACTCTGTCTGCAAAACGCCCGTGCCAATTACCTCAACGGCACGAATGCGACGCCTCCAACGCTCTTTTTTTCGATCCGATTGCCGTTCTTTTCTACCACAAATAAGTTTTGGAAATATTCGCCGACAGGTATTATCATCCTGCCGCGATTTTTCAACAGCCTGGTCAATTCATCGGGAATGGTTTTTACCGCCGCGCTCACGGCTATTTTGTCGAATTTTCCCATACGCGCGCCGCATTTTATCACATCTTCGTTTAGGAGGGTCAGGTCTTCATAACCGGCTTTTTCCAGATTGGCTTTCCCAAACTCGTAAGTTTCTTTTTTTATTTCCGCTCCAACGATTTTGCCGTTTTTTACAATTTCGCCCATGTAAGCAAGCAGTATGCCCGAACCAAAGCCTATTTCCAGCACATCATCGTTGTTTTTAAGGTCTAGCAATTCGAGAACAATAGCATGCATGTGCGGCGCGGACATGGTCACACCGCCCGGTATAGGCAATGGACAATCGGCATAGGCAATTTTGCAGTGCTCCTCCAAAACGAAATTCTTCCTGTCAACCCTCTCAAACGCCCCGATAACGCCCGTGCTTTTCAGGTAGCCTTCGTCCGTTAACGATTTCAACAGCTTTTGCCGCGCCTCTTCCACGTCGCTCATAAATAGCTTTATCAGATGTCACCCAATTAATAATATGGAAGCGGCTGTTCTGGTCAGGAAAATAAAAAACCTGGAAATACAGGGCGCGAAAGCCGTTGCGCTCGCTGGTCTGGACGCGCTCAACCTGTGCGCATCTGAAATAAAATCAAATGGCAGGAACGGTTTTTTACGGACCCTGGAATCGAAATCAAAGCTGATCAAAGAAGCACGCCCCACCGAGCCGGCGCTGAAGAATGCATTAAGTTTTGTGATGGGCAGGCTTCCGAAAGCCGGAACCATCGAAGATGCCCAAAAAGCGGTTGCGCTCGAAGTCAGAAATTTCTCAAAAAACATCGAATCCTCGATAAAAAAAATAGGGGAAATAGGCGCGCGAAGAATACCAAATAAGGCCGTAGTGTTCACACACTGTCATTCGAACACTGTGATGGAAATATTCCGTTGCGCAAAAAAAGACGGCAAAAAATTCGAAGTAATCTGCACAGAAACGCGCCCGATGAATCAGGGTTTATTGACAGCAAAACAGGTCGCTGGCATGCAAATACCGGTGACGCTTATCGTGGACTCGGCTGCGCGCACCTTTGTAAAAAAATGCGACTTGGTGATCATAGGCGCTGACGCGATAACATCTACAGGCGATGTTGTGAATAAGGTCGGATCTTCGACAATCGCACTGATAGCGGAGGAACAAAAAAAGCCTCTTTATGTTGCCGCGGGCACGCACAAAATAGACCCCGAAACTGCCAAAGGTTTTTTGGAGCCGATAGAAGAGAGGCCAGCGAAGGAAATTACGGCAAAAAAACTAAAGGGTGTGAAAATAAGGAATCCGGCGTTCGACGTCGTCGCCGCGAACAGGATAAGCGGAATAATCACAGAACTTGGCATGGTAGCGCCGCAAAGCGTTAGCAGGTGGGCAAAAAATTAATATCCTCTTGGTGTTTGTATGAATCTTAAATCAAAACTGGCCGGCATAGAATCGGGCGGCGTTTTCGTTGTAATATTGAACCCGAAGGATGCCGCGGACATAGGCGTACATTCAACTGACCGGGTGAAAGTTTCCCGCAACGGCCGCGAAGCCGTATGCATCGTCGACGTTTCTAAAAGCTGGATATCCAAAGGCTCGCTCGGCATATACAGGGAGGTTGAAAAGGCGCTTTCCATAAAAGCCGGCGATGTTGTCGATGTGGCGGCGGCCGACGCGCCTCGCTCCATGGAATTCATAACAAAAAAAATGAACGGTGCGCGCCTCAACAAGCAGGAAATGTTCGCTATAGTAAAGGACACCGTGGAACGTAAATTGTCCGATGTTGAATTGACGGCATTCGTTTCCTCCCTTCATTTCAACGGCATGTCCATGGACGAGACCGTGGCACTGTCGACTTCGATGGCCGAAACGGGCAAGACGCTCGGGATAAAGGAAAAAATTATACTGGACAAGCATAATATAGGCGGCGTTCCGGGCGATAAGACGTCAATGCTGGTAGTCCCGATAATCGCTGCGGCCGGTTACAAGATCCCCAAGACAAGTTCGCGCGCAATAACATCCCCAGCCGGAACCTCGGACAGGGTGGAGTGCCTATGCCCTGTGGATTTGAGTGTTGAAGAAATTTTAAACACGGTTGAAAAAACAAACGGCTGCTTGGCATGGGGCGGCGCCGTTGATCTCGCTCCGGCAGATGACATGTTCATCCAGGTAGAATATCCATTGGCGATCGACCCGTTGTTATTGCCGTCAGTCATGTCAAAGAAAAAGGCCGTTGGTGCAACCCACGTTGTGATAGACATGCCAACTGGCCGCGGATCGAAACTAAAAACCATCGGCGCGGCGCACGCGCTGGCAAAGGATTTCATCGAACTCGGCAAAAACATGGGGATAATTGTCAATTGTGTTATAACATTCGGGGAGCAGCCGATCGGGTACGGCGTCGGCCCTGCCCTCGAGGCGCGCGAGGCGCTGGACGCGATATCAAACGTCTCATCGCCGCCCGACCTTGTTGAAAAGGCCGTAGACCTCGCAGGCGCGCTCCTTGAACTGGCCGGCGAAAGAAACGGCAAGGAGCTGGCATACAAACTCCTGAAATCGGGCAGCGCAGAGCGCAAGCTGCGCCAGATAATCGGGTCGCAGGGCGGTGACCCGAAAATAAAAACCAACGACATAGAAGTGGGGTCGCACATCGCAGAAATACGCAGCAAGACGGACGGCATGATCTGGTGGATCGCAAACCATGACATTGTAAAAATTGCACGCGAAGCCGGGGCACCGAAGGACAAAGGCGCTGGCATATTATTCAGGAAAAAAATAGGCGATGCCGTAAAGAAAGGCGACGTTGTCATGGAGGTATACGCAGAGAACGAAAGGAAGCTGCACAACGCAATCGCGCTTGCAGAATCGCTCAACCCAGTCGGCGTTTACGCGCGCCCGCAGGATCGCACGTTGATAGAAAAGGTGCCTGACGGGGAGGACCATAAAAAATTATTCATTCTGGAAAGGTAGGATAAAGTAGGATATGTGACATACTCCCACCTAAAAGGTGTAGGCTTCTTGCTTCCCTGACGGAACTGTCGCCCCATCTCCACAAGCGTTACTTCCCGCCTGCCCGGCGGTAGCTCTGATGAGTATATTCTTTGCAGCGTTCAAATCTCTGTCTATCACAAGACCGCAGAAAGGACAGTCATGTATCCTGTCTGAAAGTTCCTTCTTAACAATCTCGTGACAGTTGCTGCATCCTTGTGTAGTGTTTTTCGGGTCTACGAATACGATCTTGCAACCAGCTTCTTCCGCTTTGTAGCTGATCATATTCGCAAACACATTCCATCCGGCATCGTTGATCGACTTGCCTAAGTTTTGTTTTGACATTTCTTTTGAGGCAAGTTTTTCAAGCGCTATGAAGGAATAATCATTGACGATTCTTGTTGATGTCTTATGAAGGAAATCTGCTCTTGTGTTTGATACTTTTTCGTGAAGTCTTGCAACCTTGAGCTTTGCCTTCTTCCTGTTATTGCTTACTTTCTTTTTATTGGATAATTCCCTTTGCAGTTTGGCAAGGTTCTCTTCGTGCCGTTCCAGATGTCTTGGATTTTGTATGACTTCTCCGTTTGAAATGGTGGCAAAGGTTTTCAAACCCAAATCTATTCCTATTTGTTCTCCGTTATTTATCCTCGGTTCTTTTCTCTCCTGTCCAACACAGAACGTGGCGAACCATTTGCCTGAAGATTCCCTTTTCAATGTCAGGGTTTTTACTTCGCCTTCTATCTCACGATGTTTCTTGATGTTTATTTCTCCAAAAGGGGTTACTTTGAGTTTTTTATTGAGTGAAAAACCACTCTGCGGATAATTTAGGCTCTTTATTCTATCAATATTCTTGAAGCGAGGATAACCGCATTCCTTGCCCTGCTTTCTCATTTTGACCATGCGCCACAAAGCCCTTTGAAGCCTGTGCGATAATGTCTGCGCTACTTGAGAATACAAACCGCTGTTCTTTACCATTATTTGCATTTCACTTTTTGTAAGGAATTTCCCTGTTTCATCATATTTTTTCTTGTTAGATTCAAGAAGCGTGTTCCACAGGTTCTTCTCTATCCAGAGATGTTCTTTCATCTGAGTTTCCTGTTTCTTTGACGGGTAGATTCTGAATTTGTAGGTTCTCATGCTGCTTCGCCCTCACAACATCCTGTACATGTTCCAAATGCTTTTTATGTTTTCGGTTGTGGTGTGCCGATATGGTTCGCTTCCATCCCGCCCCCGAAGAGCGTGGAATTTCCCGCTCACTCTGTTAAAATATTTAAGCGCGGACAGCGTAATAATCAACCGTGACATTCGAAACGCTAGATTATTACGTTATGAAAACTCTCGATGATCTGGAAAGTTGGGAATATCCTTCCCTCCCTTTAAAGCGCGACGGCAAAAACCTGTTCATCGGGAGCGGCAACGCCTCCAGCGTGGCCGGCATATTCGCAAAAAAATTCGGCGGTAACGCCGTAAGCATAGCGAATTACAGGGAATATTTGTCGTCACAAAGCGGATCGGACTTCGCTTCGATAAACATAATCAACGCTTCGGGCGGCAAGGACGGCGTGAACATGGCTTCGTTCCTTAAACAAAACGGATTTAATTTCAACCTGCTGACATGCAATCCGCAACCGCCGGCCGGCGAATTCCTGCCGAAAGAAAACATATTCATTTTTCCTTCGTTCGTCGAACCGCCGACTTACAACGTGAGCACGTACGCGTCCATGATATACGCGATAATGAAAGAACGTGTGGCTGACATAAAAGAAAAAATAAGGACTATGGAAATACCTGATCTCAGGAAATACAAATTTATTTTTTTTGTCGCAGAAGACAAATACGAACTGCCCGCAATAATGTCGGCGAGAAAAGTCGGCGAATCGTTGGCTGGTTTAGGTTCGGCCGGAGAAGGCATATCTTCAGCGCAGCATGGGATGATTGTGCATGAGAATGATAACCGCCTGGATTTCTGCATGAACTGCGAAACAGGCACAAAAAACGTTTACAAGCTCGAAATACAATCGTACCTTGGGCTCGTGATGTCCGCCTATTACATCATAGGAAAGAACCAGACAGAATCGGATATGGGAAACATAATGAAAAATTACCAGTCAACGGCGCAAAAGCTCGGCTGGAAATTCAACAAGGTGTGGTAGTCGTAACTGGAAACACACGCATCGTAAACTGAAGCATACCGTATGCTGTATCGGTATGCTTCTAGTTGTTATGCGTATGTTTCAGTCTGCTCCGACCAAAACCGATGCATACTATATTGCATCGGTTTTTAGTTGTCTCGCATGGCAAAACAAATACTGGTTTGCATAGCCGGCGTATTTGCCCCACCTGTCAAAAGCAAAATCCGTTATTTTCGCGTCGCTTGTTTTTTTCCCGCCAAAATAATTTTCAGTCATTGTCTTCCGTATCCATGTATCTGTCGGAAACGACTCCAAAAAACCGTAGCCGAACAATAAAATACAATTTGCAACCTTATTCCCTATTCCGTGCAGCTTTGTTAAATGCCCAACCGCTTCCTCGTACTTCATTTTATTTATTTCGCTCATCGAATGCCCGCCGATAATCATCTCTGCGGTCTTTTTCAAAAATTTCTGGCGGAATCCCAGTCGCGCAAAATTTATGTCCGTGTTTAATATTTCTTCGGGCGTCATGACCCTGCCGCCGGCCATCAGCGACTGTACGTTTTTGCGGATCCGTTTTATGTTGTTGTTTATCGAGCAGACGAACGCCAGCGTCGTCTCCCACGGTTCGCTCTTCGTTATACGCAGCCCGCGGTATTTTTTAATCGCTTCATCCATTACGTCGTCCGTGTTTATTTTTTTGTATATCTTCTCCAGGTCGTCGTCCTCCCTGAGAAGCTCGTTGGCATAATCCATAAAACCGTCTGTAAACCGCAACTCACCGTCGTGCCACAGCTCGCAAAGCCTCCCGCCGACCAGGCGCGAGAACCTTCCGTCTGAATCGTCCCAGACAAACTCGGGCGTCTGCCCGCTTTTCATTGTTAATCGCAGATCAAGCAACATCAAGCTATTATTCGGCCCTCGGCTTTAATAACGCTTATCTTTTTGATTGACCTTTTATTAAAAGGTCATATGAAAACCCTTCTCATAATATGCGACGGCATGCCGGACGGGCCCGACGGACGCGGCGAGACGCCGCTATCGACGGCATACCACCCGGGCTTGGATTTTCTGTCAAAGAACGGTTTAATCGGATTATTGGACCTGGAATACGAAAAAACCGCGGACACGGACGAAGGCACGCTGAAAATACTGGGTTGTTACGACGGGTCATATCCGGGGCGCGGTTACATTGAAGCTTTGGCCACGGATGTGGAAACGCAAAAGGGCGACGTGTGTTTCCGCGCGAATTTCGCCACGCTGGACGATGAAAAGATTCTGGTCGATCGGCGTGCGGGACGCGATGAAACAGGCCTTGCCGAATTGGTCGAAGCTGTCAACAACATGGAAATTGACGGCGTCCAGTTCATCGCAAAGCACGCATTAGGCCATCGCCTGATCATAGTGATGCGACGCATAGACGGCAAACCGCTTTCATGGAACATCGGATCGAACGACCCGAAAAAGACAAACGTGCCTGTAAAGGAGATAGCCGCAAAAACGCCCAACGCAAAGGTCACGGCAGGCGCGTTAAATAAATTTTTACGCAAAGCTAATAAAATCCTCTCGGAACATCCGATAAACAAAAAAAGGAAAGTCCCGGCAAACGCAATACTTGTCAGGAATGTCGGGCATCCCACGAAAACGAAAGGCTTTGAACAGCGTTACGGCAAAAAAGCCTGCATAATCGGCGCACACAGCACTATCGCAGGCGTCGCAAAATTCCTTGGCATGGATTTCATCAGGCCCGCTGGCGCGACAAGCCTGGAAGACACCGACCTTAACGAAAAAACAAACGAAGCGCTCGCTGCTCTGCAAAAATACGATTTTGTTTTGCTGCACGTGAATGCGTTTGACACGCTGTCGCATGACAGGAAGCGCGGCGAGAAAACCGCATTCATAGAGCGTTTCGACCAGGTCGTTGTGCGCAGGATTTTGGACAGGATCGACCTGAACAGGACGATAATCGCGGTCACAAGCGACCATTTTTCAAACTCGCTGTCAAAAGGCTACGAACATTCCGTCGAGCCGGTTCCGTTCGTAATTTGCGGCAACGGGATAAAAGCAACGAACACGGAAAAATACACGGAAAAAACCGCGGCTGGGTCAGGCATTGTGCGCAAAAGTATCATGGACATGATAGTTTAGCATGACGAAAGCCAGCGGCACAGACAAACAGAATTATCCAAATTTATTTTTCCCGCTTCACAAAATTTAATCGACGTCGCCGTCCGATGAAGGTTTCTTGACGATCTCAATAACCGCCACACCTTTGTCAGCATAACCGGAATAATTGTAGTTCTTTAACCCGATGTAATAACGCGCCTGGGCAACAGCCTCAAACGAACACGAGTCTATCGCTGTCCCGGATTTCGAAGACGAGCATTTCACAGCGCCGCACTCGCCGCCGTGCGCGCCCGCGCTGCCGGAGTCATAAACGTAAAGGTCCACATCACTGTTGGTCTCTGCTGCCACAGCTACGCTCACAGCCCCTGAAAAGGTCGTGTTGAACACGTAAAAGGTTTCGCTGCCCATCGGCATCTCGCACGTTTTCGCAGACCCCGATGACGACAAGCCTGCTACGGCGCTTCCGATCCAATCCGCGTCACTGCACAATGTGCGGCATGGTTTGACTGGTGCAAGCGTCGTAGTTGTGCTGGTTGTTGTCGTAGTGGTTGCCGCAGAACCCGTCTTCACAACCGCCCCGTCCTGGAATTGTATCGTGCATCCTGCGGTTGCGTAAACATAATAACCTGCACGCCCGTCGAGACTATCAACCTTCGGCGCTGACGCATCGCCGGATTTTGAGTTCTGCCATTTCTGAGCCGAGCCGTTAAAGTGCCACACCGGCACGTTGTTCAGATTAACGCCGCTCCCGCAAACATCGGCTATGTCTTTTGGAACGAACAGACCCGAGGTGGGGTTGGATATCATGTTCCAGCCTTTGTAAAGCGTTACGCTCGCAGAGCTCGGCTTCGGCGGACCCGCAACACTGACAATGCATTTTTTGGATTCGTTGTTTCCCAGATAAACCCAATAACCTTTGTCGGAAGCCAGCCACGTTATCGCGGGCAAGCCGTCGTACACGCCTTTCGAATATTGCCACTTCTGCACCGAAGCGTTCAGATGCCACACAATCTGCGTTTGCGGACAGGAGGCGTTTATAGTTCTCACATCCAGCACAGCGCCGACAGGCGACGATATCATGTTCCATCCGTTGGAATAAAGTGTTAAAACATTCGGCGTCGATGCATCAGGTGCGGATGGGGGCGCTTGCGCAAAAACAAAAGACGCCAGCATGAGAAATCCAAAAATGAAGGCAATTTTATTTTTCATGCTTTCACAATCAAGGTGCCGGTGGTGTCGGTGGCACTCCGCCTGCCGCAGCTGTCGTTGTCACTACAACGCCCGGGCAGCCGCATCCGACTTTGACTGCAAGCTTGTCCGCGTCAGTGTCGCATGTCGCTTTGTTTAAAACAATCCCATTAGCGGCTGCGCACAATGATGTTGACGGGTCTCCGGCGCAGCCAGTATTCACTAAAACCTGGCATTCCTTGTTGAAATTCGCCCTTGACTGCTGGTTTGTGGCAAACGGACTCCAAACGCCCATGAATACCGCCACAATCGCGATTAGAATGATGACCGCTATGGCAAGGATAACAAGCATGTCAATGGGGAGTGAAACGCCCTTTCTTTTAGCCATCTTGATCTTATTATCTATTTCTTTTCAATGGTTTAAATAGTTAGTTCCTGGCATCACACAGGAACAAGCACTGTCGGCGCGCAGGCAGAATTATCCGCGAGAAGTTCCGTGACAGTCGCGTAACCGCTTTTCATTGTTGTGCAGCTGTGTGTCATGAAATTGAATTTCAATGTTTCGTAAGGCAGCAGTTTGGCAACAGCCAACACAACGTTAAGCGTTTTCGACGGCACAAAACCGTTTGGATCCTCGGAAGAGTATTTTTCGTAGGCATCCGCAACAAATGTGAATTTTATTTTCTTGGTTATCGTGTCAGCAAAGCATGTTTTCGTTTTGCTTTCAACAACGCTCACGCACTCGCAGGCTCCGCACGCTGGCGCAGCTCCGCACACCGGCTTAACGCACGCCCCGCTGTCGTAAACGCAGCCGTTATCGCACGTGTCGCCGGGCAGGGGCGCGCCGCACGTTTTTTTGAATTCGCATTTCCCGCAGGCGTTTTCAACCTTGTAGCCGCAGTCGAAAGAACAGGCTCCTGTTGACAGCAACGCGCCCGCGTCGTCGTAATTTGCCGACAAAGAGTGTTTCTCAAACTTCGCCTTGAACGACGTGAAAGGCTCGCCTGCCGGCGTGTTTGATATGGTGATAGCCGGCAGCTTCGGATAATCCGTTGTTGCCAAAACGTCCGCAGCCGTTGGTTCGACAGCGCTGGAAACAGGACACGCGTTGCTGTACTCGTCCGCAGGATCGCACTTCGCAACAGGCAACGCGCACTT
This sequence comes from Candidatus Aenigmatarchaeota archaeon, assembly GCA_016202815.1. GTDB lineage: Archaea > Aenigmatarchaeota > Aenigmatarchaeia > JACPZZ01 > JACPZZ01 > JACPZZ01. The sequence goes on from JACQNZ010000002.1 coordinate 76,949, forward strand.
CGCCGCCTCGTTGGTCGTTTCGCCTTCCGTTTTCACAGAAGCGAACGCCTCATTTACTGTTTTTTCAATTTCGCCGCTCCCCAAAAACTGCTTCGCAGCATCGTACAGCGCGAAATATTTTAATTTTATCTCGTTATCGATGTAGCCTTTCAGCGACGTCTTTATTTTTAAGCCCTGCGTATCAAGACCCTTAGAGACTTCGACGCCCTTGCTTCCCTTTACGTAAAATTTCTCCGATTTTGGAAAATCGCCGTTGTCCGGTATTACCTCCACTTCCGTGCTGCCATAGCTTATGGTTATGAACTTGCCGGCGATCGGATGGGATTGCACGTTTGCGATCTCGTCAACAATGTAACGCTTTAAGGTGTCTTTGATCGTCGCTTCGCCGGGCGCTGTTTTCCATATTGCTACGCCGTCCTTTTGCGGCACTGTGTTGTCCAACCCGCCCATTGCGCCTGCCCTTGACGCGCCTGTTTGCGCGTATGTTGGCACAGCCTCTTCCAGCGTCTTGCGCGACAGCTCCAGGTAATTGAGCGTCGAAAAGCTTTCCTTGTGCCGCTCGGAAACTATGAAGACTTCCGATGTGACAACGGACTTGAACCACCATATTATGAGCACTCCAAAAACTATGAAAACCGTGGTGCTCATGAAACGTACGATGCTTCCTTTCATACAATCACTTTATCGTCGAATACAGCCGGTAAACCGCGGCCTTGCTGCAGGCGCCGCACGCGGGTTGCGGCAAATAAAATTCCATTTCCGCAACCTCGGCGTCAGATACAATTTTTTCTTTGTTCTTGGATGCTACGATAGTCCGTTTAGTTGCCGTCGACGCGCCGTTGCTGAATTCTTTTCTCAATTCGAATATGTACGGCCCCTGAACAAGGCTGTCGAATACCCCCTGCGAAAGCGCGCGGGCATCGTAAAGCTTGCCGTCGGCGTATGCGCTGCCGTCCCAGCCCAGGTCGCCGTCCCACTGGAACGCTGCCGCGGACAGGACGCTTTTCAGCGGGGCGTCCGACGCACTGGATTTTATTTCCAGCGCGGACAGCAACGAGTTCTCGTTGTTGAGGGAAAATTCGAGGAACGTCGCGTGCACTGTCACCTTAATGAAATTTCCCACTATTATTTTTGCTATGCTCATTGAAAACATCAGGACCAGCGACGTAAAAAAAAGTATGATGAGGAAAAAGAAGTCTGACATGAACGTTATGTCGCCCTTCATCCTGCTCTTGCGCGCCATGCTAATCATACCTCGGGACGTAAACGCTCATCTTGCCGGCCAATACAGCATCGCTCACATTTACCGCAACAGGATATTCCCACAGCTTGTAATTTTCTTTGCGTATTGACACGTCTCCGAACTCCCATGTCCTGCTGTTGTCTGTAAGGTTTATCTGCAAATAATATTTCTTTATCTGGAAATCGAACTGCTGCCCGAATGTGGTTGCGTCAAGCTTGTCCAGCTTGTCCGCATCAAGCACCCCCTTCCTGTAGTCGGGTTCGCTCTGCGTCAAAAATGGCGCGCCCGCAAGGTATTGGCCGAACATCAAATTCAGCCTGTCAATCTGGTTCCCATGGGCCTGGAGTGAAAAGTCCTGGAACTGCACTATCGAGCCTAACAATGCCACGATAGTTAGGACAAGAGACGCTATTTTTAGGAAATTTTCTGAAATGAATGACGACATGCTTCACTTTCCTCCTATCGGGCTTGCGTAAACGCTTGTCTCCTTGCCGGTTTTTTTGACCGTGATTAACCAGCTTGTTGATTCGCTCATCTTGCCGCCTGCCGGTGCGGCCGCCTCGCTGTCCAGGGGTTTCACGCTATTCCCGCTGGCTGTGATAAGGTACAGCTTCTGCTTGGGCTGTATCTTCACTGTGGCGCCTTCCTGCACGCGGAATTTTTCCCTCGTGGAATCCATTGATATGAAATTGCTGTTTCCGTCCTTGTCTATGGAAATCTTGTACGGGTTGGGCTGCATCATAAAGCTCGCCTCAAAGCCCGGCGCCATGTCGGCCGCGGCCGCCAGGCCGAAAACGGTTTCTGCGGCAAGCCGCGAGTCAAAGCTGAAAACCAAATCCCCCATGCTCGCGCCCGCAGTGATAATGAAATAAAGGCTTAACAAAAGAACTGCCAGTTCAGAAAGGAACACCATGAAATCCCGTACAATGATTATGCCTTTCATCCGTTGCACCCGCACACATTCTTGTAATCCGACTCGGCGACCTTGGCCAGCTGTTCCAGCGTGCAGCTGTCGCTGCCGCATATCAGCCTGTTCTTTTCCGCGTAATCAACGCCCTGGCACACGAAGTCTCCGGTGCATTGCGCTATGCCGCAACAAGCCGTCATGGAAAGCTTGGCAGCCTCTTTCGGGTTTTTCTGTATGTTGCAATTCAATACGTTCATGTCCTTGTTACCAAGCGATTGGAAAGGCTGGAAAGGCCATGTTGTGTCATACTCTGTCTTAACCTGTATTCCCGAACACGCGGGTTGCAAAAGGAAACCCACTGCTACAAGCTTTCCGAAATCCGCTATGACTGAACAGGCCAATGAACCGTAAAACCCTGCCGCCATCTCGTTGAACTTGCCTTCGTCAAAGTAGCAATAATTTGAATGTCCGGGCGTCGGGCATTTGTCCACGTCGGCCATTACGAGCGGTCTTCCCGCCTTGTCGTCGCCGGCGTTATAAAAACTGATCTGCGCTAAGCACGGGGAAACAAGATGGAACCTTGGCTTGTCATCAAATTGGAACGCCCCTACGCCGCCGCCAAGCGGGGATATAAAACCGTCCCTTTTAAGCCGCACCATGACATTGTTTTTCACAACATACACGTCTTCATAACTTTTGATCTGGCTCTCCGAAACACCCTCCTTTTTCTGCTCAACCGTTTTCATGTTAAGGCATACGGTGTTCGACTCGCAGCCCGCGTTCGGCGATTTCAGGTATGAATATTTCACGTCGTTCTCGCTTGGCAGGTACGTGCCTATTGTGAACGCGGACAGGTCGGTCTTGAGGAATTTTACAGTCTCTTTCGGCTCCCATCCGCCCAGCTTGTCGACTGTGCCTGAAAGGATCGAATCGTATTTGTCCTCTGCCATGAGCGCGAGCGTTTCAGGCTCGCGTTTCCATGATGCGGAAAGCATCGCGATCTCCATAGCCTCGTCCCTGTCTATCAGTGCGCTGGCCGGGTCTGACGGGTCGATCCTTATGTTTTTTGCGTTTTTCAGCTCATTCTGGAAATCGGCTACAAGCCGCCTGGAATATTGCGGCGTGGAAAGCTTGCTCTCAACAGACGCTACTGTTGCATCGCTGACGCCTGAAGCTTTTAGTTCCTGCAAATAACTGCTTTTGAACGCGCCGGCTATGCTCTCTATCTCGTCGTCGGTCGCGGCCCCGTCCATGAATTTTTTGTATGCGCCGGCCTTGACGCCTGTGCCTATGCCGTCCTTAGCCTCTTTTACACTGGACTCCAAAAACGTCATCATCGCAGTGTCAGTCTCGGCGCCCGCGATTATCGCCTTTCCGTCGCTGACGAAAAACTTCTCGGTAGCGGCCGCGAACTTGTTTGGGTCGTCCAAAGTTGTGGTTATCTTTAGGTCCTTGAATCTTTTGGATATGTCGCCTATTATCGGGGCCGGGTTCCCGGCATCGTCGAAAAATTTCATTTTTCGGAAAACGTCCAGCGCGTTCACTTTCTTGGAAAATCGCGTTATTCCTGTATGGTCGAAGAACGTCGTTATAGGCCTCTGGGCGTACAGCCCGTATCTGGACGCCATTGCCCTTGACGCGTCGTCGAATGATTTGCTGGCCGCAGTCATCGAACCGCCGACCAGCGCGTTAAACCCGAGCTTCTCGCCGGCGCCTTCGGATTCCTGTATTATTTTCCTGAACCCTACCAGAGTCGGAGATGAAATTTCGTCGGCGGAGTAAGCGAAAAATTCCTTCAGGTTCTGGCCCATTATTTTCTCCTCGTCCACGGAACTTGCCAGCAGGTCATTGATCGTTTTTTCCAGCTCCGGCCTTTTCGCAGGAGGAACAACCGCTTTCTGGTACGTCTTGCCGGACGGGTCTGTGACGCTCACCATTTTAATCGCCAGGTCGTCGGCTCCGTCCGCGGCCGCCACCTTTTCAAACTCGACCAGCCCGTTGTCTGCCATGGATTTCAGGAATCCAAGCCCGACAACTTTGCCGAAAATGTTGGGCGCTTCCTTTTGCGTTATTAATTTCCCGATTCCGGACTTCGCCACCACGAATTTCACCGAATTCACCGTGCCCTTTATCGCTATTTCTGACATGTAGTTGATTATCTTGAACGGCATCGCGGCGGCCTTTGCCGTGATTACGACAGGCCCGAGGAATACTTTGGCGACTTTTCCCGCAGCAGACTGGGAAATCTTTGACGAAAAATCTTTCACAGCGCCTCCTATTTTCGTCTTGGATATCGTGGACAGCGTGCCGCTGAAAAGCGAAAGGCCGACATTGCTCGCAAGGATCAGCGCCATGTTTTTGCTGAACGGGTAGCTTTCGTCAAACTTGTAAAGGCCTTCGCCGATGTTACCCGGCCCCTCGGGAAAATGCTCCCAATATATCATATACTCCGGGGTTGTGAACGCCTTGTAAGCAAACGGGTTTAGCGTCAGCGGGCTCCCGACCTTGTTCTGGCACAGCATTACGTAAGTCGTGTACGGGCTCTCCTCTGTATACGTGCCCGTTTTTGAAACGGTTTCGACTGCGGTTTTTATGTTGTTCGCGGTTTTTTTTGCCATGTCGTCGCAGTAAGGCCCTCCAATAAGCATATAGACCACAAACGCGGTCATCACGAAAATTACAAGCCCTAAAATCAGGAATATGGTGTCCTGGCTTGCGCCTTTCGAGTTAGCCATAAAATTAATCTGGTTTTACCTGCTTAATATCCGCGCAGCGCCTTAGCCGCAGCCGCAGAATTTTTTCAGGCTGGCCTCTCCGGAAATCCCTATCTTGTCAGCAACACTTGCCAGTGGCTGCGTGCCTTCTCCGAATATGGATTTCATGCTGTCGGGTACTTTGCAGTTTGCTGCCGAAGGATTGTCGCAGACTATCTGCGAGTTTAGCTGGCAGCACGACCGCACGAAAGCCTGTTTGGCAATGTCGCCGCCGGGCTGCTGCCCGCCGAAGATGACCAAGCCGATAACGACCGCAAGCACCACCACACCAAGAAGTATCAGTATCATTGTGTCTATTGCCAGCATTCCTTTTGCGGAAGTTTCTTCGCCCACGGAATTATTCTATGGACGCAATAATAAAAGCGACGCTGCTCATTTGCCGCAGCACCTTATGTGGCAGTTTTTCGGATCGTCCAGTCCCGCGTCCTTGCACATTTCCCAGAGAGTTTTCACGTCATTTTTAGTGCTCACGCTCGCCGATTCCAGCATGGTCTTGCATTTGTTCGCGTCATAGGTAACCGCGCACGCCTTGTTTCCGCACCCGAACGCGGCCTGGTACTGCGCGCACGCGACCTGCAGGTCACTGTTTTCCTTCGCGCTGTTTATGCCCGGTATGGCCCCCACGGCAAGCAGCCCTATGATCACCGCGGCGATTGCAAGCATGCCCACCAAAACCATGGGCAAATTAACAGCTTCTTCGGCCATTCAGCAATTCGCCCCCAAAGATTTTGTGATCTCGCACAACGCGTCACCGATCATGGGTATCGCTTTCAGCGCTGCCGGCTTTCCCATCACGACCAGGATCATGATCGCAGCGCCGAGTATGAGCAACAGTCCGACAACCATCAGTATTACCATTAACGCGTCATCGCTTTGTCCCTTAAACGCACGAACCATAATTTGTGCCGCCCAATGATTTGCATATTTTTCCCGCGCCGCAGTCTTCGTTGCTTTCAACGCCCAGCCACGCCCTGCAGCCGCATTCATTCTTCTGGTCTGTCGTGTGGATGCACGCCTTGTTGAAGGCCTGTTTTTCGCATACGTTGTTTTCCAGGCAGCCTGCCGCAGCCAGAACAGTGTTCCTCTCCCTCTGCTGCTTCTCCTCCGACCCCTTCACCCACAGGATCATGAAAGCAAGAAGCACTACCCCTATGATCAGGCTCATGAACACTGCGATGTTGTACTCCGAAACCCCTTTTTTTCCCATAAAAGTCATTTGTTCGCGGTATGAAATATTTTATTTGACGTAAGACCTTAGCGTCACGTCGGCCGGCACGCAAACGCCGGGCGCGGGCGGGCTGACAGGCGTCATCGTAGCCGTGTAAGAGCCGTCTGAGTAATGTTTTTCGTTCGCCGAAGGCAGCCCGTCCTGATATACGGCTTGCGAAATTTTGTCCGCGTTTGTTATGAATATATTGTCATAGTACACTGTGTAGGAACCTGAATTGTCATTTTCCGCTGCTGCATCCAACCAGGTAATTTTGTCCTTGTCTTTGACTTTGTCGTAGGGTACTATCATCACGCGATGATACCATTTGCCCAGCGCGAGAGTTTTTGAGTATTTCTGCCTAAGGTCACACTGTGGATGTCCGTCCACAAGGTTCTGGTCGCGCCATTTGTTGGACATTCCATCAAGCGAACCCGAACTGCAATCAACGCCCGACAACCAAAGCACGCCGCTTTTGTCAATGTCCTTCCATCCGTTTTTGCCGTTGTCCTTGAAAACGTCTATTCCGCCTGTATCGGAATAAGGCGACACAACGCACACATCGTATTCTATCGTGTCGCCGGGTTGCACTGTGTAATCAACCTTGCCCATGCGCCAATAAATGCCGCCGTCGCCGGCTGAGTTGACAGCATTAAATAGCAGCACCTGCGTGCCGTGGTCGTGGTAATCAGGCACACTCGCCATGCTTCCATAAGCGATCACATCCATCTTTACGTCTTTGAACCCGCCCCCGCTTGACGGCCCGTTCTTCTGGAGAGTGTTCTCGAAAATAACCTTCTTAACGGCTGCCGGGGACGCGCAGCTAACGAACTTCACGTTGTCGTAATAAGAAACAACAGGAACCTGCGAATAGGATCCCTGTTCAGTAACCAGATTTATCGATTTCACGCTTCTTCCCGCCATTGTCTGGTCGGGATCAGTGTCTGTGAAAATCGGTACCATCCTTTTGTACCATTTCCTGTAAGCGTATCCTGATATGTCCTCGCCTTCCGCATGCAATTTCGACGAAGGCCCGAGCGCGGCCTTTTGGCCGTTGGTATCGGCAAATTTATTGTCGTTGCCCCATTTCTTGCTGTCCGACGTTTCGATCTCTATTCCGCCAAGCCCGCCTGCGTCATTGGCTATCCACACATCATACTGCAAACAGTCGCCAGCTTCCAGCTGGTACATCTGCGCCGGGTCGGCCTGCTCATAGATTTTGTAGCTTAGCCTGTCCCCGCCTTCCGTCACCGCATAAAATCTTAATACGTCTCCCGCAGGCACGTTTGCTGCGCAAACCGGATCAGGCGAGCATTTTCCTATCAGCGGGTTGTCCTGCGAATCGTCCTCCACGCACTTCTGGTCAATGGCGCAGCTTTTCAACTTGTTGCTGCACAACCCGCCGCACACCCCTATGGCATCTATAGGCTCGGGATTTTCAACCGCAGGCTCCGGTGCTATGCGGTTCAAAAAAGGGACTTTTTTTATGAAGTCCTTGAAAGCCTCCGACGGCGCAAAGCCTGTGTTTACCGCAAGCACGAAAAGCATCAGAAGTATTCCAAGGATAAGCGTAAGAGCATTCTGCGACAAGCCTTTCCGCACCATTCCGACCAGTTAATATTTGTCGGTCAACCTATAAAATCCCGCTGCTCACATGAAATTGCACCAGCCGCCCGCCCAGCCGCCGGTGATGATGTTAAGGAATCCGCACATCATTTTTCCGAACGTGGCGCCGGCGCCGCCCGACTGCACCTCTTCATTCAAAAAAAGTATGTAAGCGCCGAAAACCAGCAGCCCTATGACCACTGCTACGATTATCACAAGCATTTCTGTCTGTATTCCTTTCCTGTATTTCATCCCAGCGCACCTGCAGTTTTTCCCGCAACCCATGACACGGCATTTATCGGAAGGCAGAGTCCCTTTCCCACGGCAGAACCTACAGCGCCTTCGGCTTTCCCCTCGACTACATCGCACACGCCCGGTATCTTCGCATCCGGCGCACTGTCCTTGAAAACGGTAGCGACAGCCACCATAACCATAATCACAAGCACTGCCAGAATGGCGATGACAACCAGTTTGCCGCTCTCCTCCATCATTTTTTATCAGCCTTTACAACAATCTTGGATTTGTCGTCTTTCATTGATATCTTTACGCCGTAAACGCTTCCGACAGTCATGACATCACCGCTGTACGCCCAGTCCGTGGGCGAAATAACCTTGTCACACCCGATGGCAATAATTTTCTCTTGTATCTTGCCGGCGTCCACCTTGCCCGACGTTACTTTGTACTCGGACAAGCTTTCAAAACCTTTCCTGAAATCGCTTCTCGACTGCCAAAGGCTGCACACTCCGCCGGCTATGCGCGTGGCCAGCGCATCGGCATTGTCTATGTAAAGCTGCTTGTCCTCTGGCAAGGTTCCGTAGACTATCAGCCTCGGCAGCATCATCATGGCGATCTGGTAAAACGTGAGCGCAACAAGGAAAAAAACGCCCGTCCACATAAGGAACCTGACCTGGTCAGAGGCTACCATCATATCCCTCCCAGTATGCTGCTCTGTATCTGCGACCCCAGTGTCGAATAAACACCGATTATGGAAAACGTGTAAACCAAAAAGGACACGAGCATGTTAACTGCCAAGGTGCTGTATAAATTTATCTTGTCCTCGCCCGTCTCGATCTTGCTTACAAAATACGATAACAGGCCGGCGACTTCTATCATGTATATCCCGACAACCAGCTGGAACACCTCCGCAGTCACCCCGCCCTTGTCTAATCCGACAGTCAAAAACAGCGGCAGGCTCGAGCTTATGCCCTGTTGCGTCAGGCCTGCCAGTTTTTCGCCCAGAATCTTGATTATGTCGAGCATTATCAGCGCCATCGTTACAGTAACGCCGGCGACCAGCGGGGCAAGCACTGTGCTTAAGAATTTCATGCTCGTCGTGCTTTCACCGAGTATGTCGCGAAGCTCTTCCTCGATCGAATGGACGTCTTTAAGGTATCGGGCAATGGACATCATGGACTGCGACGCGTTGTAAACGCCTTTGCGCACGGCCTCAACGACAACGCGCATCACGGATATTATCAGGCTCGACGGGTAATACCACACCGCTCCGTAGTTTTTGTCGAAAATCGATTGTTCAAACGTCATTCCCATGCGTTTGATATTCTGGACTATGCGGCCGAAGAACTCGGATATGCCAAGGTCTTTTATTTTCTCCTGGTTCTTGTCGATGGCGTTTTCGATTGGCGTGCCCGACGACAACTGGTTGCCCAGATGGAAAATCGCTTCCGCGAATTCGCCTTCAACGCTTATCACTTTTTTGCGCACGCTCGTCCTCTGGAAACTTTGCAAAAACGAATAAACGGAAATTGGTATGGAAATCGACCCGATAACGACTGTGGAATACATGACGCGCTCAAAAGATGTTGTTGACTTGGTCATGCCGTTGTAACCGATGAAAAACAACACAGCGAACAGGATCGCAGCCGGTATGAATGTCCTTACCTCAAATTTTTTCCCTAGCAGACCCATCCTGAAATATCCTTCCTTCGGCGTGTCGGGATGCTTCGACACGTCCGGTTTCGACAGAGTGGGCGGCTTCGTAGCCAAAACACTGGACGTGTACCAATAGAGTCCCAAAAACAGGAACACGTCATAAACCAAAAAAAGCATATACGGCTGCACGAGGTTCGACAAAAACAGCACGAGAACAGGGAACATCACAAGGCCCATTATCGGCAGCAAAATGCCCATTGCATGTATGATCAGCAGCGGCATGCGCAGGTTCTGCGCATAATGGCTCATCCTCTCCTTTGTGCCCTTTAAGATGACATCAACAGCCTCGTCCAGCATTGCTAGCCGCTTTTTCTCGGGCTGGTCTATCGAATTCCGTATCAGCGTTAACGCGGATGAAAATTCCTCGTTCTCGTTTTTCCAGCGTGCGTCTATGTACGACCCGAGCGCCTTGTCGATGTTTTCCGCTTTCCGCATGTAGATGTCCCACAGCAGCTTTCTAAAATCAAGCGCAAGCGGCCCGTTCAGGTTTGTCGCGACAAACTTGACCGCGTTCTCGAGGTTCGGCGATATGCGCATCGAGATTACCATGTAAACTATCGATAAGACAATCTCTTCCGACGCCTTGACCCGGAAATTGCGGGCGCGCTTGGACGGATAACGGTGGACGTACATGCCGGCTATTATGGAAAATAGGAACATGGTCAGGCCTATGAAAATCGGGACAATCCCGAATGCGAACACTGCCAACGAGGCAATAATCAGGGATATGGATGTTAAGAATGATGCCGACGTTACGCCTGCGGGCGTGCATTGCAGGTTTGTAAAATCTATTTCCCTGCGGAGCTGTTCCGCAGAACTTTTCGACGGCTCGACTTTGAGAAGCTTTTCTGAAAACGCGCAAAGGTTTTCATACAAATTTAATTTTTTCCTCGCCCCCATTTCTTCTGTCTTGAAAACCTTGTAATCCAGCGACAAAAAATGTTCGCTTTCCTTTTCCGCGGCCGCATCCTCGAAAATCCTCGGCTCGTAATCGCGGGCTATCCTTTTTAACTCTTCCTCGTCGATCCTGTTTTGGTCCATCTTATCACATCGCCCTCGCGGCCATGCGCGGGAACCGCTCCTTGGCTTTTGCTAAAAACCATTTGTCCCAGCGGGAGAATATTTCCTTCGGGTCCATGTAGCCCGTCTCCTCCTTAAGGCGGGACGAAATTATGTGGAACTGCTCGTTCGATTGCATAACCCACGGTGCCTCGATCACATCAGGTAAATTAAACCTCACCGAATAGTCGACCATCGCTTTTTTTATGTTGGCGCGAAGCTGTATGTTTTCCCAGACGTCTTCCCAGCGGCCTTCCCATTCCCTTGTCAGCGACGCGATGCGGTTTATTATCTCCGACTCGCCTGTTGACAGGATTTCCGTGGGTTTTAACGAATCCGCGCCCGCGGAATATTCCATAAGGTTGACAAAGCCCTTCTCCTCATACGGGTCGCTTTTCCAGTGTTTGCGCACTTCGGTCAACTCGGTGACTCTGCGGAAACGGTGAAGCCCGTCCGCAGACCGCAGCATTTTCGATATTACGATTATGTCCGTCGCTTTAAAACTCGTCGACGGCACGCCCAAATCATTTACAACGCGGTCGTAAACGCCGTAAGGCGATTCGCCGTGTATCGTGCCTGCAACTACGTTCGATAACGCGCCTATTCTCATTGCTTCATAAAGTGCTTTCGCCTCGAGCGAACGCACTTCTCCCACTATCAGTGACGAATCGCCTAAACGCAACGCGGTGCGAAGCGCCTCGTCCGCAGCCATCTCAGTCTCAATGTGGGTTATCACGGATCGCGATTTTAATCTTTCGATGTTGTAGCCGAGTTTTCTCATGTAATCGACAGCAAGTTCAATCGTGTCTTCTACTGTAAGGATTCTTTTATTCGGAGAAATTTCCAGCATCATCGCGTTTAAAAGTGAAGTTTTACCAGAGCCGCGGCCGCCCGCCACGAGCATGCTCGCAGAGCCGTCGACTAAAAAGCTCATGACCCCAGCGAACAGCGGGTCAATCGTTCCCGCTTTAATCAGCAGCGGCAGCGTCCACGGTTTATCTCGGTGCCGGCGAAACGCAAACGCTAATCCCTCAGGGGATAACGTTTTCGTTATTGCAGCGACTCTCGCGCGGCCGCCCGGCACGTTTATGTCCGTGTCTAAAACCGGGTTTGCTTCGTCCAGCGGCCTTCCAGACGCTATTCGGAAACGTGTCGCCCAGGACTCAGCGTCGTCTTTCGTAGGTATTAAGTTTGTCGAGCATTCGTTGAAATCAGAATGGTTTATGTAAATCGGGTTCTGCCCGATAGGCGAGTTTATGTAAATGTCCTGCAATTTTTCGTCGGCTAGAAGTATTTCCAACACGCCGAATCCGGCCGTGTACCTCGTGAGTATCTTTGTCATGTTTTCAATTTCCAGCGGGCTCAGGAAGATTCCCATGTTAGACGACAAATCGCGTATCATGTCGCGTCCTATATTGGCAAATATTTCCCGCGCGCGTTCCGGGTCTGAAAATTCCGTTTCAACCGGTTTGTGTTCGGCCATATAGCGCCGCGCGGCGTCGAGCAGCATGTACTTGTCTTCTGTCAGCTGGAATTCCGGAGGGATTACATGATAAACCAGCTCGGATTTATTCGGAATACGGTAAATCTCCACCTCGATGTCGCCGACCTTGTACCTGTCAATGGCCTGCCCGTCCTTTGGCGTCGCGGACATGAACCGCGTCAGCATGAAATTCGGGCGTATGGTCGGGTGGAAAATCTCGCGGTAAAGCGTGCGGTCGCCGATATGGTAGCCTGCCACGCTGTCCTTGACCATCTGGATCAATGACGTCGATTCCATTATCCTCTGTATCGGCGCCAGCGCGTTGTTCACATAATGCGCGTAGCATTGCACATGGTACGGGTTTTTTCGCGCTTCCATCTTGACCCTTCTTATCTCGCGCAAGGTCTCGGCATACGCCCCGACCGGGTCGCGCCTCATCAGGTCAACGACAATCCGCTGCACGTTGTGGCTTCGCTCCGCAGTATGGCGGTCGCAGTTCGGTATCGACAAATTCGTAGGGGTCAGCAGCCTGCGCCCGCGGACCATCTCGTCCAGCGCGCTGGCAATTTCGACCAGCAGCCTGGTTTGCTCCCAGTCATACTCGTATTCCCGCGTCTCTGCGAGTATTATGCGGGATACTTTCTTGACCTCGACAATCTTGTCTATCGCGGCGGCCATTATCGCCTCAAAGTCCTCGAGGCTTGAACCGTACAAAGTCCCGAGCGTGTTTAGTCGTATAGAATTGTCTTCCGGGTTGTATTCGAACTGGAGGGCCATATACTATATTATATCTTAATCTAAATTCTATTGTATGGCCGTTTTTGAGAAAAAGCCTGCCAACGTTCAGGCCGTGGTCGCTGAGTTAATACGCCGCCTTAACGACAACTCTAAGCGGCTGCGGCTGGTAGAACAGAAGATAACAAGCCTCGAATCAACGCTGTCGAACATCGACCAGACCGCGGTAGAACAATTCAAACAGGCCAAGCTGTCGTCGGACAAACTGAATGCCAGGATCGACGAGCTGGCCAACCGCCTGGCTAAAATCGAGGACGACGCCAGGAAACTGACAAAACAAATGGAGCGCGTCGCAACGAAAACAGAGCTTCGCGAGATACAGGGCTTCATAGACCTGATAAACCCGATCAAATCCGAGTTCGTTACAATATCCGAGGTCAGGAAAATGCTGGAAGAGCTCAAAATCCAGCTAAGGCCGCAGCAGTTGTAGTTTTTTACATGCCCATGCCATATGTGTCAGCTTGTGGGCGTTTTCTCCGGTTAGTTAACAGGTTCTTCTTTCGGCGCCGGCAACACCCTGTCCATGATCTCGGTTATGCCGTACAAAACCGGGAAAAACAAAATTATAGCTATGACTGCGTCCCATGAAAGCGGAACCAGCCCGTAAACTATGGGCGAAAAAGTTATCATCAGGTAACTTATTTCCTTGACACGCCCCAACAGCACAGCCGGATGCCGCCCTTTCATGCCGTTGTAAATTATCAGGAGGCCGTAGGCGAACATGAAAATCGTTATCAACGCCTTCCCCGCAAAAGCCGCTGTCGGGGATTAGACGCATATGCATGCCAATAGCATATGCGTCAGTCTGCTAAAATGCCGATGCAAGCCTTCTGGTCCGGTCAATCCCGCCCACGAAGCCGTTGCTTATGGCGTTTCCTATGCTCGTGCCCGTTTTTTCCTGGTAATATTCAGCCAGCGCCCAGCTGATGTAAATCGGTATTATTATCCAGAGTATGTCAGCATTTCCCTTTGCGAAAGGGGCGAAAAACAGGTTTGTCCGGACGCCGAACAGGCTTGAGAAATAGGAGACCGCATCTGCCATAAAACTTACACTGGTAAAAGCTTTTATTAAACGTTGATCAAAACTAATCAGGTAATGACAATGTGGCTGTTCAAGAAAAAGGCGCAGGAAGCGCAGCCCCAGTTAAACATGCCGCGGCCGCCGCAGGACGCGGGTTTTTCAGCTTCCATGAACGCGCCGCAGGAACGGGCGGCTGTAATGACAGCCGTCAGGGAAACTGTGACGCAACCCCACCAGGCCGCACCGCAGATGATGCTGCCGCAACCGGAAATGCAACCAATGGGTTTTTCTGTGCCCGAACAACCTCAGGCGCAACAGAATGATTTTGAATTTCCAGCCGAACAACAGCAGCCCCAGCAGCAGGCAGGCGCAGAGTGGGAGCCGGCGACGCCCGAGATGGCTGAAATACCGGTTGCGTTAGGCTCGTCGCCAACAGCCACGGAAATCGAGGAGGTCGTCGAGGCTGTCGTTGAAGAAAAATGGAGGCAGCTCGAATTCCGCATAGATTCTGTTGAAAAGCGCTTCGACGCTGTTAATGAGCGGCTGCACGACATCGATCTCCAGATGCGCACGCTGAAGGAATCCGGCAATGTAGCCTCGGGCGGCATCGAAGGCAAGCTGGAACAATATCACGAAAATCTCGGCCAGATCGACGCCCGAATAGGCTCCATAGAAAAAGCCTTCAAAGAGACGCTTCCCTCAATGATAGAATCGGTCCGCGCTGTAAACGATTCTTTGCAGAAGATCAACAAGCAGTAGAAAATTTACAACCTAGGCGGCAATGATCTGGTTATTCCTGTGTTACTTGTGATGAAAAGTTTTTTTCTAACCTATCCAAAAAAGCAGGTAGACAGGTTCTCTGGGCAATTTCCCAAGGAGTCGTCTAGAAAATTACTCGTCAGACTTCTTTGTGCCAACCCTGGGTGGAGACGGCGTTGTGGTACCTCCTTCATGCACCACAAACCATATCACGGCTATGATTATGCCGAAGAAAACGAGCATCGTAAGCGTTTCACTGACATCGAAACTTGTTCCGCCGAACGAAAACATGCCGGAGTTTGCGTTGGCGAAAAGCAGCGCAGCCAGTATCACGGCCACAATGATCACCAGGTTTTTCACTCCGCCTGTGACAAGCTGGTCAGACTTCAACCCGAATATCCCTACGAACATTAACAGAACCAAAACTCCGGACAGCACGACTATCGAGCTTCCGAAAAGCTTGCTGAAGAATGACGACAAAAATCCTGAGTAAGGCGTGAATATTGTCAGGTAAAAAGCGACGACAAGCCCTATTACAGCGTCGACGGACGTGTTCGGTTTGTTTTCGGTGCCTTTCTTGAAAATATTTACAGTTTGCAATATCCCGAAAACGACAGAAAACGCCAGTAACCATGGCAAAACGAAATCATAAAAGCCCATGGACTTCAGGGTGTTCTGGAGTGCGATAAAATCAAACGTTGCCATTATCTACAATTCTCCCAACAATATTAACTGCAATATCGTATATGCTTCTAGCTATTTATCTGCTATTTCGCGCCCTTGACCACGAACCAGATGACCGAACCGATTATGCCGAAAAACAGGAGCATAGTAATCATTTCAGATGCATTGAAGCTGGATCCTCCGAACGCAAAGACTCCGGAATTGGCGCTGATGAAAAGGCTCGCCGCCACAATAAGGGCCGCTATCAGCAGGATATACGTCATGCCTTTGATGCTTTTTATCTTCCTGGCCGCGCCTTCGCCTTCAAACTCAAAGAAAAACTCATCAAGCCTTAGCCCGAATATCCCGATGAACATCAATAAGACCAAAACGCCGGACAGCACGACTATCGAGCTTCCGAAAAGTTTGCTGAAGAACGACGAAAGGAAGCCGGAATATGGCGTGAAAATCGTAAGGTAAAACGCAGCCACCATTGCTATGACAGCGTCAACGGATGTGTTCGGCGTGTTAGCGTTGTTCGCACCGCTCTTCTTGAAAATATTTACAGTTTGCAATATCCCGAAAACGACCGCAAAAGCGAGCAGCCACGGCAGGACGAAATCGTAAAAGCCCATCGCTTTTAGCGTGTTCTGCAGGGTCGTAAAATCAAGCGAGGCCATTGGAATTCTCCGTCATTTGGCTATGAAAGCCAGCGCCACGACCATGAATATCATGACCGCTATCAGGGACAGCTGGTCAGACGATATGTTCACGCCTCCGACTGTGAAAAACAGGAACGTTATGAAGGCTATCAGAAGTATTACGGCAAGCCCGCCTCCGCTTTTGATGTTTTCAGCCTTGAATATGTCCTCTCCTTTCATGCCGACCAGTCCCATTAACAGCAGCACGACAAAAATGCCAGTTAGGATTAAGACGCCCACTCCAAAGACCTGCGTGAAAAAGCTGTCCATCGCAAACCCGGCCGGTGTGTAATTGACAACGAAAAACGCCGCTACAATCGAGATAATAGCCACAAGAGATTTCTGCTGTTCGGCGCCGAACAGCTTTACCTTGAGCAGAATGCCGTACGTTAGTGCCAGCGTGAACAGCCACGGCAAAACAAACTTGTAAAAGCCCATCTGGTTTAAATTGCCGACAAGCGGCGTGAAGATGTCCTGCACCATATTATATCACTTCATTTCGCGTGCTTTTATTATTAAAAATGCCCTTCCTGCGGGTTCATCCACGGCATATTATCCCACCAGCGCCTTACGTGGCCTGGCCGAGCCACTATGTAGATGAACAGGAATATCACAAGGACTATGATAAGCAATGCTGTCGTGTCCGAATCAAGCTTAATTCCGACATTCGAGAACCAGCCGGTAGCGAGTAAAAAGATAAAAACTACGGTTATTATGGCCGCCACTGTGACCCCGCCGGACGTGCCGAAAAGCCGCTCAAAAACACCAGCACCCGGCCTGTGCCTTCCGCCAAGGCTCAGCGCGCCAAGCAGTATCATTATTACCACAAGACCTGCCAACACCACAGCGCTCGTGCCGTACAACTGCGTTAAGAATTTACCCATGCTTCCGTAAGGGCCGTAAAATATGGCGTAAAACGATATGCTCAGGGCGACGATGGCGTTTATGCTGGGTTTCTGGAATATCCTTATCGAATCCAAAACCCCGTACGCTATGACGAACGTAAGCAAAAACGGCACGATCAGCTCCTGCGCCTGGTATTTTTCAAGGAACTTAAAAATGCTCGACGCAACTGTCGCCTGTGAAGACGCCTGGAATGAAATGATATCCATAATATATGTTGTTAGTCCAAATCTTAAATCTTAATCAAGCCGCCTGCTCAATTAAAACTTCCTCCCTGGCGCGCAGCCTGTCTACCCGCTGCTTTACCCTGGCCATCTCATCCTCGATCGCGCCTTTGGCGGCCGGGTTGCTTTCTGCCGTGGCCCGTTTGTTCAATTCTGTAAGCTTCGCCTCGAGAAGCGAGATCTCGCGCCCGATCTCGTCCTCCTGGGCCAGCGCGTTTTTCAAGGTTCCTGTTTTCCTCCCCTTCTTATCCCACCAGATCAGCAGCGCGCCGATCGCCGCGCCCGCGAAAAACAGCACGTAAACAACCGGGCCGAGCCTGCCTTTGCTGAAGATAAAGCCCAGCCCGCCGAAAAATATCCCGACACCAACCGCATCCAGCACGTATGAGAGGATGCCGCCGAAAATTCCGGAATACCCGAACGACGTGACCTTCGACCTTAATTTTCCCGTGACCTGCAACGCCAGGAATGACAGCACGAGCGCCGGTATCATTTGCGTGTTTGACACGAACAAATCAACATAATCCCAAAAGCCGTTGTTCAGCATTATGCCCACGATGAGCAGCGGTATCCAGAAATTGGCAGCCCCGGAATGGAATATGCCAAGCTCTTTCCATATCTCATACGCAAAGAAAATCGCAATTATGACCGGCGCGGCCGCAAAAGTCAGTATGCTCTGCCACGACGTCAAATATTTCACAGGCACGTTAAACCATGTGTTCCAAAACTTCACAACGCCTTCGGAAAGCACGGGTTGCGCAGCTGCGAAAACCGCCGTAAACGAAAAAGCTGCCGTGAAAAACAGTGAAAAATAGAATAAGCTGTGCCTGGGTATTTTAACCATAAGATAATATTGTCAGCGGATAAAAAAGAAGCTGCGGGGTTTAAGGTTAATTCTTGCTAATGTCTGCGAGAAGCTTCCTTACCTGTCCGGACGTAAGTCCAGTCAGATAGGCTTGGGTCCATCCTCTTTCATCGCCTCCGGCGGTTAGCACCACTTTGGCGGCATTTTGGAACACCGCGTCTGAAAATTGGCCTTTGTGCTGGCCTGCGGTCTTGTCGCTCGCTACTTGCGCAAGAGCCTCCAAAGCCGCTGTGAGTTTGGCACTGCGGTCTTTGTCGGCGTTAATTTCAGCCTGCAGAACCTGCTCCTCGGTTTTGAGCATAGGCAACTTGGACAACTTAACCCCAAACCATCCCCTGAACAAAACAAGCGCAGGCACACCAGCAGTGAATAGCCACCTAACCCATGAATAATTCGCCAAAACCCCGCCAGACTGTGTCAGGAACCCAAAAACAAAATACATCATCACACCGTATGTGACTGCGCTCAAAACCTCAAGCAACACTGGCGGAAGACCTGTGCGCGGCCCGAACCTTTCAAGGAACCTGGGAAATATAGAAATGCCCACAATGACCGCAAGCGCAGACAGCCCGCCGCCGTAAATGCCTATGATCACCTGGCCCAAGACATTTGTCGGGATCATCATTATCGTGGCCAGGAACGCTATCGCAAAATTTATTCCGCCTTTGTAGAATAATTTTATCTCATCCAGTATGCCGAAAACGATGATGAACAGCAGTGCCCACGGTATCAGCACAAACCACACAATGTTCGACCCTTCCATTGTGCTCGCAGGCACGTTCAAAATCTTTGCAAAAGAGGTGCGCAAATCGTCAGATGTCGGCTGCGCCGCAGCCATCAACGGCATAAGAAGCGCTGAAAATAAGGCTGCCCATAAAACAAAATCATTCAGGTTTTTTGTGTACATATCGCCTTTCCTTTCATTAATTATCAGTTTGTAAATATTTAAATCAGTATTGTCTTCTGGCTCGTAATTCCGCAAGTTCTTCTGCCGCCCTGTTCGCGCGCACGCGCCTTTTGATGCCTTTGAGATGGGCTTTCACAGCCCGCTCGCTCTCTGCTTCCTGCGCATACGTTTGGTGCCTCGTCTCCTGCCTTTCAATGGCTTTTGAGAACCTGTTTAATTCTGTCTTCAACCCTTTTGCATAACCTTCGGTGGCTGCGGACGCCAGTCCGTTGTCGCGCAGCGTTTGCATCACGCTGTCGATATATTCGCCCGCGTCGCCCGCCTTCTCTTTCACATCAGAAAGCGAACCCGAAACCCTTCTAACCGACGGCCTTCCCACGCGCACCCAGTTCAATGGGTTCTTCGATGCGTGTATGCTTACGCGGCCGCCAAGTTCTGCCTGCACGCCGGATTTCGCATGTCTTCCAGCGCTATAAGTTTCGTTGGCTTTTGTCGCCATCAGGTTTCTCGCAACCTCCGTAGCCTGGTCTACAAAAGCGTTGATCGCACGCTCGGCTTGATTATAACTTGTCAGTGCTGCGCCTGATTTCGGCTTTGGGCCAAGGGCCAGTTTTGCCTGCTGCGCATAGCTTCCGGCTGTTCGAAGCTGCTCGTCAACATTGCGCGCTTTAACGCCCGCCGTTTTCGCGTCCTTCAAAATTCCTGTGACCGCAGCATACCTGTCCTGTACGCCTCCCTGGTAAGAGCCGGTGATCATCCCGCTAACCTGTTCGGAAAAATCATTGATCGCCTGAACCGATTTATTATAATCAGCCCTTGCTGCGCCGGATTTCGGCTTTGGGCCCAGGACCGCACGGGCCTGTGTTATGTAATCGCTCGCGCCGCTTAGCATTTTTGTATAATCGGTCTGCCGCTCAACAGAGCGCAGCCCCTTTGTCAGAATGCCATTTACTTTGTCGTACGTGGTGGCCGCCGGTTTTGTAGCCATAATAAACCTGTTAATAATTCTCATTCCACGGATAAAAGCTTTAATCTATTAACAAGCCGCCCCATAATTTAATCATGAACTATCCGATAACAGGCGCGATAAAAGAAGCGTGTTCGGAAATTCTGGCCCGCCGCAGGAACCGGATAAAGGCGATCTGGATATACGGCTCGTTCGCGCGCGGCGAGTCGAAACCGACTTCGGACATTGACATAATGACCCTGGTCGACGACGCAACGACAGACATATCGTCCGCCGAGCTTGCAGAAATGAGCGCCGACATTTCCGCGATAAACGACGCTGTAAAGGAAAAGACAAAAGTCAACATACATTTCCAGCCGGCGAAGCGGTTAACAGATTGGTGGGATTTATTGCGTTCAGGCGAACCCTGGGTTTTCACGTCTATGAGGGATGCTATGCCTGTTTATGACCCGTCAGGATACGTCGAACCGATCAGCCGTTTGCTGAAAGAGGGCCGTATGATCGGAACGTCAGAGCGCTCGCAAATGCTGATACAGCGCGCGCCGTCCCGCCTGGAAGACGTGCGCAAAATATTTTTGGAGGACATCACGGCGGACCTGCTGTTCGCCATGGTCGAGGCCGGCCAGGCTGCGCTGATGTTTTACGGCGTGGCGCCGCCGTCTGCGAAAAACCTCGGATCCGCGCTGCGCAAGCATTTTGTGTCCAAAAAAATCCTCCACGCCTACTACGCTGACATCGTCGACGATTTCTACGCAATAACAAGAAAAATCGACCACGGCGACCTCACGAAAATAACCGCGAAAGAGATCAATTCATGGGTCGTGAAGGCGAAGGATTTCATCTACATGATCGACACCATTTTTTCAAAGTTGGAAACGGAAAAGAAAAAAGAGATGATCGAAGAATCCAACAGCGTGGCATTCAGCGCCTGCAAAAACCTTTTGAAAAAGCGCGGCGTAAAGGCGAATGACGGGAATATTTTGCATTTCATAGAAAAAGAGCTTGTCAAGACCGGTCTGGTGTCTAAAGGCTACCTGGAAATCCTGAAAAAAATAAAATCCATGAAGCACGCGTCCGACAACGACAAGCTCAACGAGATCACGGAAAAGGACGTTTACACATCTCGGTTGTACGCGAAAAACCTGGCCGAGATATTGAAAGAGGTTAAGAAATGAACGACAAAAAGGTCAGGCCGCTGATAGACAAGCTTACAAAAAATTATCCGACAGTGATAAAATCCATCTGGATGACCTCGTCTTCCGAAAGCGGCGAGGCTGACACGATCATCTTTCTTTTGGACGACACCGAGCAGGTGGATTCGATAACGACAAATGAAATAAAATTGCAGGCGCAGAAGCTTGCGAAATCTCTCAAGCTGCGCGGCAAAACAGACCTTATATTTTACAAATTGTCCGATTACTGGGAACTAATCCGCCACGGTTCTCCGGTCACGTTCACGGAAATACGCGACGGCATCCCGCTCTACGATCCGTCCGGTTTTTTCCTGCCGCTGAAAAAGCTGCTGCTCGAAGGCCGCGTGCCCGGCACAAAAGAAGCGATGAGGTCGCTGATACAACAGTCGCCGTTGCGCCTACTGCGCATAGAACGCGTCCACACAGTTTCGATAATGGACGCGCTGTCGTCCGCAGTCGTAGATGCGGCGCAGGCGCCTTTGATGAACGTCGGAGTTTCACCCCCGACGCCGAAAAGCGTTCCGGACCAGCTCCGCATACATTTCGTGCGCAAAAGAAAACTGTCGCCGGAGTACGTGAAATATTACGAGGACGTGATCAAGACGTGGAAAAAGCTGGAGCACGGCGAGCTGAAAATATTAAAGCCGGAAAAAATAGACGAGCTTGTTGAAAAGGCGACGCGTTTCGTGGAAAAAATGGAAGAGCTGATGCAAAAAATCTGATGATTATCATTTATCTGCCGACGCTTTTTCTTTTTGCTTTCCGTTGGCCTTGCCCCGAAGCGGCGCGTCCCAGTCCAACTCGACCCCTCTCGATTTTGCCACGCGCTCCAGCTGCGCCCTCAAATCCGCAGCAGACGATTCGTAGCTGTGCACGGTTTCTTTGACCAGGTTCGGGCCGTTTTTCATGCTGCCGAGCGCCGAAATATATCCTTCCATTTTTTGGATGCTCGCCCGCGCAACGGGCGAAGCGCGGCCCCCGCGCTTCATCCTTTCTATTTCACTCTGCGCTTTGTGCTGCGCGTTGCTAAGGTCCTCGCCTATGGCTCCGGCCGCGTAATTCACCAGCTGCGCCAGCTCGTCTTTGCCGCTTGCGTACGCGCTTCCAAACGCGTCGGCCTTGTGGTTGCGCGGCACCATGCGAAATGCGCGGTCCGCAGTAGTTATGGCCGCAGTGTAATTTTTCTTGTTGAAATAGTCGTGGGCAGAAGTGACCGCAGCCTGAAAAGACCTGAACCTTGATTCTGCCCGCAGCGTTGCCATAAGATTAATTATCCGCGGTAAAATTAAAGCTCATTGAGTAGACCGAAGCAGACGCGTCGGAAACTGAAGCCTATGGCGTCTGCTTCTAGCTTAACGCTCCCGCTAAACCAAAAAATAAAAATTAAAGAAAAAGGAAAAAACGGGACGGCTTAGATCCATCCGCTTTTGGCAGCCTTCTCGATCTTCTTCATGCGCTTCTCCCATTTCTTGTCCGTCTCTTTTGATTCCCTTGTTTCAACGGTTTGGGAGTGCCTTGTCGAAGCCTTGCCTACCAGTCTGTCCATTCCTTCTACTCTTTTGACCGCAGCGTCTATGTAAGACACAGAGCCAGCACTCAGGTCAGCATCCGAATCAACCATACTCCTTACGGTTCCCAGATAATCCTTTGCCTGACCCAAAACATCGGTGGCATCATCAAGCTCTCCGCTGACAGCCCTGATGTTAGGTCTCGGCACCACGCCGTACCTTCGTCCGACAGACACACGTTTTGTTTGTGATCTCAATCCACTGGTGTAGCCATGCATACCCTTGACAACGTCTTGGGCTATGTCCCTTGCCAGTTTCCTTATCGTAGCGGCTTTCGCATCAAGCGTCGCCAAAGCAGAGTTGTACTTGTTTTTCTCTGTCGCAGTAGCGGTCGCAGCCGGAGCAGCCCCAAGTTCGGTTTTTGCCCTTTCATAAGCTGCCACATCAGCTGAAAGGAAGCTCAAAGGGTCTACCTTCAGTTTTGTCTGGTGTTGTTTAGTCTTGTACGCCCCACCCGACGTAATCCTACTTACTATCTCATTAAATGTTGTATAATTCACCATTTCATTTCACCTCTTAAATTAACTACCGATAAGTATTTAAACCTATCAGATTTCTCCAAATTCCCGTTTTCTTTCCTTAACCGCCTTCTTCTTGCCTTTTTTGTGCCCGCCGTGCCCGATGTGCGGCAACTTTATGTGCGGGTGCGGCACATGTCCGGCTGCGCGCTTAACATACCCGCCTACCGAGCCTGCCGCGCCAGCCACACGCTTGGTCGCGCCCCACGCATGCCCGCCAGCGCTCTTCACATATCCGGGCGTTTTCTTTACGTATCCGGGTATGCCTTTGACGAATCCTACGACTTTTCCGGTTGTCGGCGTTATCCCGCCGTGCCTCGCTTCAAGCGCTGCGACATCGTTGAAAGCGTTGTCGAGCCTGCCTTTCACGGTTTTGATCATGTTCTCGTCCGCAGGACCTGACAGCCTCTGGTCTTCCAGCGTTTGTCTCATGGCTTCCAGGCGGCCCTGTGCATCGCTGATATAATCCGCAACTTCATCTATCTTTCCGGTCACATGTCCTGCGGAAGGCCTTTTCGCGTACGGTACGCCAAGAATTTTTCGCCCGCGCTCCTCGTGCTTCACCGCGCTCCTGATCCCGGAAACGTATTTGTCCGCTGTTTTCGCCAGCTCGTTTGCCTGTTCCCTTGTGTAGCTGGCTATCTCTGTCCTAAGATGCTCCACCTGTTTCACTGTGTTCCTGTAAGCGCCAGTTTCCTGTTTCGACGCGCCCGCTACCGGTGCCGTTAATCCTGCCAGAGCTTTTGCGTAGTTCTCTCCGGCTATCTGGATGACGTATTCCGCGTCCTTTAGCTTTCCTGTACGGCCTTTCCGCACAGCTTGCAGCCCTTCCTTTGCATACTCATTGGAATCAACGTAAAAACTGCTCGCCATAATCATTTCACCATCTATGCCTTTTTACCGCTTTCATGTGCCTTTCGAAATCCTTTTTGCCTTCCTTCTCAAGCTTCCTTGTTTCCTTGTTTTCTTTTTTCTGGGTTTTGCCAGCTGCACGGCCTTCTGAGGCAGCTTTAAACCTGCTGTATATGCCGACGAGTTCATTCCTTCTGCCAAGAAGATTGTGTTCAATGTCCGCAAAATATTTCCCTTCTGCAGCATCAAGTTCTTTCCCAGTCACTTTCTCAAGGCTCAACCTGGTGCTTTTTAGGTCTCCCAACAAACGGGTAATATAAGAACTTCCGGTAGGCTTGCCTGTTTGTGCGCTAATGTCAGTTACGTCCATTTCACCCGTGATTTCTCTCCAGGCGCCAAAAATTTTTCTTTCAACCTTTCCGCTGCTTGGCCTGCGCCAGTATGGGACGCCCAGTATTTTCCTGCCACGCTCGTATCGGCGTTCCGCACGCCCGACCCTTGAAACCAGCTTCGCGGTTTCGTCGTCGATTTTTTTTGCCGCATGCTTTCCATAGCTCATTACTTCACTTTTTAGCATCTCCAGCCCGGAAATTGCATTGTCATAGCGCTGTTTTTCCACGCCATCCGCAGGTTTTTCCACAGTATTCAATTGGGCCGCCGCCCTCGAATATGTCTCTGCAGCCGCTGCCAGCGCCGCAGCCGGCTTCCTCTTTTGCGTGTACCTGCTCGGTTTTAGGTAGCTTAGCCCGCGCTTGAAAAAATTGCCGTCGACCTGGTATCCGCCGGAACGCAGATAGCTGAAGCCTTCCTTGATAAGATTGTTTACGGCTGTGACAGAACCGGGCCTTTGCGTTGCCATATTAACCTAAACATTATTTAGTCGCAAGCTTATTTAAAACTGAAAGTCTCGAGGAATTCGCGCTCGGCAAAATGCAGCTTGCCGGGTACTATCAAAACTGCCGGCAGGGCGAACTTATCGCCGGCCAATTCATCGGCACGGCCGTATGATATCCTCTGTTTGCCAGAGCCGAGCAGGCTCATGGCAACAATTTTCCTGTCAGACAAAATTTTGTCGCTGTCCAGTTTCCGCAAAACGCCTAACGCGTCTTCCACGCCCAGATTTTTGCCATTCTCGGCGTCAATATCCAGAAGCAGCAGCGTATGTAAACCGATTGACAAGTTCCCTTTGATCGTTTCGTAAACTGAATTGGGCGCAACGCCGCCCGTTTTTTCCTTTAGTGGCAGTGTCGCAGTCTTGCCGAATTTGTATAACTGCAAGCCGCATTCCGCGATGGCTGTGAAAATCGACGAGGCGTGTATGATTGTTGTTCCGACGCCGGCTTTTTTTGCCTGCAATATCAGGTCGGCGTGCGTCGTCGCTGCCAGCGGGTCGCCCGGGACAAGCAGGCAAACGCTTCTGGATTTAGCCTCGCTTAAAATCCCGGCAGAGCCGTCTTCGACGTCCTTCCTCGCAAGGACAATGATTTTACCGCCGGCCAGCTTTTCCAGGTTTTTAATATTCCCGTCCCACAGGTTTGTGTACAGCTCAGCGTAAACGGCATCAGCGCTTTTCACGGCTTCCAAACCTTTCAGCGAAATGTCCTCCTCGTCCCACAGCCCCAGCCCTACTATTGTAAGCATAACCATTCCTCTCCAGCAATCCTTAAATGGGCTGATTGTTGTATATTAAATATGGAATGGCTGCGTAAAGCGCATCGTCTGCTTCACAGGGAGCATTTCATATGGACAATGACCCCGCACGCAAACGCGCTCATTGCGCTGGCCGCTGCGCTGCTTTTCATCAAGTCCGTGGCCGTGTATCCGGCAGCCGGGACCAGGATATACGCCGGTTTTCTTTTGGGCATATCCGCAGGATTCTTTTTCGGCGCCTACTGGTACCACACCTTCTCGGAACACTGGAATTTTTACCGCAAATTCTACAACGTTAAAACAAAAAACAAGCAGAGGCTGAAGATGCTGGATAAAAAGATAGATTATGAATTGCCGAGCTACCTGGCCGCCGTCCTTTTCGGATTCACGCTCGTCTACATCGCAGTAAGCAATTTTATCTGGCTTGCCTCCGGCATGTTCTTCGGCTTTATCTTCGGCGGGTCGCTGGCCATGGCAATAGTTTTGAAAGTCCTGGAATAACTCGCCAGGAAAATCATTTCACAAATTCCACGTTGTCCAGTTTCCTGAACGCAATGTCGCCTGTAAGGAATTTTGCTCCTTCCGGTTTCGCCATGCCGTATCCCAACGCGTCGGCGTATGAAATATTGGGCTTGTTTTTTTCCAGTTTGAATCTGGAGGCTGCAAATATGTGTGCATCATTTGTTTGGATCACGAATTGCCTGAACTGCAAAAATTCTTTCTTTGCGCTGTCCTCGTCCGAGTATTTGAGCAGGTTGTAATACATCTCATACAAATCAGACCATCTCGCCAAGGTTTTCCGCTGTCTCAACAATCGCCCACGAGTAGACGCACGCCTCAAACGCCAGGAATAAATTTCCTTGTTCCAGCCAATGCTTGCAGTCGTCACGGTACGCCTCGGCGTTGCGCAGCGCATCGGCTCCAAGTTTGCTTTTCGCCTCGACTTTACTTAGTTTCTTGTCAAGCCGTTCCAGCCACTTTTCAACTTCTGCCTTTGGTATGCGGTCGTTGGCCATAAAACTCAGTCAATAGTAATTGTGAATAACTAAAAAATAAGCAAAGTGCTCTGCGAAGCAAATCGTGTGCTGCAACGGCTTGCTTTACAAACCGTGCACGGGAAACATCGGTTTCCCATGTCGCTTCATCGCATCTGGATTTTCTTTTTCCCAAGGCTTTCTTTGGTCAAGCTTTCTTTTTAAGAAAGGTTGGAAAAAGGCTTACACAATCCTGTCTATGCCAAGCTCGCTGATCCCCAGGGCTGGTGCGGATTCCCTGTGGACCTGCCCCAGTATGTACGGGCTGTTTACTCCTGTTATTATTGTTATGACCTGTACCTTCCCATGGAAGTCCGGTTGTACGCGCGCTCCCCAGATCACCTGCGCCGATGAGTCAAGGTGCGACGAAACTATCGCGCCTATCTGGTTTACTTCGGAGAGCTTCAGGTCAGGCCCTCCTGTTATGTGTATTAATGCCCCAGACGCGCCCTGGTAATCAACCTCCAGCAACGGGTTCTGAAGCGCCTTTGTAACCGCATCACGGGCGCGGTCAGAGCTGTTCGAGAAGCCCAATCCGATGGCCGCAACGCCTCCGGAATGCATAATCGCCTTAACATCGGCATAGTCCAGGTTGACCAACGACGGCAGGGTGATGGTTTCCGTAATGCCTTTGACCATTCCCGCTATCAGTTCGTCTGCGACAGCAAACGCCTGCTGGATCGGCAGGTCGCCTGCAAATTCAAGCAGTTTGTCGTTCTCAATTACGATCACAGTGTCACAGGCCTCGCGAAGTTTTCCTAAACCGTTCTCAGCCTTGACAATTCTCGCGCCTTCTATCTTGAACGGCATTGTTACGACTCCGATGACGATCGCGCCCATTTCCTTGGCTATTTCAGAAACAACCGGTGCTGACCCTGTCCCTGTTCCGCCGCCCATCCCGGCTGTTAAGAACACAAGATCCGCTCCTGTCAACGATTCCTTAAGCTGGGTGCGGCTCTCTTCCGCGGCTTTCTTTCCTATCTCCGGATAACCGCCTGCGCCCAAGCCTCTGGTAAGCTCTTTTCCAATCAGTATTTTCTTGTCAGCTTTTATGACTGCCAAATGTTTTGCGTCTGTGTTTAACGCAACCGTAGAGGCGCCTTCAACGCCCATCTCCGCAAGGCGGTTTATCGAGTTTGTCCCGCCGCCTCCGCATCCGACTACAACTATCCTGGCACGTTTCATGCTGAAACCGAATTCCTGTTCCGTTATTTTCTCATAGTCGAAGTTTTTCATCGTAACTCCGGACTCAGAACCGTGCGACGATGTCGCACCTTTGCTCAAAACCGACTCCAATATTGACATACAATTCCCCTCCATCCTCTTTTGCTTAAGCTTTTGGAAAAGCTTACACATAGACAAGCCGGCCTAATTTTTAGACTGGCTGAAATAGTGCAATAAAATATTCAGGCAACCGAAATTTTGGCGCGCAAAAACGTGGTAGGTTACCCTGTCACATCAAAGTGCAAACCAAAAAACCGGCGTCGCCGAACGCCATTTACACAAGGAGAACTTCTCCCTAATTGATAATAATTAGTGAAACTGTTATATAAAGTTTTTCCGCCCGAATCTGGGTTTTTTTGCGGAATCAGGCGGATTGATAGCTCGAAGCATATCGAAGAAACTGAAACATACCGATACAGCATACGGTATGTTTCTATCGTTCCGTATCAGGCCCTCCGCAAAACCTCAAACTGTATTTCTTTCAAAAACTCTTCCGGTTTCAACCCGTATTCGGTATGCCCATCACGGCGCCGGACAGCAATGGTTTTGCTGTCCTGCTCCTTGTTTCCAATCACAATCGTGTAAAAAACTTTTTGGGTCGCGGCGTTCCGTATCTTATACTCCAAAGTATGGTTTTCGTAATCGCCTTCCGCCCTGATGCCGGCTGCCGCCAATTCGCTTACAACATGTTTGGCATAGTCGTTGTTGTTGTCTGTTATCGGTAGGACTTTGGCTTGCGCGGGCGACAGCCAGAGCGGGAACGCGCCGTTGTAATGTTCGGTCAGGATCCCCAAAAAACGTTCAAGGCTTCCGTAAATTGCACGGTGTATGATTATCGGAGTGGCTTCTTTGCCGTCCGCATCGACGTACGTGACGGAAAACCTCTGCGGCATGAAGAAATCAACCTGCACAGTGCCGCATTGCCACGTGCGCCCGAGCGAATCTTTGATATGGAAATCGATCTTGGGCCCGTAGAAAGCGCCGTCGCCCGGGTTGGTCCTGTAGTTGAGGTTGCGTTCTCGCAGCGCGCTCTCAAGCGCCGCCTCGGCCTTCGACCAAAGTTCGTCAGAACCGATCGAGTTTTCCGGCCTGGTCGAAAGTTCAACACGGAAATCGAACCCAAACTGGTTGTAAAACTCCTCGACCAGGCCCACGACTTTAGTTAGTTCTTCAACCAATTGGTCGGCCCGCACGAACAGGTGTGCGTCATCCTGGGTAAACTCTCTTACACGAAACAACCCGCCCAAAACACCGCTCAACTCGTTGCGGTGTATCATTCCAAACTCCGAGACGCGCAACGGGAGTTCGCGGTAGCTGCGCCTGCTGTTTTTGAAAAACAGTATGGAACCCGGGCAGTTCATCGGCTTGATCGCATATTGTGCGTCCGCCGTCTCGGTAAAGAACATGTTGTCCTTGTAATGGTCCCAGTGGCCGCTCTGCTCCCAAACACCCCTCTTCATAATAATAGGCGTCATTATTTCCACGTAGCCTGCCGCAGCCTGTTTTTCGCGGGAAAACCTGATCAATTCGTTCCTTAAAATCATGCCGCCGGGATGGTAGAATGTCATTCCAGGCGCTTCAGGCTGGAAGCTGAATAAGTTTAACTTTTGTCCGAGGACACGGTGGTCGTTATCCGGCAATTTCTCAATCGGTTCTGGTTGCGCGGCAACCTTAACCCCGGTTTTCGGTTCTTTAACAGCAGGCTTGCCCGCATACGACCGTGACATCTCTGCCATTGGATGACCTTTGACAGAAATCGCAAATTTTTTATTCCAGCCAAAAGGCGCGTGGCTGGCCTCAAGGCCAAGTTCCCTGGCCTTCTTCTCCATCCCAAGAACCATGTCCATGGCATCAAACGGGCCGGATAAGTTAGAACTCAGGTGCGCGTACGGGTAGACCAAAAGCCTGCTGATCTTCATGCGCTCCATGAATTTTTTCGCATCCTCGACGGCCAGGTCTGCGGTCTCCTTGGTATCGCCTTTCTCAACCGCAGTCAACAGCACCAAAACGTCGTTAAAAATATATTTTTTCTGCTCAACCTCTTCCGCAGCCTTAATCTCCTTTTTAACAGGCTCGTACTCTATGGAATCCGCATGCAACTGGAGTATCCTCATTCAAATCGACTGTAGAATATTGGTCGGAAGTTTTATTATCCTTTGGCCAGCCGTCTCCCTATCACCTTCTTGACAGTCTTTGCCTGGCTTCATCGGTTCCCCATCTAAAGATATAGTTCCTAAAGGCGGCTCTTTGTTCTGCTGCCATTCTGCCGAGATCTTCCAGGCATTCCAATATGTCGGACATGCTGGCAATGGAAAATATCTGGACGCCTGTTTTTTGCCTGAACTCCTCAACAGCGTCTTTGCCGTACTCATCGACCTCCTGCCTGTCAACCGCTATCAAACCCGCAACGACTCTTGCGTTATCTGCGACCCTTGCCAAGACCCCCAGAGCCTCTTCTTTTGCCTCGCCCGTTGTCAGGACATCATCCACCAAAAGTATCCTTGACCTGTCGTTAATCCTGTGCCCTAAAATCAGCTCATTTTGCAACCCGGCCTTTGCCGCAGAATCGTCTGCCGCCTCGCCGTGGATCTTAACCTCTTTCCTGTAAGACGACCAACCTTTGTTTATCCCTCTGCCCGCCAACGCCATCGAAGTGGCAACAGCGAGCGGTATGCCTTTGTAAGGCGGTCCAAAAACTACGTCGAAATCGGTTCCCACACAAGCTGTCGCCGCTTCCGAATAAAATTCACCGAGCCTGGCCATCCTGTAGCCGTTGTCAAAAAGGCCCGTGTTGATAAAATACGGCGACTCTCTTCCGCTCCTGAGGCGGAACGACCCGACACGCAACGCGTCAGAATCAAAAAGAAACTTTACAAACTCTTTCTTATACCGGTTCTGAATAAACCCTACTCCTATTTGAGCGCCGAATCTTATATGCTTATCTAAATTAGGTAAGTTTGAAGTCGACGTAGCCCCGTAGTGCAGCGGCCAAAGCGCGGATATGCGCGGTTAGGCACGGCGGGCTTTGGGTCGTCTTAGGCCGAAACATGTGCATACCAATTGCACATGTTTCAACAAGAAGAGACCCGTAAACGGCGGAAGTGCGCAGCGGAAGTTTCGCACTGCCGATTTCGAATCCGCCCGGGGCTATTAAAACTAACACGCGTTCGACGGAACGAACGCGTGTCTATTAATCATAGAAAGGTGTTTTTAATGAAAATGTCCGTCCTTCGCATCGGCCATCGCATATTCCGCGATCAAAGGATAACGACGCACTGCGCTCTCGCTTCGCGGGCTTTCGGAGCGGACGAGATAATTATCGTCGGCGACAAGGACGAAAAACTGCAAAAAAACATAGAAAAAATCTCGTCCGAATGGGGCGGCGATTTCAAGATTTCTTTTTCTTCCGCATGGAAAGACATTGTAAAAAAATACTCTTCCAGCGGTTACAAAATAGCGCACCTGACTATGTACGGGTTGCTATTGCAAGACGTGGAAAAAGAACTCCGCAAAGATGAAAAAATCCTGTTGGTCGCGGGCGGCGAGAAAGTCCCGCCGGAAGTTTATCAGCTCGCTGATTATAATGTTTCCGTAACAACGCAGCCGCATTCAGAAGTAAGCAGCATCGCAGTTTTTTTGGACCATCTGATGCAGTCTGAAGAATTGAAAAAGGAATTCAAAAACGCGAAAAGGAAAATAAATCCGGCAGCGCACGGAAAATCTTTTGTTTGAATATGTATTCTATCATTTAGATCTTGACATGTTGAACCTGTCTCTGTACGATCTTGCTGCCCCAGCAGGGTCTTCAGCGTACATCAGCGCTCTTCCAACATTGATCATTATATTTCTGCCGGCGGCCCTAAGGATCTTAGAATCGTCGCCCCCCTGCGCACCTATGCCCGGGAAAAGCCCGACTTTATCCGAGCCTGCCAGTAACCTTACGTTTCTAATGTCGTCTTCTGTGACATGTCCTGTTGCGCCGACAACAAAACCGTCGCCGCCGACTGCGTTTATCTCTTCGGCTATGGCAACGTACAGAGGTTTTCCGCTTACTTTCGCTTCCCTGAAATATTTAGGCGCTTCCGGATTGGACATTAGAACCAGAGATATAACTCCGATTGGTGGTTTGTAACCGTGTGCATATTTCACAGCCTCTGCCATGTTGCCGGGTGTCGCGTGAAATGTAACGGCATCGTAACCTATTTTATTTGTCCAAAACAAATTTGCCTCAGCTGTGTCCCCTATATCGCCAAGTTTACAATCATAAACGGCTACCATGCCGTGTTCGTGGGTTCTGCCAGCTATCCTTCGGTGCTGCGAAATGCTCAAACCTTTCAGGTACTGGTCGTTTGGTTTTACCGCAACGCCGAATTCTCCTGTTCTATCGATTAAATCGAGCACGAACAATGTCCTGGCTTCAGCATCGTCGCCATTTGCCGTATCCATGAAAGCTTGCGGCACGACATTCCTCTCCCTTTGTCCGGGGATCGCCGGGTCTGCGCCTATGCACAAAATAGAATCTTTTAATGAAAGAGCTTCTTCAAACCTTTCAATAAAACTTTTCATATAAAATTCTTTGCTAAATTAAAGATTTAAATGGGTTTTTCTGGTCAAATCTTGACGCGCATAAAATCTTTTGCCGTTATAGTGTCGGGAAATATTTTCCTTGCGGATGTTTCAAACTCTTTCAGGGAATGGTAACGCCTGGAGAAATGGGTCAGTATTAATTTCCTGGCCTCGGCCTTCTTCGCTATGCCTGCGACTTCGTCGACACTTGAATGTGATTTACGCCTTTTTTCCTCGTTCATGACATCCTCAAGGAACGTGGAATCGTGTATGATTATGTCCGCGTTTTTGGAAATCTTGACCATGTTGTCGCATGGGGTCGTGTCGCCGGAATACGTTATCTTCCGTCCGATGCGCGTCGTGGAAACATCTTCCAGCCCCACCTTCTGGCCTTTGAAAATCACGCTGCCCTCTTCCTTTAATTTTCCTATGATCGGCCCCTGTTTTAATCCGTACACGGACGCCTTTTTCAAATCAACGTTGACACGGTCATTCTCCTTAAAGCAATACGCAACAGCAGGCACGGTATGGTTGACCGGTATTGAAAACACTGAAAAATCCTCGTACTTGGCTACGGTCTCGATCTCGTCGCCGTCGAAGTTCAACTCCTTCCCGCGCACGGGAAAGCCGACACCCCAATGTCCGAGTTCAAGTATGTCCGCAACGAACAGCTCTGCCTCCGGCCCGTATATGGTCAGCGGCTTTGAGCGGTCTTCAAGGTTCATGGACTGTATCAGGCCTATCAGGCCCGCAAAGTGGTCTGCATGCCAGTGTGTTATGAATATGTCGTCTATGTTCATGGGGCTTTCGCCTGCAATTGACATTTGCCTTTGTGTTCCTTCGCCGCAGTCCCAAAGAAGCTGGCGACCCTCGTATTTCAGCAGTATGGCCGGATGGTTACGCTCGCGTGACGGGATTCCGGAACCTGTTCCAAGGAAAACTATCTCCATGCTATCGCGCCCCGAAAAATTTCCCAAGGAATATTCTCGCTTCCCTGTTGGATTTTATCAACCCGTAAAAATTTTCGTCCACGGCTATCTTCGAGCCGCTGCAGATCGACACAGCTATGTGGCTCGGTATCCCTATAATCTCCAATTTTTTCCGGTTCTGTTTGAGCACGTTTAAGATGTAGTACGCCGCATCTGTGTGTTTTCTCACGGTCTCTGCAACCCAGTTCGTATTTTCCACATATGGCCTCCTGACTGCGCTTTTGGCGTAATGTTCCACAAAATTGCGCGCGTTTGAATGCACAAATATCGACGGTCCTACCCTCTTCTTGACGTTAGGCAGACTGTGCACCTCCATTTCAAAAACAAGCGCACACAGGCTTTTTTCATCCGACCACGCGCCACTGTTCATAACGCGGAAATCGTTTTCTTTCAGCATCTGGGACAGCCTGTCCGCGGCGCGCCTCAGTTGCGGCCACAGTATGTCCGGGACAACTTTTGGAGGTTTGAATGTCACAGCCACGGTCTGTGTTCCTCTGCGCTTTTGTATGTCCAGGAACTCGTTCCTCTCTATCGGCCTGTATTTTGGGATTGCAAAAAAATTCACAGAGGGTTTCTTGAGGAATTCACCAGCCATTCTAATCAACAATTCGAAGTTTTTCGCCGAAACCGCGGCAGCAACATTCCTTTTCGCGTCCACCGGGTCTATCAGCACCAACGGCGCCGAAAATTTCTGGTCCGTTTGCTTGTCATCAAGCGTGATGAACGTCCCGGCCTTCCAGTCCGCAACCGCCTTCATTGTGTTTCCGAAAGATCCGTATTTTATTATCAACAGGTCGCACATGTAGCCTGAAAATCCTTCTGTTTTCAGGTCGGCCCCGTAAATACCAGAGGATTTGAAAAATTGCTTCAATAACCTGACGTCTCCGGCCTGTTCCGGCCTCATGTTCTTTTCTATGTATTTCACATGGAACGGCGTGCGGTCGACTGCGGACCTTATCCTGTCCGCGGACTGGAGTTTGTAGCACGGAACGATATCGACTTGGAATTTTCCCACAAACCCGCGCACATACGGGTGCTGCGCGTAGGATATGACATGGCGCCCGCCTACCGATTTTACCGCGGACTTGCCTATTGACAACCCTATCTTCTCCACGTCCTTTTCCTGGACGCTCTCTGGCAGCGCCACGAAAATGTCAATTTCCTTTTTCTCTCTCAGCCACGTGTTCCGCGTGATAGAGCCAGCGAGTATTGTCTCAGCGCCGTATTTGTCGGCAAACTTGCCTACCGCTATCAATAGCCTGCGGGAAATTTTCCGCATGCCGTCTTCTTCTTTCCCGCTCGGCGTTATCTTTTTCAAAACCTTCCTGAGAACGTCATCCATAATTAATTTTAGCCTAGCCGATATTTAACATAATTTCTTTGCCGCCCTTGCAGCCAGGTAGCCGAACGCAAAGCCGCCTATGTGCGCCCAGAACGCCACGTTGCTGCCCTGATAGCCGGCCAGGCTCGCGGCGCCAAAGAACAACTGTATCAAAAACCAGAATCCTATAACAAACCACGCCGGTGTTTCGCTAAGCCAATAACCCATTGAAGTTGTTATCCTGGCTTTGGGAAACATCACAAGATAGCTTCCGAGTATGCCGGACACCGCGCCCGACGCGCCGATGGACGGTATGTTGGAGGATGGGTCAACAAGATACTGCACAAGCGCAGCTATCACACCGGACAATACATACAGGACAAAAAACTTAATCCTGCCGGTTTTATCCTCCACGTTGTCGCCGAATATCCACAAATACCACATGTTCCCGAATATGTGGTCTATGCCTGCGTGCAAAAACATTGACGTAAAAATCGTTGCCACAGCAAACGCGGAAGGGAATAGGTATGGGACAAAACCAAACGTCTGTATGATAGCTTCGAAATTCGAAAGGCTTAACGCAAACGCGGCAACATTGACTAGTATCAGGGCCAGCGTGACAAATGGAAAGTTTCTGGTTTTTACCGAATCCCCGTACGGGAAAAGCTGGCCTTTCATAAACAGTTTAGTGGATTTTGTGTTAAATCCACATAGCCCTTTGTCAGAAACAAAGGCTGTCCGCGAGCTTGTTTTTCAGTACGCCGGGGTCAAAGTGGACAAGCTCAACATTGGCGCCCTGCAAAAATCTTCGCGCATGCTCTCCGGGGTAATCGCCTGCGTAAACAATTCTCCTGACTCCGGCGTTTATCAGGTTTTTCGCACACGCAACGCAAACACCCGCAGTAACATATAACGTCGCCCCGTCCGTGCTAACTCCGTGTTTCGCAGCGTAAAGTATTGAATTTTCCTCGGCATGGACGGTCCGGATGCAATGTTCTTTTGTCGAGCCGTCCTCGTCCTCGCGCTTCACGATTAGGCAGCCGGCTTCCATGCAATGGGCCATACCGACGGGCGATCCGTTATAGCCTGTTGAAAGTATCCTGTTATCGCGGACAAGAACTGCCCCAACGTGCCGCCGGTTGCAAGTCGCGCGCGACGCCACCTCGACCGCAATACGCATGAAATATTCGTCAAAACCCGGTCGTTTGGTTTCCGCCAAATAATCACTTTATATCAGATCTTGGCTGCGATTTAAATATCTGTTTTCGCGAGAATTATCTATGGCTGCGAACCGCGTCGAAGGCACGCCGGAAAATTACTCCCAGCTGTATTGTTCTGGCAGGGAGAACGCAAAAATTTGGTTTTTCGGCGCACCGCTCGACAGGACCACAACCTACCTGAAAGGCACGTCAAAGGGCCCGAAAGCGATCAGGGACGCGATGATACAAACAGAAGAATATGACATACGCACGGATTCAAACATTCTTGATACAGGCCTGTTCGACCTCGGTGACATCGCATTGGTGGATGGAAAAGAAACGGAGAGCGTGCGTGAAAAAACCGCGGATATTTTAAGAAACGGCAAAACGCCTCTTATGTTCGGCGGTGAACACTCTGTCACGTTGGGAGTTGTCCAGGCCATAAAGAATTCCGGCTGCGACTTTAAGGTCGTCAGTTTCGACGCGCACGCCGACCTCCGTGACACTTTCGAGTTTGACAGGAACAACCACGCGTGCGTGATGAGAAGAATTGCCGACGAGCTCGGAAAAGACGGCATAATGGAAATTGGTATCCGTTCAACCGCCGAAGAGGAGAAAATATTTTCTGACAGGATGGTATTCCGTTATCAATTACGCGACAACTTCGAAGTTGCGAAGAAAAAACTTTTGGATTTTGTCAAAGGCGCAAGCGTTTACATAACCGTTGACATGGACTGCCTCGATCCGGGCATCGCGCCCGGCGTCGGGACTCCGGAACCGGACGGGTTGTTGTACCATGAAGTTTACGAATTGATGAAAGTTTTGAAAAACGCAAAAAAAATAGTCGGCATGGATATCGTTGAATTAAGGCCGTTACCGGACAACAACGTCACGGAAATGACCGCTTCAAAGCTTTTGTTCGAGACAATAGCGCAGCTAAAGGACAGGATTTAATTTTCATCAGGATTGCGTGACGCCTCGGCATAAAGATCGTCTATGGCTTGCCTGAATATGTTGGCCATCCTTTGCTGCCTGACCCTTACCGTTTTGCTGCCTCTGTAATTGATCAGTGCCATAACCGGAGCGCCATCCGCAACGCAAAAGCATGATGAGTTCGTGTGATAGTTTGGATAATTGGCTGAATACCTGCCCACACGCATACCCAGCCTTCGGTAAGTTTCGTCAGTCCCTTCAGGGCTGGTAGCACACACGACGGCAACGTTTCCGTGGTCGTGCCTCCTTATCTGAAAACCTCTGTAATTTTTTTCCAGAATTATCGGCATAACAAACAACCAGACCAAAATCAGTCTTTGCTCTTGGCTTCCCTTAGGATTTTCTTTCCGATCAGTTCCCAGTACAGAACTTCGCCGCCTTCCTTTAATTCGGATTTCAGCTCTTCCGGTATTTCCGCTTCAAACTGGGAATAATCCATCATGTCCATCAGCTGGGCCGTGCTTCCGGATATCGCCAGCACCTGGGCCACTTTTTTCAGGATTATTGGGATATCGATCTCCGAATCCGCCGGCTTCACGACAGACCTGCGGCGGCCGTCAAAAATTCCGTTTGCCTCCATCCGCGCCTTCGCAGAACCGTGTTTTCCGGACTTGGACATGTCTATGCTCGCGACTTTGCAGACCTCACCGTCAATGAGAACAAATTGGCCGGGCTTGAGGTGTTTTATCGCAGCTGTCGTGGTTTCCGCCATGTAATCATCTTTGCCTTACAAAAATCAAATCAATACAACATATGATTGCCGCACGCTTAAATTCCTTTTTTATCTGGAAGCCAGCTTGATGTCTTCGCGTTTCACAGTCACGCGGCCGGCATGGTTTGCCGCCGCAATGGCTTCCCGTGCTATCTGTTCCGCAATTTCTGTTAAAACTTCGTTTAACGCATTTACCGCCGACAAAGAAACGCGCTCGGCCCCGGCCTTCCTCGCAATTCTTTCCAGCGGCGCCGAAGGGAAAGATCCTGTCATAATCGTCATTCTCTTTTGGTTGAGCTTTTTTGGAAAGCTCATTCGGTTAACCTTTTCTAAAAAGGTTATATGAAAAACGTGATATATATACATTGGAAAACTTCAGGCGAATTTTTACCGTGTCGCCGGTTGCGCCAATGCCGTAACCGTTTCTGTCGTCCGGCAAAAAACCGCTGCGCAAGTCTGGGCCAACTTCGCCTTATAAGCGCCGATAGCTTTAAATGCTTGACTGCGAGAATCATTTAGCTGATGCGGAAAGCGTCAAAAAGTGATTTTATGGCTACGAAAACTCCTTGGGTAGAAATGTGGGACAGGTTTGAACCGACCGCTCCTGTAATGGCCTCTTACATGAAAGGCGAACCAGTATCCGTTAAAACTCACCCTACTTTTGTAATGGACGTCACGTTAGAGCCTGGCCCTGACAAATTGCCCGGCTACGAATTCCTAACCAACGAATTTGCAGGCAGTTATCTAGTTGGCAAATGCCCGGGTGGCAGAGTTCATGTTTTAGGCTCTCACAACGCTGTTGTACAAACATACAAGGAGCGCGGATTTGCGGATGTAAGGCTCGGCCTTCCTGTGGGTGACGCCGCTCGGCTGGGCCCGGAATTTGCTGTGGCTGTTTACGTAACTCGCCCACAAGAAAGAGGTCGATAATCATGGTCAAGAAAGAAGAAAAGAAAAAGGATTTTGTCTGCCCGGAATGCGGTTCGAAGCGCGTCCAGGAGGATGCGAGCCGCGCTGAATTGGTCTGCATGAAATGCGGCCTTGTCATCAAGGAATCAATGATTGACATGACGCAAGAGTGGAGAGCGTTTGACGAGGAACAGAGGTCGAAACGCGCACGCACCGGTGCGCCGTTAACGCACACAAAGCACGACAAGGGCATGACAACCGAAATCGGCAAAGGTCCGGGCGAACTGTTCAAGGTTTCTACAAAAAAGCGCGCCCAGTATTACAGGCTGCAGAAATGGCACAAAAGGCTGATCGAAAGCAAGGACAGGAATTTATCTTACGCTTTGTCCGAGCTTCAGAGGCTGGTTTCTTACCTTGGCTTGTCGAAAAGCGTACACGAACAGGTCGCGCAGTTGTACGAGCAGGCCGTCGACAAAGGTCTCGTAAGGGGGCGCTCAATGGAATCCGTTATTGCGGCTTTAATGTATGCGATGTGCCGTGAATATAACACTCCACGCACGCTGGACGAAATCGCAGAAGCATCTGGCGTAGAAAAGAGGGAAATAGGTAAAACTTACCGCTATGTTTCACGCGAAATAGGAATTAGGATTCTTCCTGCCAAACCGCAGGATTACATTCCGCGCTTCGCTTCTATGCTCAATTTAAACGACAAAGTCCAGGCAAAAGCCGTCGAAGTTTTGGAAAAGGCCGGTAAGTTCGATGTGACGTCAGGCAAAGGCCCCACGGGTGTTGCGGCTGCGGCGTTGTACATCGCTGCCGTATTGTGCGGTGAACGACGCACACAGCGGGAGGTTGCGGATGTTGTTGGTGTCACGGAAGTCACCATTAGAAACAGGTATAAAGAGATAGTCAACAAGCTCGGCATCGAGGAAGAAGTAGAGAAAAATATTGAGACAATGAGCGGTCAATAAATATTTTTATTTTCTTCGGCAGCTTTAATTCCGTTCTCTGTCAAAGAATAAAATTTCACATAAACTCTGCCGATTTTTGTCGGTTTTGATTGCATCAAAAAGCCGCCTTTAACAAGTTTGAATAAATGCTCGGACTTTATAGTTCCGATGTTTATCTTCAGTTCTTCTGCTAATTCCTTCGCATTTTTAGAAACCCCTCCTGCCAAAGATCTGAGAATAAGTTTTTTAGCCTCGCCTTTCCTATACTGGAAAGATTTAAAATTACCCATTCCGAAATAGAACCGTTCCTTTTTCTTTGGATGTAAATCGCACAATTTCCAATAAGCAACCTTCTCGAAGTTGGTTCTGCCGTGAATAAGAACTGAACCCTGATGGGTTATGATTTTGTCCTCGCTAGGATCTATGTTTAATTTATACAAAAAACGTCTGACTAGAACTCTTTCCTCTTTATCTTCTATTGCTATCAAAATTTCTCCCAGTTGATTACTCTTATCGGATCTTACATGCACGTTAGCTTCACATGCTATTAATCCTCTGATAAATGCTGCCACAAATTCAGTTTTAGAAAAAGCTATTTCTATCGCCTTATCATAAATGATCTTTACGATGTAACCGAGAATACGAGATTGGATTATCAAATCTACAAAAGTGTAATTGCGGGTCTCGTTTACACTACCCTTAAAAAATCGTGATTTGTCTACCCCCAAACCCTTTGACACCGCAGCCTCTTCCGAGGACAATTCTTTTTCCAATATTGTAGGCACCGAAACTCTGACCATGAAATCATTTGGAGACAAACCCAAAAGTGCAGCAAATTTCAAAAAACCTTTATGCAACTCGATTTCGGTGTTCGCAAACCCAAAAACAGAATAGTGATCTAAATATCTACGCTTTCTGCCATCCCCCGCCCACAACCCGAACCCCTCGAACAAAAGCTCGCATATCGGGATGTAACGGCTGATAACAACCGGTTTAGGCTGCCCGCCCTTCACTCCATACTTGTCACAATAAACCTCAATCTTTCCTTCTCCAGCATCTTTCCACAAAATCCGCTTGCCGCTGGGCAGCTGCGATGGCAGGATTTGAATAACATCAACGGCCTGCATCGCAGCAAAAGGTAACTCCAGCAAGCTCAATTGCGGCATACTAGTTTATTGGAAATTTTGGATGACGTGGTTTTCGGGTGGACGGGATTCCGGTACAGGGTAGGATGTTCCTACAGTATCAGGCAAACCCATAACCGCGCCTTCTCCGGTTGTAAATGTTCTCTATCTGACGGCTTAGCCAGGAATTTTTTATAACGTCCGAAACTTTAGCGCTCGTGGAACGCAAAACGCCTTTCAGCCGGTTTTTAAAATCGTGATACGCCCCGGCGCTCCCGTCTCTGGAGAGGGCGCTTTCCGTGACCAGGTCCGTGGCCGCCTCGTTCACTTCTCTGGATTCTATGTGCCGCGTCAAACCGTGCGACAATTCATGGGTCATTGTATAAATGGCGCCTTTCCCGTCTTCGATTTTATCCAATATTCCCCGGTAGACTTCGTCAAGGCTGCTTAACAGAGGCCGCAAGCTGGCGTATTTTCTGTAAAGGTGGCCTATGTTTCTCTTCGCATCCGAATAAAAACTTTTGGCCCAACGGTTTTTTTGCGTGCCCGGTATCAGGCCTTCGTCAATCGCCACAACGTCCCTTCCAAAACCGTCTCTGTACCTCATGGCCTCAATTTGCCCATCGGGTAAGAAGTAGCTGCCTTCGGGCGTGTGCACAGTATAACCGCTTTCCGGCCGGAAAAAATCACCGACCTCGATCCTGTCCGGCGATACCCGCCCGCGCACTCCGTTTTTGCCCATCCATCCCTTCAATGAAGAATAACCCTCGCCAAAGATGGACCGGATTTGGCCAAGGTGGGCGTTATTGCCCCTGTATTCTATCGAATCTGGTTCGGCGTAAGCCTGCCTGTGAAAAGAACTGCCGGAAAAAAGTTCGCCGGCAAGGTTTCTGTAAAAGCCCATAATATTTCTTATTTCATCAAAAATAAAACTACGTAATCTTTAAAAGGCGGGTTGGACATCTAATTATTAATAAAGTGTCTGGAGGAATACGGATGTTCGGAATTTTCAAGAAAGGTGCAAAAAAAGCTGCCAAAAAATCCGGCAGCAAAAAGGCTTTCGGCGGGTTTGCCATAAACTTTGCCGGCCGGAAGGAAACTTTGGAGCAGGTTTTCGGATCGAAGCCGATCGGTCCAAGTGAAATGACCAAACGGATCTGGAAATTTGTCAAGAGCAGGCGCCTCGGGTCAAGATAAACTTCTTCGGGTTCGGCTAGCCGCTTAAATGCCTAAGCGTCTTTATTTTTTCATGACCGTACTAACGGCCTCTGAGTTGGATGGCCTGTTTGAAGTGCAGTTGGATGCGAAGGTTTTGGTGTACCATTACAAAAGTGTGCTTCGGAGGGCGCTGAGGTATGAAACAATGCTCCGGGGCGACGGTTTATCCGCAGGCTGGCTGCTAAACGCCAGCCACGCACAGCTTGTGGGAAGGATGATATATTCCAGCTATCGCGCCTTGCAGGCGCCCGGCTTTGAGCGCGAAGTTCGCCGTTTAGTCGAAGAACATTACGCCCGTCAGGACGTTTGATTTTAATACGGTTGGCTGAGTAATTTTATTATGAAATACCTGCGAACTAAAAAAGCCGCCTCAAGCGTCGTGTCGTCCGTAATGCTCGTCATGGGCACGGTGATCCTGGTCGGTCTGGCATATGCGTGGTTCAACGGAACGCTGGGTTTCATTTTCAACGGCGGCCTTTATCCGCAAGTTGAGAGCTTCTGCACAGGCACATGCACAATAGACGCGGGCAAATTCT
The DNA here is from genome assembly GCA_016202815.1 of Candidatus Aenigmatarchaeota archaeon. Lineage (GTDB taxonomy): Archaea > Aenigmatarchaeota > Aenigmatarchaeia > JACPZZ01 > JACPZZ01 > JACPZZ01. The sequence goes on from JACQNZ010000002.1 coordinate 119,538, forward strand.
CGAAAATTTTGGTTCCTCTTGACGCCATATCCACAATTCGTGCGAAGGTAATCAACACCGCCGCAACGGGAAAAACGTACGCAATAGCGTACTATCCCAATTTCACGTCCGAACTTTCGCTCATCGCAGCCACGCCGACAATTTTCGTGCCCGCCTCAAGCACGGGTTTCGCGGAAGTTTCCGCCAGGGGCCTTATTGTAAGGAATAACGACGTAAGCTTCAACATAACTGCCGTCAACGTAAATGACAACAAGGACAACATGTCCTTCGGGATAACATCTTCGGTAAACACGGCAAACGTCCCGGAAATAAGCGCAGCCTGGTTCCTGATTATTCTTTTCGCAGCATCGTCTGCTGTTTATCTGAAGTCGCGATAAGGCTTTTTATTTCATCCATTCCCGCGTCGGTTTTTATTGACGTGTCTGAAAATTGCGTGCGTGTGGCGGCGAACCCTGATTTCCGCAATTCGCTGATTAAAAAATTCGTGTGCGGCGTGTTTCTGGACATCTTCTCCGAAATCCTGTGCACATCGTAATAGAAAGGCTGCTCAAGCTCCCCGGTAACAGACAATAATATCTTGCGCGCTTCCTTAGAAGTCTTGAAATACGTCTGCTTCAACTTGTCCAGCATGTCAAAACACAGCTGTTTGTCGTACAGCGTGCCGGACCACACCGGTCCCAGGATGGAAACAACGGAATTGCAAAAGCCGCATTTCAACGTCTTCTTGAACGTGCAATAGCCGCACGCCCTGCAATGGTAGAATTTATCAAGGAAATCGTTCCCGCTGCCTGCGATCTCCAGGAAGGCCCTGAAATAATGTTCCGTCGCGTGCGCCAGTAAGCACCGCACATGCAATTTCTGCTTTGCAAGGCGGGCCGCAACAACGCCGACCAGATTGCGCACACCGACCTCTTTGAAACACTCTGTTCTTTCCAGCGAAACGCCGTATCTTTCATCGCAGGTTTTTGGGAAAACGCCGGCAAGCGCGCCGCAGTCCGTAGCGGTAACGGCCAGATAAGATCCCGTCTTGGCGGATTTTGCAACCTCATCCAAAAAATAAACGGGCGAACCGAACGGGTCTATGTCAATGAAATCGAATCGCCCCTTGTAAGATTTCAGGAAGCCGTTGGCGCCGGACCGCGATACAATTATCTTGTCGGCAACTTTGTTTATCCTCGCGTTTTCCATTATGCATTTCTCCGCGGCCGGGCTGGCATCGTTTGCGTAGACCGTTTTGGCGCCTGCTTCCCTGGCGTATCTTACAGCCCGCGCCCCCGACCCTGACAGCAGGTCGCATACGACAAGATCGGATCCTACGGCCTGCAAAAACGCGACCGATATGTCCCTCGAAAGCTCCATGACGGGGTTGTAAAAAACTTCTTTCCTGCTGTCCGGTAACCGCAGCGTAACAAGCCCTTCTGTCGCGGTTTTCATAAAACATACTGGAAAGGCGCAATTAAATCATTGTTCCGCTTCTTCGTCTTTGACGATCTTGCCTATGTGATGGATGAATTTCCTTACATACTCGCGGTTGGAGTATATCTCCTTGTCGGGTATTTCCGTTATCTTTCCTTCGCGCACCTTTTTCCTCATTTCCTCCAAATGGCTGAATATGTCTGCGTAATGCCTTTCCACGAGCCCCTCGTCAATGAGATATTTCTTGAAAGCCGCAGGAACTTCAGTCTGGTCGTTTGGCAGTTTCTTAACAGACTTTAACGCCGCGACAATCGCCTTTGTCATTACATCGTAGCTTTTCTCAACTATCCTTTCTTTTTTCTTTAACTCAAGCGCATCAGCGATTTGCAGCATCCTGCCCACGAATTCGTCGGCCTTCTTTATCCACTCGTCCAAATCGGAGCCTTTGATGTCGTTTATCTTCTTGTGTTCAACGTCCTTGCGGAACTGGTTGATCGCATCCAGCCAATCGGCATATTTTCCTTCGATTATCTTCGTGTCCACGAGATGTTTTCGGAACTCCTCGGCGGCACGGCCCGGTGACGGCGGCGAAAATCCCAGCGACATCAAAACAGCCTGCGTCATGTCTATCATTGAGTAATAACAATCCTCGGCGACCATGTACAATTTTACTTCGTTAATCCTTCTCAGCCGCTTCGGGGCTTTGTCCAATAATGCATCAGCGGCCTCTTTCGTTGCTGGTATGCGGCCCAGTTCCAAAAGCCGCTTGACAGGCATGAAAAAACCCGTGTCAAAAACCGGTATGCCGTCGCGTATGAAATTGTATATCAGCGGGTGTGAGGTGCGCACCATGTCCCAGAACTCGGTCAGCGTGTACGCCGGCTGGACGATTATGTCTTTGTTGATATCCTGCGCCATTATGTCAATCTCGACGTCAATTCTCCTTTTTTCCTCGGGAGTGAAATTCATTTTCGTGTCGTCTATGACCAGGAACATGTCTATGTCAGAGTTGTTTCGGAACTCGTCGCGCGCGACAGAACCGACGAGGACGATGCACTTGACGTATTTGCCGAATTTGTCGAGTATTTTTTGCGTCAGCGCTTTGACCATGTCCGCCCTGCGCTTGCGGGCTATATCCTTTATCGATTTCCTTTTCGGTATGGTTTTTATCTTCATGCTATTCCTCCGCGTAGCCTTTGAGGAACTTGTTCATCGCGTCAACGAATTCACCGGCCTCGCGCCTCTGCTTCTCCAGCGTGTCGCCGGGCACGTTTTTGATTTCCTTGTGGTCTATTTTTTTCCACAGTTGGAACGCGTGCACGTAATAGTCCACGTATTTTTGGTCGAGTTTGCCTTCCTTGACCATCCTTTCCAAAACGGACGGAATTTCTCGCGGCTCCGGCTGGTGTTTGTAAGCTAACATGGACACGGCCTGCGCCGAGGCTGTCATTGCGTCGTAATATCTGATTATGGCGGCACGTATGTAGTTTTCAGCCTTCTCAATGTTTTTTGGCGCTATTTTTGAATACAGCCTTATCGCTTCCTGCGACGGCGTTATCCTTCCCGCCTCGAGAAGCCGTTGCGTCGGCTTCAGGAAGCCTGCATCGTAAATCGGGTAACCGTATCGCAAAAAATTAAAAAGTATCGGGTCCCCGTGCCGTATCCAGTCCCAGAAATCCGTTATCGTGTGCACCTGCGGATGGAGGTCGCCTATCCTGTCAGCGATTAACCGCACATTCTCGTCGACTTTGTCTATCTGCTCCGGGAATATTTTCGGGTCTGTGTCATCAAGGATGATCAATACGTCCACGTCGCCGGCTTTTTTCGCCCCCTTGGCCGCTGACCCGAAAAGCAGTATGCCCTTCACAAAATCAGGAAACTGCTCCCTGACTATCTTCGCGAATTTCATCGCCTTCGAAACGCGAGCCTTCGGCTCATAATCCTTCGCTTCAGTTTTTTCGGCTTCCATGAATCCCAGTCCTGTTTTGGTTAAGCTTTTCGTTGTTCCAAACGCTTATTTGGTTAAGCTTTCCGGAAAAGCTCGCTTAAAGAAAAGATGAGCTATAATATAAACGGCTAACGAAGCTCTTCCTTCTTCCATTTTTCAGGCGTCAGGCCCGGACGTTCTGTCGCAACACGTCCCAGGAACGTATGCTCCTCCTCTGGGACCGCCAAAGTGCCTGCCAGCGGCGCAAAAAAGTGGTTCTGTATTACAGACATCTGTCTCTGCTCTGAAAACTCGGATTCCGGGGAGACACCATAAAACTCGGGCGGAAGCTTGTCGGGATGCGTTTCCTTTTCCAGGTATTCTACAATCAGCCTCATCGCGTAAACGCTCGAGCGCATCCATTCAAGTGGGCTCTGCCCGCCCCCTCTTTCAAACACGACCCAACCGTCCTTGAACCCCTTGCTGCGTAACTTGTACAAGTATCGGTAAATAAGTTCCTGCGCCTCAGACCCCACGTAGATCGGCGCATGCGCCGGGTGTATCGGCTTCGGCTGGCCGACGTGGATGACTTTGCACAAAAATCCGCCGTCCGGCGGCAATTCATCCAGTTCAAGGTCTATGTTCAAGTTATGGGTGAGCATGTGTTCGAAGTCCAGCGAAATAAAAACGTAATCGGAAAGGAAATTTTTGTCACCTTTAAACGTCCTTATCTTTTTGACAAGGTGATATATGTGCTCGGAGCGAACTATCCTCAACAGGCCTTCCTGCTTTTGTTCGATTTGCGGCGTTTCAAACGTGACCACGAATTTGTTTACCTTGATGTACTCTTTCACAGTGATCGGGCTGCCGTCCTTGCTTTTTTCTATTGTAAACTTGCCTGTGTCCGGATTCCTGTATTGCATCAACGCCGAAAAATGCCCGTCAATATATTCCATCGCTACGACCGTCGATACCAACGCCTGCACGCGGCGGTCGTGGCTTCGCAGCAGGTTGTCAACGGTTATGTCGGAATCCCCGGCAAATTTTTTCCCTTCTGCCGCGAACTGCGCCGTCAACTGGGCGCGCACATAATCCGTGCAGCATATCGTCTTCCATTGCGGCGAGCCTTGCAACAATCTTCCCACTATCTCATAGGCTAATCTCTCATCATAACCGAAGAACGGGACGTATTTGTTTTTCATCTCGGATATGATAAACCCTTCAGCGTAATCATGAAGTTTCTCTCTAACACTGTTCCGCATTTTTGTGAAATATGCGTCCAGCTCGTCGCCGTGGCGGTTAAGGAGGTTTACTATGATAGTGATGTAGAGGTCTATCGTCATGTTTCTGTCGCCCCGGTTTATCAGCGCCGTAGAGTCTGTGATGAACTCTTCGGTATTGGTCGGATTTTGCATGCCCGGCAAAGTGATCGTGGGACCCAGCGCGCGCAGGTCTTTTTCAAGGTCTTTTTTCATATCCTGCCACATTATCTTGCTTATGCTTTCGCGCACTTCTCCTATGGCTATGCCTGCGATAGGGGACAAAAATTCGTTTGCCCTGTCCTGGAATTCCCTGTGCCGCGGATCCGTCGCTTCCGGCCCACCGCCAGCTATGTAGTTCTCAAGCATTATTCTGCGTATAGCGGTTATCTGGTCCTGATTCTGGTTAAGATGGGAATATTGGGGATACTCGCTGCGTACCCTGAATTTGCGGGCTTCTCCTTCCCCGGAAGATTCGAAATAATTCAGCAAATCGTAAAGCGTGTTGCCGTTCGGGGCAACCAGCCTTTGGAATCGGTAGCCTAACATTGAAGACCCGATCGTGGGCGGAGGCTCTGACGAAGCGTGGAAATGCATATACGAAGTTTTCGTGCGCACTGCGCCGCGTATGTGGTCGATCAATCTTTCATGGAATATGTCCCAGATGTCCTTTACGGCATGCTCCAATTTTAAATCAAACTCGCCGTGTATGCCGTAATTTAATCCCAGATCTTCGCGCGCAATCGTTAATTGTTGTTCAAGCAGCGGCTCCATGAACTCGGACGGCGATTCTATGTCCAACTGGACAAAATCTACGCCGTACGTCGCGGCAGACATGGCTTTAAAGCCCAGGCCCAGCAGGTCCGGCGTCTTCGCTATCCCCCACCATCCGCTCGACACGCCTATTGTGTAAACCATAATATCGCCGAATATTTTTCTTTCCCCTCAAGGATTTTTCCTTTTTGATCAAACTTCATAGGAAACTTCAGTTTCCTATGCACGTTTTGCCTTAGGCAAAACTTTGTCCCAAAGTTTGTTTTGATCAAACTTTACTTTTGATCAAACTTTCCTAAAGTTTGTTTGGAAAAGGCCTGTTTACTCGCCTATCCTCGCCGCATCCTCGAACCAGCTGATAAACTCGTCGCGGTACGTGTCCGCAAACGCCTTTGAATATTGCCGCGTTATGCGGTCTTTCAAGTTCGTTTCATAAGGCCCTTTCTTGAAAAGCTGGAAATTCATGCCGAATATCTTGAAGGAATTTTCTATTTCATTCAACTTGTGTTCAAACGATTTGGCAAGGTCAAGGCCTTTCTTGCCGTCTTTGTTGCCATTTCCCTCCTCCTTCTCATAAAGCGCGGAAAATTTCTTTTTGGCCGCGTCTTCCATGTTGCCTGTTATTCCAACGTCGATTTTTTCACTGTCTTCTATGGCAGTCAAACCAAGAACCTCCTCTACCGTGCGGTCAAATTTTTGTTCCGACGCCCAGCGCTCGACGAGCTTCACAAGCAGCACGTTCTGGCTTATGAAGGCTATTTTTATGAAACAGAACCCGTCGTCCACAGTTCCTTGCGGTATGCTGATTATGCCGCGCGAAAACGTCAGGTCCCAAAGTATGTAATACATATAGTCCGGATGCAGCAACAGTGTGTTGTAATAATTCCTCTGTTGGGTCATGGACTCCTTCATTATTTTCACTGCCTGGGCCTCGATCTCCTTCGGCTTCAGCCACGGGTATTCCTCTATAAGGGATTTTCCGTTAATGCGGCCGGATTTGCTGCCGGGCTCTCCCCCGAACAGCGCGACCTTTGCAACAATATCGTATGGGTTTAGCCAGAAATTTGAAGTAAACTTGCCCCCCTTGATGTCGTCAGGGCTCAACCCGAACCTGCCAAGTATTGCTTCGTCCTCGGCCTTGTTTGCCTTCTGTTCGGCAGGATCCGGCTTCGTTTGTCCCAAGTACTTCAGTTGCACATCGATTTCCTTTCTCTCCACAGTTGCGCGGTACATGTCTCCGGGCGCAAACGGCTTCCACGCATATACGGCCATGTCGTGGAACGACATGGCGTGCGCCCCGAGTTTGAGCCTGTGCGTAAGGCTTTTCCCACCCTGTCCCGCCGAACCTCCGGACAGGTTGCCGGACGCCCCGAAAGCCGACCCGCCCTTTTCCTGCGACTCCTGCAAAAGTTCGTGCTGTATCACGTAAGGCCGCAGCCACTTTTTGTACTGTTCTATACTTTTTCTTCTCGCATTCATCAGGCTCAATATGTTCAGGTAACGCTGTTTAACAGTCTCTTTGAAGAGCTCTTTCCATTTCAGGAAAAGCTTGTTTTTCGTTGCTAATACAACCGCCTCGGCCGTTGTTATCTTCGGCACGAAGCGTTTCACTATGTCCTCCGAAGCCGTCATGTCGTCCTGCAGCTTCATGAAATCCACGATTATATTCGGCCATCTTCCGACAATCAATTTTAATGCGACGCCTTCGCCCGTATGCACGTCAACCTGGTCAATGAATACAGCCTTCAGCGACGTATTGGACTCGAGTATGGCACGCTCCGCCTTTTTTATGTTCTCCTCGTTTTTTTCCTTCTTCGCTTTCTCAAGGTCCTTGGCGCTCTGCTCGTATCTGTTAAGGTATTCGAGGTACTCCTGGTATTTCCTGTGGTCGTGAGTCAGCAGCTCGTAATCGCTTATCGCCCGCGAAGCGGACTCCAAACCCGCCTTGATCTTGCCTTCCAAATCCTGTTTCGTGGCAAGCGTGGACGCGTAATACTCCCTGTAAGTTGGATTTATTTCAAAACTATCTGTGTATTTGTAAACTCCATACCCGAACTTAGGCAGCTGGAACATTGTTTTGACGTAAAGCAGCGAAATGAATCCCAGCGGGCCCGTCGGGTTTATCAGTATTCCCGGAAGCAATTCGGCCGGCATGTTCTCCTGCGTCCCGTTCTGGTCCGGCGGATAGGTGAAGAGGAATTCACCGTTCATTCTGTTTATCACAAAATTTACCATTATCTCATCCAAGTAAAAGTTTTATCCCTATGACCAGCAGAAACAGGCCTGCAAATATCCCGGTAAGCGTAAAGCCCGGGGTTTCCGAATCTTCTGTTTCCGGGAAATAAACGACCAAAAAAAGGCCTGCCCCTATCAGGAGCAGCCCGCCGATCTGTTCAAAAACCATGTTATCTGATTATAATATCACCTGCCTGATAAAAAAGTTATTCGGTAGGCCGAAGCACGTCGGATGGCTGGAAGCAGCCGAGGAACCGAAACATACCGGAAGTCACACACTCCACAAATACAACCCTGTTATGATCATAATCCCGGGCACAAGAACCCCGACAAACCTGTACTTGGGCTCGTAATCCCGTGCCGGAAAGAAAGCTCCCATGAACGAGCCAAGAACGATCAGTATGGTTCCCAGAACCTTCATGAAGACCCTGTCAAAATTTGTAAATTCGACCATCAAACCGCCTCAAAACAACAATAGATACAAGCCCGTCAGGGTTAAAATCGTTCCGAGCAGGAGGCCGGAATTGGTTATGCCCGGGATTTCCCTTTCGCTCATGCGCAGGAAAAACTTTATGGTTATCAGGCCCGCTGCCAGCATGACAAGCGAAAACGCCCTTAACAAACCAGGAAACAGCCCTTGGACGGTAGAAAGGAAAAAAACCACCAGTGTTGACGATGCTATGCCGATCCATGAGATTATGCCGCTGTCAGATGCCGAATCCGGGAATATCTTGGCCGCGGCAAAAGCGAAAAACGCCACTAAAGTAAACACAAAGCCTGGCAAAAATCCCAGGAACACGTAGATAAGCCCGCCGGCAAGCGCTACGGCCGCTATTAAAAGCGCCCACTTCAAACCGCTTTCCTCGCCCGAAAACTTCGAGAATATGAACACCATCACGCCGAAAGCCGTTATCAGGAACATCAACCCGGTTGCTGTAACGCTTAGCTCTGTGGGGATCGCGGCCCCGCCAAAGAAAATGATTGCAGCCGCTGCCGCGGTCAACAGCATTATGTTGTTTTCAGGCTTATTCGGTTGTGTCAGGCCGTACACAAAAACCACAATAGCCCCGAAAACGACCATGAACGTGGCTATGCTCGTAAAACCTGTGGTTGACATGGTCAAAAAACCGCCAACGATCAGTATGGATGCCAGGGCAAGTCCCAAGCCGACGTTTTCGTTGCCCTCTTGCCTGAAAAATAACAGTATGATGATCATCAGCCCCGACGCTATGGTTAACGTAGAAAAAGCGTCCAGAACGCCCTTTGGGCCTTCGACAAGGTAAAAAAGCAGCAAAACGGTCAGGCCCACAACGCCCGCCAGCGACCGCAATATAAACGAGTCCGAAGCCATAAAACCATCTACATTAGATTTTAAGGCGTAGATTAAATAATAACATAGGGCTAACATGGTAATAGCAAGGACAAAACTTGTAATCGAAGACCCGTTCATAAGGTTCGACCCGTATTACATCGTCATGAACTATCGCGGCCCAAAGCCGGAGAGGTTCTATGCCCGCCTGTCAGAGTTAATACCTTTGGTTTATGGTGTCGACCGCGGCCAGGTCCAGGAGCGCACGTTTAAATGGGACAACGTAGGCGACACCCAAAAATTCGACGTCTTCTGGGAGATTTCAAAGCCGCTGGACAGGTTCACATATTTCCGCATGTCTGTGGAATTGACAGGCAACAGCACAAAGGGCGAGGGCGGCGCCCGCGTACGGTTATTCGGAACGTTGCGCACAGAGTATCCGCAGGACACGCTCTGGCAAAGGAGCATATTTTATGAAATGATAAGGATGTTCTGGCACACGATATTCTACAAGACGCAGCGCCTGAAATATCTTCACGAAGGCCGCGCCCTGATAAGGAACATGGAAACCGAGATAAAGAAAGCCTTCGAAGAGTTCAGGGTAGGATAGATCGCTTCTTGACGGGAACAGGAATGGTTTGGTATGGGAAAATGGCTTATACGCGATGATCTTTTCGCTCCGCACAAAGACATTGACATGGTCTACACAGGGCCGGACCCCTGGAAAATGGTAAGCCAGGCCTCTTCGCTTATCAGGCAGTATTTTGAGATAAGCGGGACGCGATGGACGCAAAAAGACGTGCGCTGGGACTTCACGGACGTGGTGCGCACGTTCTTCACCGAAATAGATTTCAAAAGGGAAGAAGACGGTTTCACAAACCTCATTGTCAATGCACGCTTCCAGGGCAAACAACACGCAGAAACAAAGCAGGGAACGGTCCGGATGATAATCTACGCGCAATTGCAGACAGAATTTGAATACGACAACCCGCTCGTAAGGCTTGCTTACCTGATATACATGAATTATTTTTACAAAGGCCATCGGATAGCAATGTTGCAGCGCAACCAGGAAAGGATGAACATGGCGCTCAACGACATAAGAAAAGCGTTCAACCTTCCGGAGAAGATCACGCGATGACATTCATCGACACTGTGATGGGAGCAATGAAAAGGTTTTCCCCGAAAAAATCCAGCCTCAGCGAAGTCAAGCAAAACATCGAACCGCAGGTGCGCCTGCCTTCGGAAGATGTGTTGAGGTCGTATGAATCGCGTTACGAGGGCATGGCGCCGCCAAAAACGCCGATCGATGTTCTTCGGGAACCGCAAATTCCTGTCCAACAACAATACAATATGCCGCCCTCGCCTATATCTTCCCAATACCCGCAACCGTCGCAAGCGTACGCACCGCAGCAAAACGTGCAGCCTTCTGCGCAAAAAATGGATCTGATACTGGCTGAAATAGAAGCTGTAAAAGCGCAGCTGAAAGTGCTGGGCGAAAAACTGGACATACTGGAAAGCCACTACAGGCGATGATTGCAGGGCCTATTGGAAGTTGAACTCTGCGCGCAGCCCGGTTATTTCCGAAGCTGCCAGCAGCAAATCGTCCTTCTTCGCCGGCAGGTTTCTCATCTGGTTCCTGCGCATATTTATTTTTAAACTCTCCCTGCCGCCGGAATAAAGCTTTCCCACGCCTTCGATTGCAGCAGGAAACATCAGGCTGGATATTATCGATTTGTAATCGCCCTCCCCAACGATTTTCACCTGCTTTCCGGAAATTTTTCTAAGCTCGTTTGTTATCCGCCCTTCCCTGCCCACCAGGTTCGCTACGTCCGATTTTCCGCAGACTATCGCAATCAGGCTTTCGGTGTCTATGATTTTTTCCACAGAAACGTTCTCAAGAGACCTGACATTTCTGGAAATTTCATGCAGTTTTTTTATAATCCTAAGCCCTGCGGGGCTTATTTTTTTCGTTGCAATGTTTCTCGAGCAGCTGGCGCACAATATGTCAGATTGCAGGCAAACGGAACATATAGGAGTCTTCATACGAGGTCACGCTTATATTATCGTACACCATCTTTAACTTATGACCGTGACGGTTTTTAGCTCCGAAAAACAGGCCGCAAAAAACCTGGAACCGCTGAAAAGCCTTCCATTTGACATGATAGCCGCTGTCGGCGGCGACGGGACTTTCTTGAAAGCGTTCAAAAAATCTGCTGACACGGGCCACCCTGTTCTGTGCGTGCGGAGTGGAAAAAGCAAAGGCGTGCTGGCCGAATGCGAGCTTTCAGAGGTCGCATCTGTAATGGGCAAATTACGGGACAAAAATTTTTCAATCGTAAAATATCCGATGCTTCGGGGAAAAACAGAAAATCGCACGTCGGCAGGATTCAATGAAATAAGCTTCTTCCGCACGTCCGAAGAGGCGCTGCGTTTTGATTTGTTCATTAACGGCGTCCTGTTTTACGGGAACCTGGTCGCCGACGGCGGCGTCGTTTCTACGCCGGCCGGTTCAACGGCCTACAATATATCAGCGGGCGGGCCTGTGCTGGACCTGGAATCCAACAGCTTGGTTTTTACGCCTCTGAACCCGCACGGCCTCAACAGGCCTGTTGTTTTCGAAGGTTCTGCAAAAATAATCTTCCGGCGAAATGCCGCGCAAACCTTCGCCGACGGCAGGAAATTCTCTGGCGTCAAGAGTCATCTCGAGGTCAGCAAATCCGGCAAACACGCAAACGTAATATCGCTCGGTACGCCGTTCTATGCCAGATGGAAGAGGCTCGTCGGATTATGATGATTGCTTTAGTAGGCAAGCCTTCATCAGGGAAATCTTCGTTCTTCAAGGCCCTGACAAAAATGGATGTAAAGATAGCTTCGTACCCATTTACTACGATAGAACCGAACCATGGCGTCGCTTTCGTTAAAACTAAATGTCCGCACAACGAAATAGGGAAAAAATGCGATCCAAATAATTCAGGTTGTGTTAACGGAACAAGGCTGATACCAGTAAAAATTCTTGACGTCGCCGGTTTAGTTCCGGGCGCTCACGCCGGCCGCGGGCGCGGAAACAAATTCCTCGACGATCTTCGGCAGGCAGACGCGTTGATTCACATAGTCGACATGAGCGGTAAAACCGACGAAAACGGCTTACCAGCTGATAATCACGACCCGCTAACAGACATAAACTGGCTGCGGGACGAGGTAGAACTCTGGGTAAAAGGCATAATAGAAAAGGTCTGGTCCAAGTCCGACGACGCTGCGATTGTCAAACAGCTTACCGGATTCACTCCGAAAAATGAAATCATATCGCAGTGCATAAAAGATGCGGAAAAAGATTTGAGAACGTTAGCTCGTCTAATTTGCGAACGCACAAAACCCATGTTAATTGCTGCGAACAAGATGGACATTCCAGAGGCGGCGAAAAATTTCAATCGCATAGCCGAAATCTATAAAGATGAAATTGTGCCGTGCTCCGCGGAGCTGGAAATAGTTCTTAATTTAGCTTCGTCAAAAGGTCTAGTAAAATATGAAAACGGCGGGCTTTTGATATCAGATAACGCCAACGGCCAGCAGCGCAACGCGCTGGAAAAAGCCAAAGAATTTATAAAATCATACGGATCAACAGGAGTCGAAAAATGCGTAGAACGCGCCGTTTTCTCATTGTTGAATTTCATCGAAGTATATCCTGTAGAAAATGAAAATACATGGGCCGATTCCCGTGGGCGCGTGCTGCCGGACGTTTATTTGGTGCACGCCGGCACGACAGCCAAAGAGCTCGCCTCGGTAGTCCACACAGACCTGGCGAAAAATTTCATCGCAGCGATCGACGCGCGCAAAAAGATGAGGGTGCGCGACGACTATGTTTTGAAGAAAGGCGACGTGATAAAAATTGTTGCGGGAAAATGATGAGTTACACGGTCTGATAACTGATTAAAGGTCCCAGAGGTCTAAGGCCTTCACGTGAATATGTGTCAAACAAATTCAGCCACGGATCGCTGAACGTTCCTTTCATTTGCACCCTGTAAAATTTTCCGCTGCCTGTTCTTGCCATTTCGTGCTTTTCCGCAGGTACGATACCCGTAAATAAGATTCCGTCGCCCATTTCCGGGTGGTCCGGATGCGTGCGGTTCTTGATGAAGAAAACCGCAGCCCCTTCCATCTTTGCAGTTTTAGGTTTCATCAGTGTGTGGCGCGCCATAGGATAGTGTGCAGTAAGCGAACCCAGCTCTCCTGTTGTAACCCTTGCAGTTTTGAGCCACTCCTTATAAGAAACAGATCCGAGTTTCTTTCTCGTTGCAATTTCTAATGCCGGTTCGTCGCCTTCGAAGAAGTAAACGTATATACCTCTTGGGACACCCAACTTCCTGTCTGTGGACTGTGTGGCTGCGGTTCCAAACTGGCCCACATAAGTTTTCAGCGCAAGGTACATAGCATCAAATCTCGGCATTTCGCGGCTTCCAACTATGCCTGCATGGTCGCGTAGAACCTGACCAAGAACATCTAATATCTCCGGAAGTTTTTCACTGTAAATCTGCAACGGACCGTACAAGTCTGGTTTCCCTGTTACAATCCTTGTGGCCATTCCGATCTGCGTTTCATAAACAGGGCTTGAAAATTTCATTATCGCAGGAAGATCCACATCCATTCTTCTCAAGGTCTCAAGAAAGATCATTCCTTCCGTGTGTGTCAATCCTTGGATAATATCCATTGCAGGGTCATGCTCGTCAGGCGTTGTACGAACTACTATTGCGTTTTCTTCAAGAAGTATTTTTTCCATTTCCTTTGTCCACTGCCCGCCGTCTGTTGGACGTATCGGGCTGACAGCTACTTTTTGATTTGCAAAAGTCGTTGTCGGACGGAATATAGGGTGAATTTGTGTGACTTCGACGCCGTCCTGCACAGTTTCCAAAGCCGCCGTTGTAACCGCCCGCTGGCGGGAGTTAACGCTGCTCAACATTGAGCCGTTTCTTACCAGAGGTCCCAGGCGTCTTACGGTTTCTTCCTGGTAAGGCATGGAAACGGCGGAGATTACAATATCGCCTTGCGCAACTTCTTCGATAGGAGCCGCCTTGTAGCCGTCTTTTTTTGCCTGTTCCATTCTTGAAGGATCGTTGTCATAAAAACTTACATCGAATCCATGATGCCTTAAGGTTTCTCCCATAAAGGAGCCGACCAAGCCGAAGCCGGCTATACCTACGGTTTTCTTCGACATGAACAGCAAACGATAATAAAGTATTTAAGCGCGTCGTTTTGCTTATAAATCGTAGTGAAGACAAGCCACACGTTTCTTAAAAATTTACTTCCAGAACCTCTTCGTCTTGAAATACTGGCGCTCGGCTGCTAAAATATCCTTGTACAGGTCGTCTTCGTCGCCGTGGTATTTCGACAGTATGCGCGCCGCTGTGGCAAAACCAACGCCCCGGCCGGCTAACGCGGTTATCGCATCCTTGCCGCTGACCATAACCAGGTCCGCAATTTTCAGCGTCTCGTCATATGTTTTCTGCTGGTCCGCTGTCAAACCCCTTTTAGCGCATTTTCTCTCGATGATGCGCTCCGTTTCGTGGTCATAATCGCGCACGGCCGTTACCATCATTGCTCCGCATTTCCCGCACTTCGGCTTTTTAGGCGCGTCCTTGACGCTTCCAGGCCACGTCCATTTGCCGCAGTTCATGCAAACCAGCCGTATTTTCGTTCCGTCAATCCGCTCCCTGAATATCTTTAGAATTTCCCCGTCCGGCCTTTCGGGCCCGATTAACTCGCCGAATTCCCTGTCCAGCGAAAGTTTGCCGAAAAACGAAAGGCCTTCCGAGTTAATCACTTTAATGTTGCCTTCCCTGATTTCGTTTATTATTTCCGACGCCTTGGTAAAATCCAGCTTTTCCAGGAATATTTCCCGCATGGTCTCTTCGTAAATAGGCGAGCCCCGGTACGCCTCTGCGATTTTTTTCAAAGGGACGTTGCCCAAGTCTGCTGTTCTGGCTATCGCACCGAACCTTTTAGCGTTGTGGAAAAATCTCCACATGAAAAGATCCGAACGGTGTATGTTTTCCCTGATATACGAACGCAGTTCTTTATCCGACGTCCTGCCAAAAAAGTCCTCTATGTGTTTTTTTGCATCCCGCTGGCACTTCAAAATTATCCTGTAGGGGTCTGTTTTTAATGAGACGGGCCCTATGACATCCGACAGGTAGAATGTCAACGCCCTTCCGATAGTGTCGTTAATCAGGGAGCCAAAGTGGGCGTGTATGATAACCATATCTCCGGAAACTTCAATAACCACCGAGTCCTGGTTATACGCAAAATCTTTAACCTGCTTCTTTATCGAATTGGTTATGAGTTTCGCCGTATCCTGGTCGACCGGGTAATTTTCCATCAGGTATTTTTTCGATTCCTCGCCTTCGTCGGCCATGGACGAAATTTTGGACTTTATTTGGAGAGCGGTTTGGGCTACCTCGAACGGGACCGGTATTAGCTCGCCTTCCCACGCCGGTATGGAGGCTTCAATGTCGTCCGTAGGCTCTACATTCACAATATCGCCATTGGTGTCTATGATTCTCCATGACTGTCCCCTAACCACGAACGTCGTCCCCGGGGATCCGTGCAACGCTATGAACTCCTCGTCCAGTGTGCCGACATGTTTCCGTGAAACTATGTCGAATATCCGGTATTGCCTGACAGACGGTATTGTGCTCAGGTTTTCAAAGTAATATTGCCAGCCGTTTTTTTTCCTGTTTATCGCGCCGTCGTTGATATAAACGTGGCCCAATTGCTGCAATAATTTGCAGACCGACTGGAAAACGGGATATTCCAGGTTCCCGTACAAATAAGATTTCTTTATGGTTTCGTAGACCTCCTTCATAGGTATTGAATATTTTTCCAAAGACATGCCGACGATCTGGTGCGCGACCACGTCCGTTGCCAGTTTATGGGGTTTTGGATTTTCAATTTTTCCTTGTAAGGCCAGGCTTGCTATAGACGCCGACTCGATCGCGTCATCTACGCCTATGGACAATATTATCCCTTCCGAAGTGCGTCCAATGGAATGGCCCGAACGTCCGACACGCTGTATCAGTTTCGAAACCTGCCTCGGGCTCTGGTATTGTATGATCGTTTCTATGGATCCGATGTCAATCCCAAGCTCCAGCGACGAAGTTGCAACCAGCGCCTTTATGTTTTCCTCCTTGAACCCCTTTTCAAACTCCACCCTCACATCCTTTGCCAACGACCCGTGGTGGGTTTCGATCCTGTGGCCGCTGTATTTTTTTAGGCGTGAGCTTAAAATTTCCGCAAATTCACGCGTGTTGGTGAATATTATAACCGATTTCCTGTTGTCCAGGATTTCCTGTATGCGCCTCAATCTCGCTGCCGTGTCAACGCCGATTAAAAGGTCGGAAGCCGTCTTTGCATCGGCGTCCTCAGTTTTCATTGTTTCGACCAAAAGGCTTATTTTTTTCGTGTCAACGGCTTTGATTATTTCGCACTCTCTTGAACCGTTAAGAAACTTGGCCACCTCTTTCGGGTTTCCTATTGTCGCCGACAACCCGACTGTCTGGAAATTACCGCACAGGTTGCGCAACCGCTCTAGTCCGATGCTCAGTTGCGCCCCGCGCTTCGAGTTTATCAGTTCGTGAACTTCATCCACTACAACAAATTTCACGTTCGCCAGGTTTTTCCGCATCACCGACCCGATTAGCATCGACTGAAGCGTCTCCGGCGTTGTTATCAGTATGTCGCTCGGTATTTCGGCCTGTTTCGTCCTTTCATAGGGCGTCGTATCGCCGTGGCGCACCGCTATCTCCATGTCCAGCTCGCCCGCCCACCATTTTAAACGGGAAAGCAAATCTCGGTTGAGGCTCTTTAAAGGTGTTATGTAGAGGATGCTTATTGGTTTATGTTTCGTCTGCAGCCACAGATTGAAGATGCTCAGTAACGCCGACTCAGTTTTTCCAATCCCCGTGGGGGCTATAAGCAAAACGTCCTTGCCTGCTGTGATCACAGGCACGGCCCGTGTCTGCGCTTCCGTAGGCTTATCAAACCTTTTCCTTATTATTTCCTGAAGCCGTTTTTCCAGAATTTCAAATACCATAAAACCACGCAGACAAAGAGTTATACTAAGAACTATTTATTTAATCATGCAAACAGGAAGCCTAAACAAAATACGCAAAACGATACTGGAATACGACGCTATCCGGAACAAGAAGTATCATGTTGCAGGCGACGCGTTTCACGTGCTTATCGGGGCGGTATTATCTCAGAGAACAAGGGATGAAAACACTGACAAAGCCGCTAAAAACTTATTTTCTGTTGTTTCGCATCCCGGGGAAATTATAAAAATGCGTGCAAAAAGGCTGGAGAGGCTGATAAAACCGTCCGGTTTCTACCGGACAAAGGCGAAAAACATCAGGAAAATATGTGAAATCCTTGTTAACGATTTCGGTGGCAATGTTCCGAAAGATCGCGAGGCGCTGATGAAATTGCCTGGCGTGGGATTCAAAACAGCGGACATAGTTTCGTTGTACGCTTACGGCGTACCCACGGTTCCGGTTGACGTGCATGTCGATGTAGTGAGCAAACGGTTGGGTTTGGTCGGCGAAAACGCAAAATACGAGGAAATTAGAACAACCTTGGAAAACATGTTCGATGAAAAAGAAATACCAAGGATAAACTCCGGCATGGTCGAATTTGGGCAGCGTGTTTGCTTGACAGCGCGGCCGAAATGTTACATGTGCTCTCTTGTCAGGGTCTGCAAATATGACAGGAAAAATTTGGCGCCTCCGAAGCGCGGCAAAAGCTAAGCCCTGCGCCTGTACATGTTCGGGGCATAAGGATTGTTGGCTGGCATACCAACAACGGGCAACGGACTCCTGCTAAGGAAATTTAGCCTGCCGTCGTCGTAATTCCCGGGCCGTGCCAGGGCTAGTGACGGCCTGGACCCGTAACCTATCGGCGTGTTGCTGGAACCTTCGTACTCTGCCAGCTTTCCTTTCTTCCTGGCTTCCTGGTGTTCCAGGTAAGCCGCGACGTCAAACATAGAAAATGAATATGGGTCAAAGCTCTTAAACTAAATAGTTCAAAGTCCGGCGTCTTTCCTCAGAATATCCGCCTTGTCCGTTCTTTCCCAGGTAAATTCCGGCTCGTTGCGGCCGAAATGTCCGTACGCCGCCGTTTTCTTGTAAATAGGCCTTCGGAGCTGAAGCGTATCGATTATCCATCTGGGCGTCAATTTAAAGTGCTTTTTCACAAGTTCCGCTATCTTCTCTTCTGGTATTTTGTTCGTTCCAAATGTATCCACGTTTATCGATGTCGGCTCTGCGATGCCTATGCAATATGAAATTGAAACCTCGCACTTGTCAGCTAGGTCGGCGGCAACGATGTTTTTTGCTACATAACGCGCTGCGTACGCTCCGGAACGGTCTACTTTGGACGGGTCTTTTCCACTTAGAGCCCCTCCCCCGTGTCTGGCAGCACCACCGTAAGTATCTACTATGATTTTTCTACCTGTCACTCCGGAGTCTCCCTCTGGCCCCCCTATTACGAATTTTCCGGTTGCGTTTATGTGGATTTCTGTATTTCCATCCAGATAATCTTTGCAAACGGGTTTAATGGCTTTCTCGATTATTTGCCGTTTTAATTCGTCCTCCTCAATGTCGTTTGTATGCTGTGCAGCTATCACAACGTTTGTTAATCGTTTTGGTACGCCATCGTGATACTCCAAGCTAACCTGCGACTTGCCGTCAGGTCCTATGTTTTTTATTTCGCCGCTTTTCCGCACTTCTGCAAGCCGTCTGGTCAGATTATGCGCAAGCATTATAGGCAACGGCATTAATTCCGGTGTTTCATTGCAAGCGTAACCATAGACGGAACCCTGGTCGCCCGCGCCTTGTTCCTTCTTTTCGCCTTCATTCACACCCTGGGCTATATCGGGGCTCTGCCCGTGAATCGAGACTAAAACACCGGCATCCTCGCTATCTATACCAAAAGACGGGTTCGTATAACCGATTTCCTTTAGCGTTTTTCGCACAATTCCCTGCACATCTGCATAGCCTTTCGTCGTAACCTCGCCTGCGACTACGACTAAACCGGTTGTTGTTAGACATTCGACAGCAACGCGCGAATTCGGGTCTTGGGCTATCAAATTATCTAATATTGCATCGCTTATCTGGTCGCAAATTTTGTCAAGGATGCCCTTCCGTAACAGATTCGGAAGTGAAGAACTGCTTCTTCATAGCTTATTCGCCTCCCCAGCCCGCAGGGCTGTCGCATATTCATCATCGAATGTCATTTAACTCTTTAAAATATACGATAAACAAAGATATATATTTAGTTACAAAATTATAACTGATGGTTATAATTACCGGCGAATACCTGAAGGATTTGCGGAAAAAAGCGTCGTTATCGCAGGCCGGGCTTGCGAAACGCGTTGGTGTCAGTCAGGCGCACGTGGCAAAAATAGAGGGCGGAAAGGTAAATCCGACGCTGGCAACGGTAAACAAAATTCTTCTTGCGATACACCCCAAACAGACGAGGAAATGCGGCGACATTATGGAGCGGAACATCAAGTTCGTAAGCCCCGGGGAAAGCGCTAAAAAGGCGCTGTCTGTGATGAGGCGCCACGGAATATCACAGCTTCCCGTAATTAGCCGCGGCTCAGTGACAGGCAGCATAAGCGAGGGCACGTTGCTGAGAAATTTGGACGTGCTGGGGACCAAAAAAATCGGTGAAATAATGGAAAAGCCGTTTCCAACGGTTGATGAAGGCGAGGGCGCGGCCATCCTGCCGTCGCTGCTGGAGTTTCATTCCGCGGTTTTGGTGTCGTCGAAAGGAAAAATATGCGGAATAATAACCAAGCTCGATGTCCTAAGATAAAAGCTCCCTGTACATTTCTTCGGTAGTTTTTGCTATGTTGCTCCAAAGAAGCCTGGCCGCCAGTTTTCTGTTGTTCCGCGACAATTTTCTCCTAAGGCCGCCAGATTTCGAGAGCGCACCGATGGCTCTCGCCAGCTCCTCAACGCTGTCCGGGTTTACAATTATTGCATTCTTGCCGCCAACCAGGTTTCCCTGGGCCGGCTTCGTGGCTATCAGCGGCTTCCCGAATGCTATCGAATCTATGATGGCCTGGCTCTGCCCGCCGGAATAAGACGAACGATACGGAAAAACGACAAACATAGAATTCTTTATGTAATTTTCAAGCTTCTTAAAAGGTACGAAATTGTAAACAAATTCCACCCTTTTTACGATGTCTAAAGATTCAATAAGTTTTTCTATCTTGTTTTTGTATTCAACGTCCGGCCTGTAAGCCGGATTTATGCTTCCAATAAGCACCAGTTTTTTATCGGTTCCTGAATTGGCGAAAGCTTGCAGCAATTCCTCAACGCCTTTATGCTGGTTCAAAAAACCGAAGAACAGCATGTAATTTCCCTCTTTTCCGCGCTTCTCTTTTATCAGGCCCATCGGAATTATTTCCATCTTTTTTGCCGATTTCCTGGAAATTTCCTGCTCGAGCATATCGTAATGGTGTTTGGTATGCACAATGATCTTATCCGGCTTTCCGTAAAGAATAATTTTATGAAAAATACTGAGTGGAAAATAATCTATTCCGTGAAGCGTCACTACTGACTTTATTCTTAATTTTTTTAATTTGGAAAGCAGCATAGGAAGGAAAAAAAGGTTGTAAAGTCCGGGCTCATACTGCACGTGGACCACGTCCGGGTTAAAGCGCTTAATCGCGCCCACCGCTTCTTTGGAGTCTTTGTGCGCCCGCGACAGGCCCCCGAACTCCTCGAGAACCTGGCCCAAAGATCGTTTGACCTTCTTGGTGGCTATCAGCCGCACTATGCCGCGTTCGTGCTGGAGTCCTGCGCCTTCCCTGGATATTATCATCACGTCGTTCCCGGATTTGCGCAGCTCTCCTGCAAGCCTTTCCGAATAATCGGATACGCCGCATTTGTCCGGCGGGTACGAAGTTATCATGCATATCTTCATCTGGTCACCACATCATAGACGCCTTTCCAGAAACCCAGCGCATTAGCCGCCGATTTTATGAGCCACAGGAATGACGCGCAGACAAAATACTCTATTTTTTTTGTTTCCGAAAACGCAGGCAGCGCATGATAGCCGGAAAACGCCAGCGCAATCAGCCAAAGAAATGAAAATTGCGAGGCGAAAACAGGCAGCATCAATGCGGGCATGTAGCCCAGCACAAAGGGGGTTTGCGCCCCGAACCAGTCCTTGTGCTTCATGAAAACAACGCCTCCGCCCCTGCCGGCCCGGTACGACTGCCTCAGGAATTCGTACAAAGTTGGCCTGAAATGGTGGTACGTCGGCGCGCTGGGATGCATGTAAAATTTATGCCCTTTTTTCAATGTGCGGTAGCACAATTCAGAATCCTCCGGAACCGTGCGAAAGTCTCGGAAAAAAGATTCGTCAAACCCTTTCATTTCCTTCAGTACTTTTTTCTTCCACAAAGCGTTGTTGCATGAAATGTTGTTAACTTCAAATGGTTTTTTCCTCTTTTCCGCTTCAATTGTGTTGCCGTCCATCTGGGGCATGAAATATATCAGGCGCATCAGAAAGTTAGCATCCTTCGGAGGGTATATGGTGCCGCAAACGCCTGCTGCGTCCTCTGGCAATGACCGCAGGAATTTTACCAACGCCGTTATCCAGCCTTTAGAAACCGTGCAGTCAGAATCCGTAAACGCAACCAGCTCGCCCTTCGCCGCATTTATCCCGTCGTTTCTCGCAGCCGCAGGCCCGCCGTTTTTTTTGCGTTGTAATACCTTTATCCTGTTCCCGAATTTCTTCAGGATCTCCACTGTGTTGTCCTTGGACCCGTCGTCAACTACTATTACCTCGTAATCCGGATAATCGCTTTCCAGTACAGACCCGACAGCTTTCTCTGTGTCGCCAGCCCGGTTGTACGTCGGGATCACGATGGAAACCTTCTTCACGCTCATTTGGAGGCCTCCGCAAGGACCTTCTCTGTCTTTTCGGCTATTATGGCCCAGTCAAATTCCTTTACTGCGCGCTTCCTGCCAGCGGCGCCCATCCGGCTCCTTAACTTTTCATTGTTCAGAAGTGCGGATATTCTTGACGCAAAGGATTTTTTGTCGCCGAATTTGACAAGGTACCCGGTAACGCCGTGCCTGATGGACGAGCTTACGCCCCCGATATCGTATGCGACAGACGGCAAGCAGCACGACTGCGCTTCTATGTTAACCATGCCAAACGCCTCCATATGGGACGGCAAAACCTGCACGTGGGAAATTGAATAATATTTCGGCATTTCGTAATAGTCGACGTCGCCTGCGAAAATGAGCCTGTCGCTCACGCCAAGCGCTTCGGCTTTGTCCAGCAGGCGGGCAAGATAGCTTTTCTCATACTTGCCGACGAACAGGAACTTTGTGCTTTCGGTGTTCTTGACAACCGTTCCGGCCACGTCTATAAGATCCTCGCATCCTTTGGACGCCGTTACACGCCCTGCGAAAATAACGACGCGTTCGCCGTTTCTTATCCCCAATTCACGCTGTAAACCCTTATTCCTGGATTCCGGCCTGAAAAGTTTAGTGTGCGTTCCGGGTGTTATCATCTCAACGCGGCCTTTCATAAATGGAAAACCCTCTATCTGCTTTTTCGCGAATTCTGAACATGCTATGGTTTTCTTTGACGTGTAAATGTCGAACATGTCTATCGCCGTATTGGCCAGCGTAACAGGGGACCAGTGCAGGAATTCACCGTACGAGTATTTCACGCACGGCACGCCCCACATCAGCTGTGGCACCGCTACCCCCTTATGCGCGTAAAGCACGTCGTATTTTTTTTCAACTCCCAGATGAGATGTAAGGAAATGAGTCAGCGAATTCAGCAAATGGTCGGCAGCCGGCACCTTCGTTATTATTTTTTTCCCGGCGTATAAAACCCGGACACCGTCGCGGGTTTCTGTTTTTTTATCCCCTTCAGAAAGGCATATCATGTCAACTTCGTGGCCGCGTTTCGCCAGGCCTTTGGCAGATTCAAAGGCAACGGTTTCGAGCCCGCTCCTTACAACCCACGGTGGC
This sequence comes from Candidatus Aenigmatarchaeota archaeon, assembly GCA_016202815.1. Classification (GTDB taxonomy): domain Archaea; phylum Aenigmatarchaeota; class Aenigmatarchaeia; order JACPZZ01; family JACPZZ01; genus JACPZZ01. The sequence continues at coordinate 142,509 of JACQNZ010000002.1, forward strand.
GTCGGCGCAAGCACAGCTATCCTCATAAAATCTTCCTATGCTGATTAAAATTCGACTTTGTATATCTTAACCTCGCCGTTGGAATATACCTGCCTGAAATTTTCGAGCCCCGCGCCGTCGTAGAAATATAATTTGGTGAACACGCTGTCCTGGACTTCGGGTGTCATGTAAAATGCGTAGCCGAAAGACGGGTCTATCCAGAACGTGCCGTCCAATGTGGCGTTCTCGGCAGGATTACGCTGTTGTCCGGACGCCGTGAAATACACCGTATTCTTTACGAAATTCCTGTTCTGGTATATTGTAGCGAGTTGGCCGCCCTGTTCTATAACAAGGAAATTGAACGTCTGGCAATTGCCTGTGTTGTCAGAGCGGAGGCACTGGTCGTAATAACCGACAGTATTGCCCGTTCCGTCTCTCAGGGGCTGGAGTGCAATCTGGAAAAATTGCTGCTGTCGCCCGTCGCCTGAATATGTGGGCCACAACGAACCAAAGTAAGACGGCCACGGATATTTGCTTATCAGGTCCGACGCAGCAAGGAAATACATTTCAGACGGCGATTTGCATGGGACGATGTTCCCGAAAGCCTTCTTGTTAAGCTCGCACTGCGAGTTTGTGAAATTCATGTACTTGGACAATATTTGGATTGCGAGAGACTCGTCGTTCGTTGTCAGTACTTTGCCAACATCAACTATCCTTGTATTCAACGGGTACGGCTTGCAGGAAGTCGGCGGGCAATGCGCCCCATCAGCATACGCCCCGCGTTCAGCGATGCCTGTTATCCAGTGTCCCTGGTCCCACCAATAGGTCACAATCGCATCCGATGGCGTGTTATTCCTTATCCACATCATCGCGTTGTACCAGTTCCCGTTTAACGACGGCCCAAGTTGCGATGAAAGCGCCGAGCCGCTGGATATGGCTGACAAAACCGACAATACGATCACAGCCCCTATGGTGGACCGCAGCATGACGCTACTCATCTTTCTCACCCTGTATTTTGTTTTCAATCGTTTCTATCAGGCCAGTTTCCTTCTTGTTCGCCCACAACCAAAGCTCCCCGAGCCCGACTGCCATGGCTATCGCAGCAGCCGGCGCAAACAAAAGGGTGAACCGCACTCCCGATGATATGGCGTAGAAAGTGAACGCTACCCACACAAAAAGCACAGACCCCATGAACCTGTTTCGGCGGAAAGTGGCAAGTATCGCATACTGGACAAGTCCTGTGAAAAGCAGTATTTGCGAGAATGAAACGATTCCGGCGTTGAGGATCAAAAGATAAAATGCCGCAGCAGATGACAGCCCGTACACAAAAGATTCCGCCGCCTTCTTCTCGGAATAGAATTTCCAGGAAACGTAGGCTAGCAACGATACAACGGCGATCTCAATAAGGTACGCCGCTGCCTGCGGCATTGCCGGTATTATGTACCCGAGGAATTCCAGGCCCGCTGTGCGCCCGATGACCTGTTCCCATCCTGACAATGAAAATATGTTCAGTTTTTGCAGCTCCGCTACGGAGATATTGACAATGGACGACCCCTGGGGGTTGGTCCCGAAAAGTATGAAGCCGCCGAAATAATTCAGCGTGTTGACGCCGAAAAGCATCGGTATGATTATTATTCCAAGCACAACAACCGCCGAATATTTCAGCCTCGGTTTTGACGCTGCGACCGCATCTTCGAACGGTTTCTTGTTTTTTGTTATCATGGACTGCGCAAAAGATGCGGCAACGTTCAGCAATATGCCGCCCACGGATATCATCACAACATACCAGAACGGGTACCAGCTCAACGAAAACAGGACCAGCGAAAAAATGCTTAGTGCGGTGTTCTTTATGTTGGGCTCCTTTATCAGGCGTGTGAACGCAAAAAAGGAAAACATGGTTAAAAACACGACAGCCCCGTCGTTATCCGGGTCTGCTCCTGTGCGCACCAGGATGGATGGCGAAACCGCTATCAATATGGAGGCTATGATGCCGGCAACTCGCCCGCCCATGTACTTGCCTATGAAATAGGCTGGGAATACGGACAGCGACGCGAGTATCGCAGCTGTCCATTTGACGCTTTGTACAAGGCTAAGGTCGTGCAAAAACTGTTTTCCCAAAGCAAACGAATAGGCCAGCAAATATGTATAGAATTGCGTTGACTTGTCCGTAGGCCGTCCGGGAGGGAAATAGCTCAGCGGATCCCAGTCGGGTATGTTCATGTTGTTGTCCACTGTCATCTTTGCGTACCTGTAAAACCAGTAGCTGTCGAATTGCGGCAGCCAGGGAGGATTTATCAGCGACGGTGTAGCACGCAGGTTTAAAGCCAACAGGAACGAAAACAAGACGACTGCGCCGACGACCGCGGAAACAAGGGATTTTTTGATGTTTATGTCAAATTTCATTTTTTCATCTTCCGGAACGAATATCTGATACCATTCTTAAAGATAAAAACCAGGACGCCCGCAACCATCAGAAGGCCGCGCGGGACTGCGCTGGTTTTCCGGTAATCCACAGAAACGCCCACCTGCCTGACCGCGAGATTGTTGCGTATAGCCTCGATCAGAAGCGCATTCTCTATGATGTAACCCCCGCCAAGCGCACTGACCACTTTGTTGGCCGTGGCCTTTGTCATCGCTATAAAACCGCAGTTAGTGTCGCTGAAATTTGTTTTAAACATGGCATTAAACGCGGTTCTCCAGACCCAATTCCCAAGTCTGTGACGAAAGGGGATCTTCGAAAAATCACGCTTACCCATGACAAAATCCGCTTCGCCTCTTAGCAGCGGCTTTAGCAGGTTTGGCGCCTCTTTGATGGCGTACTGGCGGTCGGCATCAGCAACGATAATATATTTCACGCCTCTGAATTTCCGGTTAAAAACATCCAATCCTGTGCGCAAAGCCTCGCCTTTGCCCCTGTTGGCGCTGTGGGCAACAACGAAAGCGCCCTCCTTCCTGGCAATCTTTCCGGTGCCGTCCTTTGAGCCGTCATCCACCACGACGACCTTTGAACTTGGCAGAAACCTTCGCGCCTCCCTCACAACGGTTGCTATGTTTTTCTCTTCATTATACGCTGGCAGCAGAATGCCGACATTTTTCATAGTTAACCTTCAGGCAAGTTCACTGACTGAAATACATATACGTCAGATATAAGATTTAGTGTAGGGAACATGAGGGTGCTTTTTGTTCTTGACTTCTTTACGCCGCACGTTGGCGGCGCAGAGACGCTCTTCGACAACATGACAAGGAAATTATCCGACAAAGGCGTAGATGTATCAATTCTCACACAACTACTTCCCGGGACAAAGAAGTTCGAAATGTCGCATAAACGCAAAATATACCGCGTCTACTCCCCGGTGCGCCACGCTTTTGCCGCTGCTGCTGCTGCGAAATGCCTTCAACTCGCCAAGGACGCGGACATAGTACACGCCGCAACGCTGGGCGGCCTGGCCTCGGTAGCATTGGTAGGAAGCCTTGCCAGGAAGCCCGTCGTCGCCACCGTCTTCGAGGTTTGGGGCAGGCTTTTTATGAAGCTGCAAAAACCGCCGGTGTCGATAGTTAACTATTTTGCCGAAAGCGTGTCGTTGGGCTATTACAAAAATCTTTTCTGCGCAGCGATAAGCGGGTCCACGAGGAACGCTCTCATAAAAAAAGGGTTCGACAGGAAAAAAGTGTTCGTTGTGTATCCCGGGATAGATAAAAAATTATTTGGCCCAAAGGCCGCAACTTCGTCAGCGGCGAAACGTCCAACAGTGCTGTTTTTCGGCAGGCCGGGCATCGCAAAGGGTGTGAATTATCTTCTGCGCGCCATGCCGATTATCAGGGGAAAATTTCCTAATGTGAAACTGGTTTTGCTCCTGTCAAAAAATCCGGCGGGCGAATACAAAAAAACGGTTTCGATGATAGCGAAACTGGGCCTTTCAGAAAATGTCGACATCATTGGCCCGAGGACTGTTAAGCAGTTGCCTGGGGTAATACGGTCTGCTGGTGTTTGCGTTGTTCCGAGCATATCAGAAGGGTTCGGCTTCTCGGCGGCCGAAGCTGTCGCGTGCGGCACGCCGGTTGTAGCATCGGATGTCGGTTCTTTGCCGGAAATAATCAGGCACGGTTACAACGGGCTTTTATCAGATCCCGCAGCCCCGGAATCGATTGCTAAGAACGTTATAAAGGTTCTGTCAGATAAAAATCTAAGGCGCCGCTTGTCGGCAAACGGCCCAAAATCAGTGAAACGGTTTGATTGGGATAAAGCGGCGGAAAGTTATTTGGCAATGTACAGGAGCGCCCTCGAGTGGCAGACGAAATGGAAATAAAGCTGTCGGCGGATTCCGTGGCAGGTTTCGCAGTTGTAGCGCTGTCTCTTTTTTACCTCTACCTTTTCGAATCGGTTACGTTAGGTTCGCCCATAGCCTTTGGTGATGAAGGTTTCCACGCCGGAACCCCGAAAAGGATGGTGGAGACCATGGAAATTCCCAAGTACTTTGAAGGCACAAAAATCTACTCGGGCGCTTATTTCCGCCCGCCTTTGCCCCACTTAACTTATGCGGGCGCGATGCTCGTCTTCGGCACCTCGGACACAGTAACAAAAATTCTCACACCTCTTTTCTCGCTGTTCACCGGGATGCTGCTGTTTTTGCTGGCGAAGAGGCTCCACTCAAAAGAGGCCGGCTTAGCCGCAATATTTCTGTATTTCGTAACGCCTTCGATGATCACGTACAACGTACTCGTGTACTCGGAAGCCCCGCTGATATTCTTTTTCACGTTTTTCCTCTACTCTTTTTTCAGGTACGCAGAAGGTGACAAAAGGTTTCTCCTGCTGGCCGGGATAACTGGTGGATTTACCGTACTTTCCAAGTTCACCGGCCTGCTGGTGTACCCCCTGCTCATCATATTTTTATTGGCTCAGCCCAGCCTGAGAAAAAACCTCAAAGGTTTTGCCGCGCTTTTCGCAATAGCTCTGGTCGTGGGCGCATCTTCTGATGTCAGGCAAATCTTCGCGTACGGCGGCACGTGTCAACCCCGCATCCCGTTGGATAACAGGTGCTATCTGGGCGGGGCGCCGGCCAATATCGAGCGGGACATAGGAAGCTTTTCCGGCTACGTCCAACAGTCCGGTACGAACCTCTCGCTCCTCGGCATAGGCGTCATGAATTACATCCAGTTCGGTTACACATCGACAATATTCTTCCTGTTCATGGCCGGCTTAATTTTTGGGGCGCTGGGACGGAACGAAAAACTGCGGCTGATGTCTTTCGCGGGCCTGTTTTTATACGGCGCTCTGGTATACGAAACGATAAACGCGCGTACCGAAGATTCCGTGCGCGCCGCCCTTCTCGGAACAGTTCCGCTGTTCATTTTGGGCGGGGCGTATTTTGCAGGCCTCGTGAACGGTATTTTAAAGACAGGCCGCCATAAGGCGGCAGCGGTTATTGCAATTCTGTTGGTTGTTTTCATCGCCTTTTTCGGATACAGCACATCAGCCCAAAGGGTGGCTGATATGAAAACTGTAAAGCAGTTCAGCCCGGATTACATCGAAGGCTGTAAATGGATGGATGAAAACCTGCCCGCAGGTTCTTACACAATTAACCTGTGGGGGGCGCCCTGCCAGTTTTACGCCCCGAAAATAAATTCTGTGTGGACCGACATGAAAGAACTGCCCGATGTTCTGTTTTCCAGCAAGGACAATGATGTGATTCCGCTGCTGGAAAGGAACGGCATAAGCCACATAATAGTGGCGAAATTTTCAATAAGCGCTTCTAACGTGGTCACAGCAACGCCGCTTTCCTTTGTCAATTATCTTAACAGCTCGGAAAGATTTTCTCTGGTTTATGAGAACCCAGCCACATTAATATACAGGGTAAACTACGGCTGATATTAATGGATCCGACAATAATAATCGCTTCTGCTGTTTCATTCTTTGCTTCCATGACTGCGTTGCCTCGGCTGATAAGGTTTCTCGAATCGGTAAGGTTGGTGGGGATCGACATCCAAAAAACCCACAAGCCAAGGGTTGCGGAAATGGGCGGGCCCGCCATAATATCCGGATTTTTGGCAGGCATGTTCCTTTTCATATGGCTCAATGTCTTCGCGTTTCCGGGCAACGCGCTGCCGTTGGAAAAACTTGCCGGCATATTCGCCGGAATGTCAACAATTCTGATAATCATGATCATAGGAATGTTCGACGACATGACAAGATTGCAGGGCAAAACCGAAGGTGCAAAAGGATTTGAAAAATACAAGCGCACGGGCCTGAAGCAATGGCAAAAACCCCTGCTCACGCTGCCCGCCGCCATTCCTCTGATGGCCATCATGGCCGGCGATTCGACGATGTCCATCCCGGTGCTCGGCATCGTGGACCTCGGCATCCTGTATCCTCTTCTGGTGGTTCCGATAGGCGTTGTCGGGGCTTCAAACGCCGTTAACATGCTTGCCGGGTTCAACGGACTGGAAGCCGGCATGGGATTCGTTACACTGGTGTTCATGGGACTGTTCGGATACGTTAATGGCGAGATAGCTGCTGCGGCGATAGCGTTTGTAATGGCCGCGTCGCTGCTGGCCTTTCTTTTTTACAACTGGTATCCTGCGCGCATAATGCCGGGGGACAGCTTCGTCTACGCTCTGGGCGCCACCATGGCCGTAGTCGCTGTCATAGGCAACATGGAAAAATTCGCCATCTACATATTCACCCCGTGGATGATAGAGCTCGCGTTAAAATTACGCTCGGGGCTGTCGGCTGAAAATTATGGGGTACTGGAAAAGGACGGCACCCTTAAATCACGGTACAAGGAATCGTATTCACTAACGCACCTGGTTATGAATTCCGGAAAATTCAGGGAATGGCAGGTGACTTCCATACTCGTTGGGTTGCAGATAGTCGTATGCGTTGCGGCGTTCCTGCTCGCATCCGGTTTTGTCCTGAAATATTGACGCAGGCGGGAAAAAATGAAGATAGACATGCACGTTCACACAAAATATTCCGCGGACTGCGACACAGAGCCAAGACACATAGTTAAAAAAGAGCTGTCGGCCGGCATTGCGTGCGTCGCAATCACTGACCACAACAGTTTTTCATCCTTCAGGGATTTCAGGAAAACCGGAATAAAGGTGATAAAGGGGCAGGAAATATCCACAGACAAAGGCCACTTGGTTGGTTTATTCCTCGGAGAGTTTGTGAAGTCGGGGGATTTTTTTGAGGCGTGTGACGAAATAAAATCCCAGGATGGCATATCTGTTCTCCCCCATCCTTTCCGATCGCACAAAAATCCGGAGTTGCTGGCACGCTCTGTTGACATGGTAGAAATTTTCAACGCGCGCACTTCAGGAAACGGCAACAGGAAAGCTTTGTTGTTGGCAAACGGCGGCCCCGGAATCTGCGGCAGCGATGCGCATTTTTTGTCCGAGCTGGGCCGGGCTACGGTCAGCGTCGAAACGGACGATTTGGATACGTCGAAAAGGCTGATTTCAAAAGGCAGGTTCAAAATGTCCTGCTTCGCAAGCCCGTTTTACGTCCATCCTGCAACATGGGTTGTAAAGGGCACGAAAATGCTGGGTCACTTGGTCAAAAGGTAGTTCCCGATAGCAAGTGCATCCATGCCCTCCCTGTAAAAGTCCGCTATCGCTTCCTGAGGCGTGTTGACTATCGGTTCCCCGGCCACATTGAAGCTCGTATTCAACAGGACCGGAACACTTGTAAGCTTGTAGAATTCCGATATCAGCCTGTGATACTTTTCATTAGCTTCCTTGGTAACGGTCTGCGACCTCATCGTGCCGTCCGTATGTACAACGGCAGGGATGTCTTTCTGCGCCTCTTCCGGGACCTTCTGTATGAGGATCATGAAAGGTGTTTCGTGGTCAACTTCGAAATATTTGCTCCTTTTTTCGTCTAGCACGCTGGGGCAGAACGGCCGGAACGCCTCGCGGTGTTTAACGTAGAAATTTATCGTATCCTTCATCTTCGGGTCTCGCGGGTCTGCAAGTATGGATCTGTTGCCCAAAGCACGCGGCCCGCCTTCCATCCTCCCCTGGAACCATCCGACTATCTTGCCCTTGGAAAGCAGTTCTGCGGCCTTTCCCGCTATGTCGCTGTAATAACCTGCCTCTATTTTCAGCATCTGAAGGAGTTTTTTAATGTCGTCGTCCGAATACTCCGGACCATAATATATATGCTCCATTTTTTTGAATTTGTTCCCATGGTCAACGGCCATCTTGATCGCACACCCTATCGCGTTGCCGGAATCGTTGGCCGCAGGCTGGATGAATATGTCGTCGACGAGGCCGGAATAAAGTATCTCTCCGTTCATCTTGGAATTGAGCGCCACGCCGCCGGCAAGGCAGAGGTTTTTAGATCCTGTCTCGTCCACGAATATTTCAACCAGATGTTTCACTACCTCCTCAAGCCTTAGCTGCATGGAATACGCGACATTCTTTTGGTAAGCCGTGTAATCCGACTTGTCGCTCGGTAATCTTGCGTGCCCGAGCATTTCGACCGCAAAATCTGAATAAGACCACGCTTTGTTATCGTATCTGTGGTCAAACCTGTATCCGCCAGGCGTTTTCTTTATTATCTCATCGAATATTTTCATGTACTTTTTTCCGTAAGGCGCCAAGCCCATTACCTTGCCCTCGCCTTCGAACGCCTGGAACCCCAGCCATTCTGTCATGGCCATGTACGCTATGCCAAGGCTGTTCGGTAACGAAAATTCTTTTAGGACGTCAATCTTTTCATCCGAACCGCGGGCTGCCATCGTAGCCGTCGATTCACCGGCCCCGTCGATGGTGAGTATCGTCGCATCTTTGAACCCGCTTAGGTAAAACGACGACGCTGCGTGTGCGATGTGATGGTCTATGTATTCAACTTTGGGCTTAAGCCTGAAATTTTTTATGAAACCGGAGTTTACAAAATTGAAGACCGATGCACGCAGATAAGGCGTGCCGACAAGCTGTTCCGGTCCGCGCAGGAGTTGTGATTTCCTTTTCCAAAAAAGATTTTTGTAGCTGGGATTGAAATGAAACCCTATTTTATCCACTTCGGAAAGTTTTATTCCCGCCTTTTTTAGGCAAAACGAAACTGCCTTTGATGGAAAGGATTTCGGCGAATGCTTTATTCTGTTGAACCTTTCCTCTTCAACAAAAGCGATTATTTGATTATCCTTGACCAAACATGCAGCCGGATCGTGCATCATTCCGGATATGCCGAGAAAGTACATTTTTGCCCTCTATATGTGTTTTTCCCAGTATTGTATCTGGTCTTTTATCGTCTGTTCGAAGCCTATCTTCGGTTCCCAGCCCAGTTCTTTTTTAGCTTTGGAAAAATCTCCGATAAGAAGCTCCACTTCCGCTTTTCTGAATCTTGTCCTGTCGATTTCCATGCTCATCTTTCCTTTCAGGCCCGCGGTTTTTATGGCCATTTCCACAACATCGCCGATTCTCCAGCCCTTCCCGGAACACAGGTTGTATACCTCGCCGTTTTTGCCCTTCTCTATGGCCAGAATGTAGCCGGCGATAATGTCCCTGATATCGGAATAATCTCTCACCGGGTCCGGATTTCCTATAGTCAATATTCTTTTGCCGTATTTCTTCCCTTCCGCAACTTGCTTTGCGATAACAGACGTTACGAATTCTTCGCCCCGCCTCGGTCCTTCGTGGTTAAACGCCCGCGTGCGCACAACAGGTATCCCATAGGCCCTGTGATGGCAAAAACACATGTAATCTCCCGCCACTTTCGACACCGCATAAGGCGACAGCGGCCGCAGATAGTTGGTCTCCTTTATAGGAAGTTCTGAAATTGCGTTCCCGCTGCCGTCCATCAAAGGCGGCGGCGTAATTACAACTCCGTTGCCCAGCAGTTCTTTGTAATGCGCATCGTCTTTGATCACCAGCCCGTATTCTTCGCTGGACCCGGCAAAATGAATTTTTTCAAGCCTGTCATAATGTCTCGCCGCCTCAAGAACGTTGGCGGTTCCTATAACATTGGTGTAATAAGTGTCCGTAGGCGACTCGAAGCTTCTTGTCACATAGCTCTGTGCGGCCAGATGGAAAACAATGTCTATCTGGTTTTTTTTCAGAGTATCAACAATGGAGGACATGTCGTTCAAGTCACCCGGCACTATTTTCATCTTATCCATTATATGGGAAATGTTCTTCCTGCTGGGAACCGATTGGCGCCGCACAAAACCGAAAACATTTGATCCGAATTTTTCAGAAGACAGCGTTTCAGCCAGCCACGATCCGACGAAACCCGTGACTCCGAGTATTAATACGTTTTTGTCCTTCCACTGATTTTGCATAATACATCACTATCGGCTAAAATGCTTATAAGCTTAATTTGAAAATTTCGATATTACTCCCAACACCAGATCGAATACGCGGTGCGTAAATTTCGGGGATTTGGATTTTATGTAAGTTATCATCCGGATGTCGGTTTCGTTGAAGAATTTAGCGGCCAGGAGGGTTAAAAAATAGATCCCGAGCCCGGAAATTACAACCGCCACCCAGAAGCCGCCGCCTGAAAATTTGCTCGCTGTGTACGAAAAAATCGCATAAACCGACACGGAAACAATGATCTTAAGTGTATCACGCAGCGGAAAAGCCAGATTAAGCCGCGTTTTGATCTTTGCTGCGCTGTAAAGCATCATCGAAAGGCCGCACATAAGGAATGCTAAAGACGCGCCGGGCAAACCGAATTTCGGAATCAACAAAACCGAAGCCGCCAAATTTACAAAACCTGCGATCAGGCTGGCGTTTCTGCTTTCATTAATCCTGCCCGTGGCATACAGTGTATTGACGAACACGGTGGCCAGCCCGACAAAAAGGTAAGCTGCGGCGAGAGGTGTTATTATCGCGGCCCCGTCCAAATATTGTCCCGACGCCAATAACAGTATTATCTGTCCGGAAAAAATCGAGACCGTGGCCAGGAGTGGAAGGGCCAAAACCAACGAGTATCTGGTTCCGTGGAAAAATATTCTGTTCACGGATTCCTTGTTGTCAGGTTGCTGTGATGTAACCGGAAACGTACCGAATGATATAAGCTGGGGTATCATCCTTACCGGCGACGACAGAAAAAACACCAGAGAGAAAAGACCGACCGAAGATGCCGTGGAAAGGACGCTAAGTATAACTATGCTGCCTTGGTTGACCAGCATGGCTCCTATGTTGCTGACTAGAATCGGAACGGAGTAAAACCATATCCTGCTTTTGTCGACCGGGCCGCTTCCTTTTGGAATTAGTCTGTATCTCACGCAAAGCGTGATCAATGATGCGATTAAAAATCCGTAGACCGGGCCCAGATAACTGTAACCGAGAACTATCAGGGGCAGCGTCGCCAAAACTTTTGAGATTGACAGAACCGTATCGGAGAGGAATATGGATTTTATTTTTTGCGTTCCGTAAAGGTACCCGTTTGTGATGTAAAGCAGGTTTGTCACAAAAATCATCAAAGCCGCCATTGCAGCGTCGTTTGCCGTTATAGGAACGATTCTGGAAATCACTGGGTTCAGAAAGACTAAAACCGAACCGAACGCTATGGAAGACAGGGACGTCACCTTGGCCGCCCATCTTAGGGAACCGGCAATTTTCCTGTCCTGCCTGTTTTCCTGATAGTATGGAAATAGTTTGGTTATCGCTATGTTTATTCCCAGGCTGGCGAAACTTACCAGGAACATCGAGATGTTATAAATCGTGGAAAATCGTCCCACCTCAGCAGGCGACAGCGTTTTTCCCATGATAACCCAGTAGAAATATCCTCCAAGTGTAAGCGCGGCCCAGTCCAGGAACAGGTAGAATGTGTTTGATATTATCCTTGTCGCATTACCCATGGAACCACGAAAGCCAAAATTGTAAACCGGTCATTTGAGAAGTATGCTTTTCAGCGCGTCTGCAATGTGATCAAGCTCTTCTTGCTTCAGGTACTGATGACAGCCCACATAAAGGCCGTTATTGCCCACGAACTCCGCGTTAGGCAGTTTTCCTTCATATTTCTTTTTCAAAAACGCGTACGCGGGCTGCTGCGTAGGTATGCAGTTGAATATCGGGCGGTTCTCTATGCCCGCCTTCATCAATTGGCCCGATACCTTGTCCCTGGAAAAAGATTTATCAGTTATCAGCATCGGGTATCCCAGAAAACTTATCCCGTCTGTTCTTGTCGGCAGTTGCAAAACTCCGTCCAACGTGGACAGGGCATCATTCAGATACTCCACGTTCTCCCTGCGCTTCGACAGGATGTCGTTAACAACATTCAGTTGCAAAAGTGCTATAGCCGGCTGGTACTCCATGGCCTTGAAGTTGAATCCTATGACATCATGAAGGTACCTCGGGTGGAATCCCATATTTTGGTGGGGGCACTTCCCCTGTTCGATGTCCGGCACCGTGCAATAGCACAATCGTCCGTTGCCTTTCATCCTTTTGCATATGCCGGCCAGTTCTGCGTCATTGGTCGTGATCGCGCCGAATTCGCCGGCTTGTATGTTGTGCGCGATGTAAAAGGAAAACGATCCCGCCAGGCCCATCGAGCCTGTGCGCCTGCCTTTGTAAAGGCTGCCGTGCGCTTCCGCTGAATCTTCGACAACGGCCATGTTGTGCCTGCCTGCGATTTTGTTTATTTCGTCCATATCGCAGGGGTATCCCATCAGATGGACCGGCATCATCGCGCGGTGCTGGTCCGCGTCATCGACGCCTTCCATATACGCCTTTATTTGGTCCGTAGATATAGAAAAGTCATCAAGATTTATGTCGACGTAAACAGGCTCGTAGCCGGCTGTCACTATGGCGTTGCTTGTGGCTATGTAAGTCAGCGGCGTGGTAATGACCTTTTCACCGCCCCGTAATTTGTACGCGGAATGGTAGCGAAGCGCGTACATTACCAGCATTAGAGTCGCCGTTCCGTTGCACGCTACTACGCAGCGTTCAGTGCCTATAAAATCGGCGAACTTGCTTTCGAATTCCTTGCACTTCGCGCCTTCCGATATTGTGCTGTTGTCCATCAGCTCGTTTATCGCCCTTTTTTCCTCTGGGCCGAAAACCAGATCGCCTATTTTGACTCTCATGCAGCAACCAGATAATAGATAGAGAATAAGTCTATTAATCTTTATTTCTAAGGGCTGTTACTAATAATTAGAAGCATATCGATACAGTATACGATATGCTTCAGACGATGAATCGTGATAAAATGAATGTTCTTTTTATAAGCCGCGGTTATCCGCCTTTTCGCGGGGGCACGGAAAATTACACGTGGGAAATCTATGAAAGGCTCAGGTCTATAAACAGTAACAGGCTGATAACGATCCGTCATCCTGAACGGGCGGCCCGAGACGACATACTGGAGGTCAAAGTTGGGAAAAACAAATACCTGGCGTTTATAAAATTTTGGGCATCCTGCATTCTCAGGTCGCTTCGGATTAAAACAGACGTTATACACGCGATCACGTATCCTGCCGGCCTGTGCGGCATAATCCCGAAGATGTTGAAAAGGATCCCGTTGGTAACCACTCTTCACGACATAGGGGTGATAGAAAAGGAAATAAGCGAAGTTCCAAAAGCCACAAAGGTGTGGAAAGGTTTTCTGCAGCAAATCGTCTGCGATTTCTCAGATGCTATCATAGTCCCAAGCGAAAAGGTAAAAAACGACATAATAATATATCACAAGGCGGCGCCGCAAAAAATATTTGTCACGGATTATGGGATAGACAAGAACGAGTTCAACGAAAAGCTTGAATACGGAAAAATTAGGGCCAAGCTGGGCGTGGGAAAGGGGCCGATGCTCCTGTTCATAGGGATGTTTGGCCCGAAGAAGGGCTTGGAATATGCAATAGAGTCCGTTGCCGCGCTAAGGGAAAAATTTCCCGGAATAAAATTTGTCATAGGCGGGCCCGCCCTGGATGAAAATTACCTGAAAAAACTGAAAGCCCTCGTAGCGTCTCTTGGCCTGGAAAGCAGTGTGGTTTTCGGCGGATACATAGACCAGTCCGAACTTCCGTACTGGTTCAGGGACTGCGATATATACGTGGATCCGACATTGTATGGAATGGGTTACTGTTTTCCGTGCATCGAGGCCGCGGCAGTAGGAAAACCCATAGTCGCAACGAAACTGCTCGCCGATATAGGCGTTGTAAAAGAAAATTTCAACGGTACCATAGTGGGCTACAGGGACGCCGGGCAGATTTATTCGGCCGTGGCTGAGCTTTTATCAGACCGGGAAAAAATGGAAAGATTTTCCAAAAATTCCCTCGATTTGGCCGAAAAGTTCAGCTGGGACAAAACAGTGGAGCAGACCAACAAGGTGTACACGGGCGTCACAGTTTAATCCTTCCGGATTTCCATTCCTTCGGTTCCATGTCCATGAAAATCCTGGCCCAAAGCTCAAACGCTATAAGGGAGAACATCTGCCTTCCAACAATCAATTTTGATTTTTCATACGCGCCGGCCAGCTTGGTTATGTTCTCCCTGTTCAGCAGGTCCCCGCGTTTAAACTCGGATTTGCCAAAAAGTTTGTCGAACGCGTCAAGCATGCTGCCGCCGCCCCATTCACCAACCGGGGTTATGAACGGCCGTTTTTTTCTCTTCAGTATTTCATTGGGAAGTATTCCTTTCATAGATTTCCGCAGTATGAATTTTTCCGTTGTCCCGTTCAATTTTAATTTTTTGGGCATTGACATTGACATCTCCATAAGCCTGTGGTCCAGATACGGGACACGGCCTTCTATGGATTTGGACATCGTCATCCTGTCCAGCCTGAGAAGTATGTAATCCGGCAGCCACATTTCCCTGTCTATGGCCAGCATCTTTTGCGAAACTTCGTTTCCTTTACTGAACTGGCTGGAAAAAAAACCGCGTGTGTCCTCCATCGTTACGTTTGCTTCCACTATTCCCGCCTTCTCCCCGATGGAAAAGTTTTCTACAAAAGTCGAGTACATCCTGGCACGGTCTGGGAAGCTTTGGAAAAATCGTTTTACGCGGAGCCTTCCGGCTTCCCCAAGCCCCCCAGGATACTCGAATATTTTGTTCAGGGCGAAATCCGGCGTCAATGACAACATTCTGGAGAACGCATTTCCCGGCAGGTTTATCCTGCTTAACGCACCGTCTGCAAGTAGCATCGCCTTCTCGTGGAAATATCCTGAAAATAATTCGTCGGCGCCTTCCCCTGTCAAAACAACAGTAGCGTGTTTTTTAGTTTCCTGAGATATGAAATAAGTCGGTATCAGCGTCGGATCCCCGAGCGGTTCGTCGGCATGCCATATTATCTCAGGCAATTTGTCGAAGCTCTGGCTGTCAACGGTTATCTCGCTGTGCTCCGTGTTGAACCGTTCCGAAACTAGGCGGGCGTACTCGAATTCGTTGTCCTGGTTTTCTCCGAAACCGACGGAAAATGTTTTTATCGGTTCCGCTGACCTGCTCGCCAGCGCTGTTATGGCGCTGGAATCCAAACCCCCCGAGAGGTAAATGCCTATCGGAACTTCGCTTACAAGCCGCATCCTGACAGAGTCTTCGAGGATTTTCAGGAGCATTGATTTGTAATAATTTTCCGTTTCATATTTTATTTCGCCGGGCCCAAAGTCCCAGTAACTTTTAATATCCAACTTCCCGTTGCCCAATTTCAGCCAATGGCCCGGCATGAGCCTGAATATTCCAGACACCATAGTTTCGTTTCCGGGGCAATACCTCAACGAAAGGAATTTGTCGAGTGCGCGTGCGTTAATCTTGCGCTTTATCCCCGGAAACACCAGGATTGATTTTATCTCCGAGGCGAAGACGAACGCGTTGCCGGCAACGGTGTAATAGAACGGCTTTTCTCCGAGGCGGTCCCGGGCGGCGAACAGCGTTTTCGTGTTCGCGTCCCATATCGCAAACGC
>JACQNZ010000003.1 GCA_016202815.1 Candidatus Aenigmatarchaeota archaeon
TTAATATAACAAACCAAAAAAAAAACAAAACCTAACCACGTACACACGAAACTGTGGGGTAACGCCTATCGTTTCGTGTTCAGTATCTTCGCCTCGGTTTTTTCCCCGACAGACAGCAACCCAACCCACCCGTTGGCGGAGGGACCCGGATAAAGTAGCGTCGTCGTACCCAAAACATCAACACCGACGGCTTCGTGGATGTGTGCGCTTATCGAGGCGTCGGGCTTGTTTTTTAGTATAAAGTCGCGTATGGTTTGTGATCCGACGTGCGCCCCCGTGCTTATCGTGTCGAGTTTTGTGTTTTTCGGTGGGTTGTGTGTTATCATAATTTTTTTCGTGGCGCCGGAGACCTCGCTTAAACCCCTCACCAGGCCCTGCTCGGTTTCGGCTTCCGTGGGCTCGAATGGGGTGTCGAACGGTGTTTTTGCACCGCCAAAACCAAAGAAACCGACACCATCGATGATCCTGCCGACCCCATGGAGGTTGACGCCGTATTCGTCGAGTATTTTGTGGGTATCCACCGGGTCGTGGTTGCCGGGAACCGCCAACACGGGCTTCCCCAAACCCACGAGCTCATCGAGTATCAGGTGCAGCATGTCCTCACGCGAGAATCCCATCAAGGACAGGCCAATGTCGGTAAAGTCGCCGGGACAGGCAACAACATCAAAATCAAACTTTACGTTTTGAAGTACGTCCGACAAAGTCTCGAAATCGCCATGCACGTCCGCAACAACAAGCACGTTCATACAAACAGATTCTGGGGCGCAAACTAATAAAACCCGGCCGACGATAGTAGTTTTATGGTCTTGGAGCGCCTGACTGACTACCAGCTTATGCGTAAAAGTTGGCGCCGGGTTTTCAGCTTCGGTTTTTTTGTCAACGTGGTGTCGTTAGTCGCTGCTGGTTCCGTTTTCGAGCCCGCCGCCGGCCTTGTGTCCCTTTTCTTCGTCAGTGCCGTCGCCTTCCCGCTGGTGAATAAAATGTTCGAGGTTGAAGAATCCGTCGACGTCAACGGAGGCACAGATTTTTTCGGCCGCCACACCGAGGTTTTGAAAATATATTCGTCCTTTTTCGCGGGCGTTTTGCTTTCCACCACCGCGGTTTATTTTTCAATGGACCAGACAAGCGCCAACGCCGTATTCGGCTTTCAGCTGTCCGCCCTCAAATCGTCGGCGATAGCGGACCGTGTGACAGGAGCTTCGTTTTCGCCCGAAATTTTCGACGCGGTTTTGGGGAATAATCTGAAAGTGGCGGCAGTCTCATTCTTGTTGTCTGTCATCTTCGGAGCCGCGGCAGTGTTCGTAATTGCGTGGAACGCGTCTGTAATAGCTGTGTTCGTGGGCATATTGACAAAGTCGTCGGTGGTCGCGTTCTCAGGACTCGGCTTGGCCGCTGCGCCGGTAGCATTCTTTTACGGCCTCGCGACATCAGTCGGCACAATAGCGTTGCACGGGGTGCCGGAAATAATGAGTTATTTCGTTGCCGCGCTTGCGGGCGGGATAATTTCGGTTGGTATGGAAAAGGAAAAATTAAATTCCGGCAGGTTCGGCCGCGTTGTTAAAGATGGCGCGCTGTTGTTCGCGCTGGCGGTTTTGTTGATTTTTGTCGCGGCGGCTGTGGAATCTTACAGCTACTAGGCGCCGTTACCCAAACTTCTGATTAAGTGCGGCGACGACGTCCTCCACCTTGGCGAGTTTGGAAACGGCCAGCGGTATGTTCTCCACATCAGCGATGCGCTTCGCGATTTCATCAACTTCCCGCGCGCCGTGAAGCACGATCAGCGCGGGCCGGAGGTTGGTCACCTTAATCGCAACCATCGGCGACCTGCCGGTTGACGTGTTGGTGAACACAAGCGCACGTTTTGTGGTTATCCCGTACAATTTCACAAGGTCGGAATAGGAAAATTCCAGGATGGCGCGCAACGAATCCACGATCGTGTAGCCGTAAACCTCCTGGTTCGTGGACTCCTTCCCAGCCACCACAGACGCCGACATTGCATCGCAGAACTCTTCTATGCGCACGCCGTGGTCAAACTCTTTGATGTCTATTATGGCCTTCGTTATCGGTAATTGGTTGGAGTTCTCGGAGAACTGTCGCGTCACTTTCCCGCCGGCAGAGTCATCAATCATTATCATGGCGTCCACCATCTTCTTGACTACGCGTATGCCCGGGGACTTCCTGCGCCCGGACTCGTAATCAGAAATCACGGAAGGCGTTATTTTTATGTGGCCGGCCAAAGCCCTCTGCGGAATTTTAAATATGTTCCTCCACTTCTGTATCGTTTTTCCAGCGTCTTCGGACAAAACAATTTCGCCTGCTATCTTGCGTGCCAGACTTTCTTTCGCCAGCTGCCACTCGTCCATAAAAATCTAATTACGTTAGCAGGAAGAGACATATAAAAGCGACGTGCGCCGGATCGACAATATTCGCTAAGCAAACCTTGTTAAAAATTCATTGAACGAGAGCGCGGTCTTCTGCATTTTCTCCTCGTTCAGGCCGCCTGTTAACTGTTCGATATCAATCAGCCACCAGCCCTTTCTGGAAATTTTCCATGCCAGAAAGCCCCTGCACGAGGCCCTGCGGCACCACTCCTTCAGCGCGTGCAAATCCTCATCGCTTAACTTCACGTAATTTTTCCTGAACTTGCACTCGAAAGCGAACACGGCCCCGCGCTTCGCCGCTATGATGTCCGGTGAATAATATCTCGCTCCCGCGGTCAGGTTTCCGGAGCCCGCGCTTCTGACAACGGCAAAGTCCCACCTCCAAAGAAGCTCGGCAAATTCTCTTTCCGCGGCAGAACCCTTTGCGTACATGGTAACCGTATTTATGTTGTCTAGTCCAAGTAAAAATATGCAGGCCCAGCCAAAGGTAAAGGATGCGATGACGAGGCGTATCGCAACAATAAACGAAAACGCCGCAGTTCAGGCAGCGGCCGAATTGATGAAAAAAAGGCGCGTCGGGAGCTTGATAGTGGTCCGCAGCAAAAACCCGGTGGGCATTGTAACAGAGTCGGATATCATAAAGAAAGTAGTCAGCCGGGACCTGTCCGCGGCAAATGTTGCGGTGAAGGAAATAATGACCGCACCTCTGAAACACCTGGATCCCGAGGAAAACCTCAACGAAGCCGTGAAAAAGATGACGGCGGCAAAGATAAGAAGGATGCCTGTGGTGAGCAAGGGCGAGGTTGTGGGAATTTTAACGCACACGGACATCGTTCGGGTGTCGCCCTCGATGATAGACATTCTTTCGGAGCGCGCGAAAATGCGGGAGGCCGAACCGCAGCTTAGCGTAGGAACCAGCATCGGGACTTGCGAATCGTGCAACAATTATTCCGAGAAGCTTGTACCTGTCGACGACGAGTGGCTGTGTGAAGATTGCGCCCAGGAAAAAACATCAGAATAGTGCGCTGCAGCAGCTTTTTATTAAAGTGTTTCTCCAAGAATCGGTATGAGCGGGCTGTGCATTAGGGACATAATGACCAGAAACGTCATGTCAGTCGACGCTTCATCCAACATAGAATCGGCAGCAGAGATCATGGCCAAATCGCGCGTCGGGAGTTTGGTGGTGCGTTCCGACTCCGGTCCAATAGGCATGGTCACGGAATCTGACATAATTAAAAAAGTGGTTGGCCAAAAAACCGCATTCGGAACGGCCAGGGTGGGCGACATAATGAACACCCCGTTGATATTCGTGGGTCCGGACCAAAAGATCACGGACGCGGCCAGCATAATGATTTCGAACAGGATACGGCGGCTTCCCGTTGTCGAGAGCGGCAGAATAGTCGGGATTGTCACGCACACCGACATTGTGCGCGCGTCACCGGCCATGATATCCCTTCTGGAAGAGCGCCTGAAAATGCGCGAACCGGAACAAAACATACCGAGGAGGGAGGCGCGTGTTCACGTGGGCAGCCGCGCAGGCCTGTGTGAATTTTGCGGCCAATACTCCGGAGACCTGTCCATGTTCGACGAAAATTGGTGCTGTGAAAGTTGCGCAACGGAAAAACATGAGGCAAACCCGGAGCGCAGGAAACGCGGTTTCAAAGAATGGTCGAGGATGGGATGATGGAACGGGTTTTAGTCGTTAGCTCTGAAGAGTTGAAAACGATAATCGGGGGCAAAACCGGTTTCATAGAATTCGATAAAAAAGTTTTGGATTTGATAAAAACAAAAGGTTTTTTCGTTGACCGCGCCGGCGCAGAGAACGATGAAACGAAAAAGCAAATCATACCGTATTGCATGGTAACTAGCAACAACAAAATACTCGCAGTGAAAAGGAAAAACCCTGGCGAGTTGCGGCTAAAGGACAAAATTGCAATCGCAATCGGCGGCCATATCAATCCCGTTGACAAAGGAACGGACACACTATTCAACGCCGCGATGCGCGAATTAAAAGAAGAAACGGATTTCACCGGAAATGTAGTTTCTCAAGTCGCCGGCTTTCTATCGCTTGATAGCACGCCCGTCGACCGCGTTCATTTTGGCGTGGTTTATCGGATGGAAATCGAGCGAGAGGTTAAAGTCGTCGACGAGGGGTTGGAAGGGAGTTTTGTGGCGTTATCTGAGCTTTCGAAATTGGCGGATAAGATGGAAGGTTGGTCGAAAGTTTTAGCCGGGCGGACCGGTATGTCTGCGCTTGGAGATATATTCGGATCTTCCACATGACACGCGGACGGAACTGTGAAACATGCATTTGTGGCTAAAAACATCAAAAAAGCTGATACGCAACCCTTATAAACCCAGTGTATCATAAGATCTTAGATTTGCACAGGTTAACAACGATCATAATCATCATGCAGCCGTTTACGGCAAACACACAGCGGCTCAGGTTGTGAAGGCCTACGGGCCGGTTAATTCTGGGTAAATTTTGAACGGCGATAACGCTGTCAAAAAATCATGGAGGAATGGTTCAAATGGCAAAATTGCCGCAGTCAACGACAAAATACATCATAGAGGCGCAGATTGACGCCGAAGGAATAGTGGAAAAGCCGGACATCATCGGAGCAGTATTCGGCCAGACCGAAGGCCTGCTCGGAACAGACTTGGAGCTGCGAGAATTGCAAAGAACGGGCCGTATTGGCAGGATAGAAGTTTACATAAACTCTTCGCACGCGAAATCTTCCGGAAAGATAACAATTCCGTCGTCTCTGGACGCTTCCGAAACAGCATTAATAGCGGCGGCCATCGAAACCATCGAGCGCGTGGGTCCGTGCAATGCGGCAATACATATTACCAAAGTAGAAGACGTTAGAATCGCAAAAAGGAAGTACATCGTTGATACTGCTAAAAGGATTTTACGCGAACTGGTTTACCAGTCATTGCCGGAATCTGAGGTTTTGTCAGAGCAGATAAAGCAGGAGATAAGGACAGCAGAAATAACGACATTCCGCAACCTGCCTGCAGGACCTGACGCGGCAAAGGCAGAGGACATAATCCTCGTCGAGGGACGGGCGGATGTCTTAAACCTGCTCAAGAACGGCATCAAAAACGCCGTTGCTGTGGGCGGTACGTCGGTTCCGCCTGAATTAAAAGAAATAGTGCGCGAAAAGGAGATCACTGTATTTTTGGACGGCGACCGCGGAGGCGACCTGATATTGAAAGAGCTTCTCCAGCTCACGGATGTCGATTATGTGGCGCGCGCACCGGAAGGCAAGGAAGTCGAAGAACTTACCAAGAAAGAGGTATTCAAGGCGCTCCGCGAAAAGGTATCGATGGACCAGCTAAGGTTGGAGAGCAAGGAGGGTTTTACAAGATACGAACGTTCGCGAACAGAGCACATCAGCAGGCCGGAGCCCGTGGAGCAGGAGGCGAACGAAGAGGCCGGAACACCACAGGACGAAAGGCCTCCACAGCCGGATTACCCCCGACCAGCGACGACAGAGAAATACGACCACGACGAGCCTCGGCGTACCATCAAGATACCGAAGAAATATGCGGACATATTCAAGGAGTCGTTGGGCGAACTGGTCGGCACACGCGCGGCCTGTATTTATGATGACGGGTTAAATCTGCTCGGGAGAGTACCAGCCAAAGACATAGTCAACTCTCTGTCAGGAATACATGCACACGCCATAGTTTTAGACGGTACTGTTACAGCGGAACTGGTGGGAATAGCAGAATCCAACAATGTGAAGTTCCTTGTGGGTACGGAGCGCGATAAATTACCCCGGTCGGCAGTTATTGTAATAACAAGAGGCGCGCTACAGGGTAAAAAAGCGGAATAAAACACGTCATGACCCGATAAACGCACAAAAAGCTACGAAAAGTTCTAAAAATGTAAATAACGGTAGATTTGAAATTCTTAATAACGTGGTTTAAACCGCTACGTGTCGGAAAATGACAAACGAAGGTGTCTCACCCCACAACAAAGGAAACCACAGAGATCCGACACTAGCCGACAAATCGACAATTAGAATCGAAAGGTTTTTTTAAGAACACTTATTGCTTCTTGAGAGGAAAACTCGCGACATCCACGTATCGCGGACCTCTTGGCGTCAGGACACTCGACTTTAATTTTACCGCATCTATCAGGGTTTCCCCGTATAAAGTCTCACGTTCCTTTAGTATTATTTCTTCGAGCTTGTTTATATTCCTTCCTGACCTGACACGCCCTACTGTGATGTGGGGAACAGCCTCTTTCCCATCGGATTTGATGCCAATTTCCTCAAGTTTTGCCGAAATTTTGCTAAAAATCCCTTCAATATACGTTTTTCCTTCACCAACACCAACCCACAAGACCCTGGGCGCCTTCATATGGCCGAAGAAACCAACCCCCTTAACACTCACTTTCGAAGACTTTTCGCCCTCTAGAAGGGGCGTTAACACTCCGATTATCCTCTTCACCGCACTCTCGTCCACATTACCTAGGAATTTGACCGTAAAATGCAGGTTTTCGGGCTCAACAACCTTCACGTCAGCTTCACTTTCCTTCACGTGATCTTGCGTTACCTTCACGTTAACCTTCACGTGACTATCTATGTCTATGGCCAAAAAACATCTATTTTGCGTCAGAATCACCCAAAACTCAACATTTACTTCACGTTACCATACGTTAACTTCACGTTACCGAAATATAAAGGTAACGTATCTTCACGCAACTTCACGTGCGTATTTATATATTCACGTGAATGTCATATTACTTAACGTGAAGGTTATGGACGAATCGCGACCCGTGCAAACAGTCGGCGAACGACCGCCCTGGCGGGAGAATCCGTTCTCCTTGCGCATACTGCCGCAGCTGTTTGTGGGCTACGCCGAGGAGCTGAATACGCTTTCAAAAAGCGTCGAGAACAGCGAAAAAATGACCATGCTAATCGGGCCGACCGGCGCCGGCAAAACAACACTGCTGAAAAAGCTCGTCGACTCCCTGCCGGGTGACTGGATAGTTTTGTACATAAACAAACCGCCCGTGAACCCGGACGATTTTGTCGGTTTGTTCAAGTCTGCTTTAAAGCCGTCTTTTTGGGAAAGGTTTTTTTCTCCGGGCAAAACGACGCTGTACAATCTGCCAAATTACGCCAACAGGAAGCTGAAACAAAGGAAAATGGTTCTCCTGGTTGACGAATGTCACGAATCCCCGTTGCAGGTTTTGGAATGGACGCGGACCATAGCAGACCAGGTAAACAACCTGTCCGTTGTTATGGCAGGCCTTCCGACGCTTGAAACTTTCCTGGAACAAAACCTGGAAACACTTCTGAACCGTGTGACAGTGCGTGTTGAGTTAACGTCGCTTTCACGTGAAGACGTTGAGGAGCTGATCCGCAAACGGATAGAATTCGCAGGCGGCACTGGCACAGGCCCGTTTTCACGTGAAGCAATAGACGTGATTTACGAGCGCACCGGGGGTTTCCCGAGAAACGTGCTGAAAATGTGCGATGACCTGATCTCGGGAAACGGGGGCAAGTCGTTGGTGATAGACAAGACAACCGCCGAAAGCACGCAGCCGCCGGAAACGGCCCCGGTTAACGTGAACTTCATAGAAACGCTGCCTGAGAAGCAGAAAGAAATACTGAAGCTTCTTGCGCTTTCCGGCCCGCTGAGCCCGTCAGAGATAGCGGAAAAAATGGGGCTGGAAGATTACAAGACAGAAGACCACGCCTCACGTTCGGTGAATAACATATTGCGCAGGCTAATGGACGAGGACTGCCTGCTGCGCGAAAAAAGGGGCAAAGGGTTTGTCTACAAATTGTCTCCGAAAGTGAGGACTCTGTTGGCAACTACGTAGATCGAACACATGGATGCAGATACGGTATGTTCCAGGCGGAGCGAACAGTATTTAAAGAATTGCGACTATAATTTATTTACAAGTTTATTGGAGGGTTAATTATGGCAGGCGAAGAGAGGATACGGGCGAGAAATTTTGTAGGTAAAATCGTGGTTTCTGAAGAGACTGGCCGCAAATTCGGCACAGTGGGCGACATAAGCTTTATTACAGAATCCGGCGAACTGATGAACCTCGTAATGGTTGATCCGACAAAGCACGCCGACGGGTTGTCTTTGCAGGAAGACAAGAAAGGCCGTCGTTTAATCCCGTTCTCATCCGTGAAATCCGTGGGCGATTTCGTGATAATCAGCGAAGAAGAAGTTGCCTGAGGGGTGGTTCTTTGGCGTCTAAAGGCGACGAATATTCTAGGGCTGTCGCGATAGGGTTTGTGGCTACGCTCAAGGCCGCCGGGGAGGGTTATTCACCCAGCGATGTTATGGCCATAAGCATGGTAGCCGGCGTCCGGGAGAACAAAGGTATGACCTATGAGCGAATGGTGCAAATCGGACAAAGGGATCACGATGCGCGGTTCGAGTCAGTTGCAAAAAAGATGTCCGGTGACCTAACGTACAGGCGATCCATGGAAGCGGCGTACGAAAAGATCGAGAGTGGAATGACATCCTTCCTGTCCGGTAATATCAAACAACACACTCAGAAGTGAGGGAAAAGAACACTTTTCTGTTCCTTCGCGTCTTCTTTATTTTACCCAGGTCGCACAGCACATTCAATCGCTCCGACGCGGTGTTGCGAGATATCTTAAACTCCGTCGCGACAGTGTCGGCTGTCATCTCACCTTTTCCTTTGAGAAGCAGCAAATAGGCCTCGTCAAGCTCCGATTCAACCTTTCCAACAATCTTCTCAATGTCTTTGCGTACGCTGTCCGGCGCCCCAGGAGACATTTTTTCCATGACAGCGTAGATTTCGTTCAGCGTGGGTAACGAGTTTACGCGCCCGCTGACCTCGGGCAAATAGGACAACTTTGCATTCATCTCCTTCATCGTTTCAAGCATTCCGGACAAAATTTCGTGTTCTATGACCTTTTTCTGGATAGGATGCTCGGAAATGGCCTTGATGCGCTCTTCCATATTTTCCACCTTGCTTATGGTATAGTCCATGTTACCGCCCTTTCTAAGAAATTCCTCAAACTCCTCGGGCGACATCTTGACCGGCTTTTCAGCCTGTTCCGCAGCAGGCGCCGCCTGCAGGGAGCCTAGCTCGGTTTTGACAGGCTCTTTCTTGCCAAAAAACAACAGTTTCAAGTATTCTACGAAGCCCACACACACCATCAACTGTCGGTCTATCCGACAATTCGTATTGTCGGCCAACCGACAATTAGTTTTCGTGGTTTTGGTTAATAAAAACACATACCCACTTAATCGTTACAGCGTCTTTTTTGTTGGGACCGGTTCGGCAGCCGAAACGATTAATCAGTAGAAAAAAACCCCCTAATCATTTGAGAAAAACTTTCTCTTTTTTGGAATACATGATAAGCTTTATTCAGAGGGTGGAAACCTGCCGTTGTAAGGGTTTCTCTGTCGTAGCCCGGATCTCCCTCCTCCCTCATCCAATAGATTCCTCCGCGGTTTAGTACCCTGTAAATTTCCGCGACGACTTTAGGAACTTCAAGGGTTTTTGGAGGATCCCAGAAACCGTCATAATAAAATAATTGCGCCGAATGCACAACTGTGAAACTTCCGGAGGGGAAAGGTATTTGCTGGGCATTCGCCAGCCTGATATCTGCATTTGGGACCCTTTTCTTGGCAGCTTCCACGGCATCAGGATCCGTGTCGATGCCTATTAATCTTGCTCTGGGGTGATACTTGCCAGCCGCTTCCAAAAACGATGCTTCACCGCAACCGACATCTAGAATCGCGTCGTCTAGAATAGAAATACCGATTCCTGCCGCTTTCAGATATTCATGCAACGTTTTTATTGCATGCTCATCCGAGCCCGTGTGCTCCCAAAGTCTGCGGTTATTTTTCATAGATAATCAAACACGGCTTTAATCCCGCACACCGTCAGGCGTAACCTTGAACACGGCCTCACCTTCCGGCAGGTGGGGGGAATCTATCAGCCTGACTATGCGTTTGTCCTCTTTGCTTTTCCGGAGATAAAATCTAACCGTGGAAGCGTGGCCCAATATGTGACCACCTACAGGCGCAGTCGGGTCGCCGAACATCATGTCAGGCCTTGCCATGACCTGGTTCGTAACATAGATCGCAATGTTTTGTGTTTCCGTTAGCCTTAGCAGTTGGTGCAAGTGCCGGTTTAATTTCTGTTGTCTCTCCGAAAGCGTCCCTCGGCCCGTGTAATCAGCCCGGAAATTGGACATTAAACCATCGACAACTATCAGTTTTATGTCATTCTTTTCTATCATGTCAGCGGCCTTTTCAGCGAGTAACATTTGATGATCGCTGTTATGCGCACGGGCCACGAGAATATTCTTCAACGCTTTCGCCGGATCCAGCCCCGCGCCCTTGGCCAGTTGTTCTAGCCTGACTGGTCGGAACGTATTTTCGCAGTCAATTATCATTCCCTTTCCATTCAGCCCGCCCTTTTCCGGAGGCAGTTGCACATTGACCAGTAGTTGAAAACCGAGCTGGCTCTTTCCGCTCCCAAAAGCTCCGTAAGCCTCTGTCATCGACTGCGTTTCTATCCCGCCCCCGAGCAAATCATCCAAAGCTTTTGAGCCGGTCGTAATAAATCCTACAGTTTTTCTCTTCTCCTTTAATTTTTCCGCAGTATCAAAACCCATCTCCAGGGAATCGCGGGCGGCTTCTATGATCTTGGCCGCTGTTATCTCGCCAACGCCCGCAACGTCCGCCAATTCTCCGGCCGAAGCCGCGGCTATGGTCATCAGGTCGTTGTATCCGACTTCGCGTAATTTTTCTGCGACTTTTGGCCCGACTCCCGGCAAATCTTCAATCTCGACTTTTTTCATGTTACGCCTCCAGTGAAAGTAAAATCTTGTTGGCCTCTTCGGCAGCGTTAACCTCGCCGATTTCCGACACGATAAATTCCAGCCTGTCGAACATTTGGTTCCGCTTGACGCGGCCCCCAAACACCATTTCCTTGCCAAGTATGCCGCCCGCGCGCTCTGTTATCGGCGCCGTTCTGTTCATCCGCTCCCTGGCAATTTCGAGTGCCTGTGTTACTCCCATTCCCAACAATTTTTCTGCAACGTCGCGGAAAAACACAACACGCATCGACATTGTGCCGTCGTCTATTACGCCGGATAACACCATGGAATAATCCGGTGTTACATATTGGTGTTCGTCACAAAAGAACTTGTTATCATTGGCGCGTACGCGTATTCCACACTGCGGACACACCTCGTAAAACGGATCAGACTCAAACATCTGGACAATCGCGCCCCGAATCTTTGCCGTCGCGCCTTCGCGCAGTTCACCCACGTTCGCTGCATTCTTTGTTTCGGCAGCATCTACAATTGCGGGAAATTCAGCGTCAGTTTTTTCAATTTTTCCCCGCCCGCCCAGCCGCAATTCCGGCTCGCCCCTGTTATCCTCTTTGCTGTAACCGACAATTTTGACAACGTCGCCCTCTTTGAGCGTTTCCAGCGTTTTTATCTCATCGTTCCACAGAGACAGGCGTATCGTGCCAGTTGGATCCCACAAAACAACATTGGCGACGCGACCTTTTGCGCCGTTCCGCTCGAACTCGCGGACCGGAAACACCCGATAGACGCGCGCCACTATCTCCGCGTTCCGCATTCCCGGAACAACATTCTTTACTTCTAACCTGTGTGTGACGCGCGTTAGTATGTCAACATTAAGATCGCGGGCAACCAAGTGAGCCGCGCCTTCCGACGAAATTAGCCCGGAAAGTTCGGCCTTCTTCTCTTCTATTTTGTTCTGCACGGCAGCAACATCGAGGCCAGTCTGCTCCTTTATTTTGTTTACAATCTCCTCGAGTGAAAGCATGCTTAGAATTGAAATCCGGCGTATTAATATCCGCGGTAAATAGGAGTTCCGATAAAACGAATTTAAGCCGTCATTTCACTATTATTCATAGGAAGAGCGAAATGGGACTTGTCGCAGAAGTAAAGGACAAGGGCGATTATGTGGTTTTTCGTGGGGTCTACGAGGGCCGCAGCGGAAAAGACGCGCAGGCAGCCCAGGCAAGGCTCGCGGCATACATGAAGGACAGCGGGTATAAGATCCAAGGCCAGTTGGTTCCCGACGGGTCCGAGTTGGCGTTCAACCTGAAAATTCCAAAAACGTTTCCGGACGTGCAGAAAGAAGTCCAAGGCATGAGAAAGCTTATGGAATCCGGAAAATAAAAATTACACCAGTTTTTTCTTGGCCAGCCGCACGTCCGCATCTACAATTGTTTTCCTTCCGGCGTGGCGCGCCATTGTCGCAGCCTCGGCTGACAATTCAACCGCGACGCCTTCCAGGGTCTTCGCAAACTCGTCGACAGCGTCCTTGCCGACACGCCCGCCCCCTATCTTTCGCAGGATTCTTTCGCACGCCGCGTACGGCAGTTCGCCCATAACAAAACATGGGAATCGTTGCTTTTATTGGTTTCTGTTAGTGCGGGCGCCGCTTATATTTCTGGAAATCAAATTTTGCAGAGATTGGAAACACGCGAGTTCCACTTGGTGTGCAGCCTTTTGCGCGGGATTTGTATGGGAAAAAAAATATTAATTTTGTGTGCGGACCGTGACGACGACATCGGAAGAAAGACGTCGTTCAAGGGCCCCGTGGTAGGCAGGGAGAAGAACGTTTCGCTGGCTACCGCGCTTGGATTAAGCGACCCCGAAGACTCGGACACAAACGCGATCTTCGAAGCGGTCAAAGTTCACGACGAATTGGTCAAGGCGTCGGATGTGGAAATCGCAACGATAACAGGCCATAAGGAGGAAGGGCTGAAGGCGGACAAGGAAATAGTCAGACAGCTAAACGAGGTTACGGAGAAATTCAAGCCCGACGGGATCGTATTCGTTAGCGACGGAGCCAGCGACGAATATATCATACCGTTACTGTCGTCGAAAGCGAATATAATATCTGTGCGCCGCGTAGTTATCAGGCAGAGCGAGCGCTACGAAGGTTTTTATTTCGCTATCCAGAATTTCATAAAACATTCACTGGAAAACCCGCGCCTTGCGCGCGTTGTGTTCGGCCTGCCGGCCATGGCGTTTATTTTGTTTTCTATATTCGATGTCGTAGCCTGGCGTTTTGTCATGGGGGCAGTCGGCGCGTTCCTTTTCATCAAAGGTTTTGGATTGGAAGGCCTGGTGGGAAGTGTGCTCAAGGAACTCAAGTCGTCGCTGAAAGCCAGAAAAACTACGTTTTTCCTCTACGTTGCTGCGGCTGCGATAACCCTGATAGCCATATCACGGGGCTATGGGGCCGTGGTCGCCGCTGCTGACGACGTATGGTACAAGGCCATAGGCACATTCGTCTACAACTCAGTATACATTATATTCCTGTCCGAAGTGATGCTTGTTGTCGGTTGGTTGATCAGCCACCCAACCCAGTACAGGCAGGCCGTCAATCTGATAATTCTGGGTTTCGCGCTGAATTTCCTCATCTACAGCGTTTCTGAAGTTTTGATCATTCCCGGCAAAGGTTTGTTGACATTCCTGCTCTCACTCGTCCTCGGTTTTCTTGTAGTAGTAACAACGTTCGCGTTGGAGACGAAAGAAAAAGTTAAATGACCCATTTCTAGATTATCGAAAAGTATTTATTCATAAGAAACCACTGGTAGGTAGTGATTCAATTGTTATCTAAAACCGAAGACATGAAAAGGATGATAGTACAGCCGGCACGTTCAGGCCATTATCATCGTACCGGCCACGAAATTGCGTATTCTCCCACACTCATGGCAACAGGCAAAAATTATCACGATTCAAGACTTCTGATTTCACAGGGACAGAGAATGTCAACCGCAGCCGAAGAGCTGGCAATACAGCTCGGCCTGGAAAGAGCAGGCAAAGACCCTAGAAAAGCAGAAGAATTCAGTGGTTTTTTTAGAAAACACCGTGCTAGAGAATACATCCGACAAATGACACTAACAGCTTTACGGGTCCCAAAAGGTCGTAACCCTTGGAAAAAGCAAACGGATTCAAAGGGAAGAAACTACTATGCGAGGGAAGTTTTAATCGGCGGCGAAGTGGTCGGAGAATTTCTCGTGCCTGAGGGTGTCGGTCACGTAGTCAAGGAATGGGACGAGGTTTTCGGGTTGCCGAGCGCCACAGAATATATTGGGTTTCCTCATGATCCTTACACAACACATTTCCGGTTCAATCCAAGTCCCGTGAGAGACGAGAGGTCCGGTTATCAGGATGCTATTGTTTTAAGAAGCGCCAACGGCCCCCTCAGTGGGGACACGGGATGTCTAGATATTGACGCGGGCCTCGAACGTTCATTTACAAACTCGGGTAACAGTGTTCGTCTTGTTAGTGGCCCATTACCGGAAATTAACAACAGGCACAGATAATATAATAAATATTATACTTTAGAATAAGTATATTTAATTATTTTTATCATAACATATTTAACATAAAACATACTTAAAATTATTTAAGTCCCGGAAAACAAAGTAATTGTGGTCACAAGGCAGCGTGAGACTTTGATAGAAAATGAAGAAAATAACGTCTTAGAAGGCTTATTTTTACACGAAAAGCCAGCACGCTTGCTAATTTCTGCAAAAACACCGAAATACGCCACTCAATTAGCAAAAGAGGTCGATTGCACCTTCTCCCACACAATAAAACTTCTCGAACAGTTCCGTAGAATGGGCCTTGTTTCCTTCAAGAAAACCGGCAGGATCAAGATGATCGAACTTACGGACGACGGAAAGGAAATAGCGAATTACCTGGAGGGGCTGGTCACCAAAATGACCAACTTGGAGAAAAACAGGGCAAAACAATCAGAAAGTCCACAATAATCATGACATGCTTCTTTTGCCATGGTTTGCCACATAATCTTGGTGCTGCGAAAGGCATTTCGGGACAGTTTATATATGATTAGAGACTTTTCCGCGAATATCGCCGAACCATCAAATTCCGTCAAAAACAGCGGCTAGGGCGCAAACAACATATATAAACCATCCGAGACAATTCCTATTGATGCAAAAGATAACAATCTCAGACCTCCCGACCCCCAAAACCAAGGATCCGCGCCTCGTTTGCAACTGGTTATTGAACTCTTTGGGCCTTATCAATCGCGATGAGCAGGGCGACAAGATGACTGATATTTTCATGTTTTTGGCAGGCAGAAGCCAGGTAAAGGGGGGCGAAAACGCCCAAAAAACAGCCAAAATCGAGGAGATACAGGCCCACATCAACATTCCGCGTTCTACGTGCTACAAATATATGGGCCGTTTAATCGATTCCGGTTTGGTAAAAAAGATCGCAGCCAACGAATACGGCCTTTCAGAAGGCGAAATAACCCGGATTATCCAAAACATACGCAAAGATACCGACAAAGTTCTAGAAAAGCTGCACGCACGCGCCGAGCAGCTAGATAAAGAGATGTCTTTCGTATGAACACTCACACCCGGTTTGAAAATTCACTAAAACCAGCAAACAAACATTCTACAACACATTGTTTTAAAAATGCTAAAATGGTTAAAGATATTAAAAACTATATACCAAATAAAATAATGAATAAAGTATATTATAAAGTGAATGTGTATTATTTTCAAAGTGAGAGTTAGAGTTTGCGGAAGATAGAACCACTAATAGGTAACAAATAAATATTAGGAAAAACAATGAAGTGAGATGTCCGAAGAAAAACCGCTTTACGCGAGCAAAGAGCAGGACATCGCATCGCCAGGTTTCGCACAGTTCTGCAGAAAGTTTCGCGGAGCCACAGTACAGGAGCTCTATGTTCGCGCTGACGGGACAGGAATTTACCTTAAAGCCGGAAACCGTTCCACAGACCTTATTTACAAGCCCCGTTCGTTCAGCCGGGCTTCGGTGGGCAGAATAGATGCACCGGCCGGCCAGTTAAACCTGTTTCCAGAGGGCAAAGAAACGGAAATACAAGAATATTTACCAGCCGATGTCATAGAGGAAGCGAAAATAGCGGTTGAACGTCCGGACGTGATAACAGGTTTGCTATCCAGCCTTTACGCAGGCAGAGAAATAGAGGAGGCTTTTCTCGAGACTCGGCGCGGACCAATGCTTAACGCCAGGGGTTTCAGAACACCCGACGACACGCCGTTCTTCTTCCCCAGCCCGCTCCCAATAAGATTTACAGACGACGAAATTGTTTTTTTCATGGAGCCGCACACCTTTCTGCGTGCCGTGTGTGAAGACGGCTCAACAAAAACCGTCTACATCCCAACAGAAGCCGACAGATGACCGACAGTTCGAT
This sequence comes from Candidatus Aenigmatarchaeota archaeon, assembly GCA_016202815.1. Classification (GTDB taxonomy): domain Archaea; phylum Aenigmatarchaeota; class Aenigmatarchaeia; order JACPZZ01; family JACPZZ01; genus JACPZZ01. The sequence goes on from JACQNZ010000003.1 coordinate 16,608, forward strand.
AAATGCCCTGGTGTGTCGTCAACTGTCGGAAGAAAGCGACAAACTGAAACGAAAAAACCGACGTTTTAGCGTTCCGACCCGGCAATCAAATGATCGCTCAATGAGCCAAAATCCACAAAATCGCTTCTTCAGGTGTTAGAGTTCGATTAAAATTACAATATCATATATAATATGGCTTATCAGGGCGTCTCTTTGATTTAGCTTTTGCATTCTAATGTTAATAGCGGTGGTTTGATGGACATCGGGAAAGCGGGAAAAGCAATAATAACTTTTATCAGAGCGCGCGCCCAGCAGGGCGCAGTCGTCGGTATGAGCGGCGGCGTTGATTCTTCGCTGGTCGCAGCGCTATGCGCCGAAGCCCTGGGTAAGGACAAAGTACTCGGCCTGATAATGCCGTCCAACGCCACCAGCAGAGAAGACACCGGGGACGCGGAAGATTTCGCCAACAAATTGGGGATAGAACATAGGACGATAGCCATTGCGAACACGCTGGAATCCATCAAATCCTTGCTGCCGGGCAGAAGTAAAATCGCCGACGCAAACCTGGCCCCGCGCGCAAGGATGGTCATTTTGTACCATTGCGCAAATTCATTAAACCGCCTTGTCGCCGGCACAGGCAACCGCAGTGAACTTCTAACAGGTTATTTCACAAAGTACGGCGACGGGGGCGTTGATATTTTGCCGATAGGCGGCTTGTACAAAAACGAGGTTTGCATGCTGGCAAAGGAGACGGGCGTGCCGGTGAAAATCATAAACAAGGCGCCGTCAGCCGGATTATGGCCCGGCCAGACAGACGAGGGCGAAATTGGTTTGTCATACAACGAGCTTGACAGTATCCTACCAGCGTTGTTTGACGACAAAAAAACAGCTGGACAGGCCGCGAAGGACACGGGAATAGGGTTGGAAAAAATGAAGCGTGTGCTGTATTTGCACGGGAAAAACAAGCACAAGCTTTCAATGCCGCCAATCGCGGAAGTAAGGTGACGCCTTTATTATACGGGAAAACCCAATATCTATAATGGCAGGACAAAACGCAGGGACACCGAACATTGTTGTGTCGGCTATTTTAGTTTTAGTCGGGCTTTATTACGTCCTGGCGCCGCACGAATTGCACGTCAGTTCGGGCTTCGGTTTCGGACTGGACCACCCGGTACACATGGTCTTGGGCGTTATTCTGCTGGCAGCGGGCGCAGGCTACTACATGACAAAAACCGCCAAAGGCAAGAAATAAAGCCAGGACAACTTTTAAGGCCACACCAACAGAATGGCTTAAATCTTTAACAGTTGTAAATCCGTTCATGAATTACACGGCAAGGCAGATAGGCTGCGAAAAGGGGCCCAACCCGGCAGCCCAGTATTTTGATTTCGATCCTGATCTTTTCAATCCGGTCAGGGTTCAGTCGATTTTGGCGAGCGGCAAAAACGCAACAGCGGTTTTTGGTGTCGAAACAAAACAAGGCGGCGTTACCTCGATAAATTCGACCGCAGTTTATTCACATGCCGGTAAACACGCGAGCGTATCCGTTTTCGCTTACCATATTGATGGCCCACGCCACACCGGCGGCGACGGCTTCGTGGAAATTTCCACGGACAGCCCGGAATACGCGTCGACAGGGGAATACAGGAGAGTGGTCGGAAAAATTATCAACTCAGGCTCAAAAATCCCGATGGACGCCAGAACCGTGCGTATTGTCAGGGAAACCGTCGAATCCGAACGCACACCGGTTGTGGATGTAATGCCAGTCGGGATCGTGGTCGGGCTGATTAAAAGAAAGAAAAAATAAATTTAGTCATACCGTGTTGTTTTTTCCAATTCCCCGTCTATCTTAACCTCGCCGGAGTCAAGCTTCTTTTTCACGAATGCATAAACTTCGCCAGGAACCAAAAATTTCCATTCACCGCGCAACCTGATTATATTCCGTATCCTCGTCGCGTTGTATTTCTCCGGCTCAAGAAAATCCGGATCTTCGGTTTTATGGCCCGGGCTTAAGCAGCGTTTGGTCCAGTCGTTGCCCGTGACGACGACCTCGAAACCATATTTTTCAAACTCCTTTGCCCACAGTCCGTCGTTGCCTATGTCCGGGATGCCGACAATTCTGCACAGGCCAAGTAAATTTTCCTTCCCAAGGACTGACGTTAACATTTCCTTGCGCTCTTCAAACGAAAACGGGTTCGCCCGCTGGCGCGAGACGTTCGAACTGCCTATAGCTACCAGAACAGAGCCGTATTTTCCCAGTATTTTTTTTATCGCGTGCAAATGCCCGTTGTGCATAGGTTGCAGCCTGCAGACAAATAACGCAATCATGAAATCATCCTTAAATGATTAATTCCACATCAAGTGATTTATGCTTCAGGACGGCCGCATTATTGCGATAGGCGACTTGGCAAAAGACGCCCCGGAAAGCGTCGTTACCGGTTATCGTGCAAGCCCAACAAGAGGCAGTCACCCGCGCTGGGACCATTATGCATTTTTTGCAGACCGGAAAAAAATGGAGTTCCGCCTTTACGGAACGTCGACAGGCGAACGCGTAACAGAGGCGGCCGCACCCAACAAGGTTCCGGCTGCGTGGATGCGTTCGCACGACTATGAAATTGGAAAAACCGGATTTGATCCGGGCGCGCTGATTTCTTCCGACGGCGTTGTTTTCGTAAACGAACGGTTGGCCGGCGAACTGGAAGCGTGGGAAACCGTGAATCGTGTGAAGGCAATAGTTCCAAAGCTGTACGGAAAATTTTTAAAGCGACAATCCAACGGATGGTTTTACGCTGTGACGGATTTGACAGATCCGTCATCGGGAAAAGTTGCCAGGTTCCGCACAGAACTGCCGGCAGGCGCAAACCAGATAGATTATATTCATGCGTGGGGAGGCGCAACGTTTTTTGTCAGCAGCGGATTGGACGCGGAAACCATCGCCGGCGGCGTAAACCAGCCTGTCAATGCGGTAGCGATGGGTTCCGGCGACACAGACCCTTCCGGGATTTTAAAATCAGCCAGGCTGTTTGTAACCAGAAGAGGACGGCTTGCCGTTGAATCTGGTTTGTACATGGATTTGCATGAAGAAGGCCGGTTGGGCGAGCTGTCTGGAATCGCCCGCGGAATGCACCGGACATTAACGGCCCAATTGGAAGAACTTTACGGTTGAATGCACCTTTAAATTCCTTTCTCCCATACGAATTAGAATGGCAGTAAAAAGTTACATGATGGCAGTCACAAGTTTTGACCGCATGGCCTTGCAGGGCAGCCGGACGATGATAGGTTTTCCAGTGAATTATCCAGCCGGGTCGGAACCTGTGGCATTTCAATTCTACGGCCCGAACGGAAACGGCCCAAGAACATTCGTGCCGTACGGCATAGCAATGGGCAGGGAATTTGTTTCGTCACCCATGTCGCCGTCATCCTGCAGGCATGTGCCCGTCAGCAAGGATCGGCTCACAAGAACAGGCACAATAGACAAAGCCTTGGCATTGGTGGATCCGAACGGGACGTTTTACGTGGAAGAAAGCCTGCTGAACGGGAAAAACAGGGAACCGTTGCAACAGCTTGACGGCATGGCAGTAGAATTGTTTCAGGACGCCAACGAACTGATGTTAAGAATGGCGGGAATACACAAATAATTTTATCCGATATAACTGCTCTGTCCTTCTATTTCATTGTCTTTGTCGCCGGCTTTCCCGGAATTTTTCTTCGGCGCAACGATCGGTATCTGTAAGGGAGGCGGCAACTGCATGTCGTCCGAAAGTTCCAGGGCCTTTAGCAAGCCTTTCCTGAAAATCATGTTGTAAACTTCAACCATAACGTCCTGCGGCAGCGATTTGCTCTTGGCCCAGGTCTTTGCGCCGACGCGTTCGCCCTCTTCGAGGTAAAGTATCTCGCCGGCGATCTTGATGCTCGCTATGTCAGGCTTGTAATCGACATTAAAGTTGAAATTGATTGCCAGCGCTTTTCCGTTGTTGCCGATGGCCGGCAAATCCTTTTCCTCGACAGACACTATCGACGGGACCGATTCGACTTTGAAGCCTGCGCTTGGGTTGTTTTTTCGCAAAGCCTCGATCTTGGTTATCTGCATACCTATTACGGGCATATCATCACGAAAAACATTGTGCGGTGGAGGATTTAAGCTTTCGGCCTTACAACCAGACCCGTGTGCTGTTGGCATGCACACGGGCCAGCTTGTTACGCGCACACTACCGACGTTTCGGCCACGCCTGACGGCGTGCCTATCCTGACCGAATGCCTTCCGGAAACGCTTGGCTGGTCGATCGCAAGCACAGAGCTGCCTGGTTGTATGCTTAGCCCGCCGGTAGCTTTGTTGTAGACGCGCAAATCGTCAATGTAACCTTTCATCCAATAATTGCCGCCGGCGGGAGCGCTCGAATAAGTTCCAACCCTTTTTGCGTTTTGCAGGCTGGTTGCGTCGGATTTGGGTGCCACAGAAGACGGCGTAAATGAATTTGTGATCTTCTGGCCGTCGTAATAGATTGACAGCTGGTTGCCGGACCTGGAGAAAACAAAATTATGCCACCCGCCTATCGGCGATGGGACTGGAGCGTTGTACTCGGTAACTTCGGCCGCGTTATACTGCAGAAAATGATGTATCTCGCTTACGCCGGCGTTGTTGTCTATGATCATGCCGAGTGCATTTTGAGTTGTCGACCCGTCCCCGCGGAAGTCCAGGAAATACGTGCGGCCCGACGGGTTGTGCGCTTCCATGTAAACCCAGGCGTTGACCGTGAAATCTCCCAGTGTTGTCGGCGAAGTAAACACCGGCAGTCGAACGTAATCATTTGTGCCGTCGAACTTTAGTGAATTGACAGCTCCCGCGTTCCACGACGGGCAGTCCGGACACGCCGGCCTTAGGTCGCCATTATTCCCGTTCGAAGAGCTGTCAATAGCTACAGCGCCCGACGACGAGTCGAACTTCCACCAGCCGACGATTCCAGAAGCCATATCCCCGAAAAAAGGCGTGTTCAACACGTCAACGCCGTCAACCTGCGCAACAATGATATCGTTGGCGGTTATCGCAGAGTCGCCGTTGTTCAACGCGTAAACTTTTATGTTGCCGTTTGAGCAATACGCCCCGCCCGGCGGGATTGAAATCACCTTGCTCGTCTGGGCGGACATGACCCCGCTAAACCACGCGTAAGAAATTCCAACCAGGCCGGTCGTAACCAGCAAAAGCATGACCAGCGCAATAACCGGCGTGACGGCTTTCATGAACCAATTTGTAGTCCGTTCGCCTTAAATATTGCATTGCCGTTTACAATAAACAGGTAATAAGAACAGGCGCCGTCCCGGCGGACGGCTTATTTTATATTCATCCGATTCAACAGCAGCCGCCCTTTTTCTTTCCAAACACGCGAGCACCTCCGCAATATATATCAAAATTTAGATGTATATGTTACGCCGGTCAGCAACCGCAGCCGCATCCGCAGCAGCCGGATTTCTTTTCCGGTATTTTCTTCACAGTTTTTGTTTTCTTCGCAGCCATGGTACCACCGAAGTTAATTTTGTGTGCGCGACTTAATAAATCTTTCTTGTTTAGAATGACAATACAGCTATTATCTGTCGTGCTCTAGTGTTTTTATGTTGTCAAAAAACACAAACATCTCCTTTTCATGCCCGCCGTCTTTTGTACGTATTACGAAATAATTTTCAGTAGCCTTAATTATTCTTCCTTCGAGTGATCCATAGTATTTATCTGTTATACGCACCTCGGGAAAAACAGCACCAGTTACGCCAAAAAGTCTGGCCAAGGGCGTCAATGAAAGCATGTATGAAGTCAAAATCAGGGGCGATAATAAAATCAAGGGATAATTTTCCGAATCATTTAAAATTGTGTCGAACAACGCGTAAGCAACGAAGGCAGGTATACACGCCAGTGCAAATATTCCTAATATAGGAAAAAGTTTGTCCGAATGCTTGGTTCTGGCGACGTTTTCAAACAACCCACTTTCTAGCTGGCGATACAAAAAAGGCACAACTAGGTTTATTATCAAAGATATAGTGAACAACGGCCGTATACTTGTGGTGCTGGGTTGTAATAGAAAAACAGAGGCGATAGGTAATATAACAAAGATTAATAAAAAATGCACCCCCTTAATCTGCCGACCAGAGGAGTCTTCGTCCACGGGATTGGGATCGCCTGCAACCTTACCGAAGTAATAAATCAAACCGGCAACTAAGGCGATAAATGATACAGAATGCGCCTGTAGGGCCGGCGCCAACTGATCTATGGCAGGAAGCGGTATCATTAGTTACAACAAACTAGTTGGAGTGTTGAAAATTTAAACTATCCTCGTCCCCTTGAACGAATCGCCGATTACAGCCTTCTCCATGTTTTTCACGTCTGCGCCGTTAACGATAACAGTCGAGAATTTTGCGCGGTGAATTACCATTGAAGCGACGATATCTATCACGGAATATTCTTTGGCGCGTATTTTTGTTTTGGAGACTATATTGATGAGTTCATCCTTCGGCAGTTTTTCGTATTTAACAGCGTCGGGGTTTTTGCGCGGGTCATCAGAATACACGTAATCAACATCTTTTGCTATTACAAGTTTTTCAGCGTTCAGATATTCAGCCACCTCTGCCGCAACTGCGTCCGTTGACTGGCCGGGCACAAGCCCGCCCAGCACAATCATTTTGCCTGTCGACTCTGCGGCTGTAAGTTCCTCGAAGCTTTTACACGGCTCTCTGTATGCAGAACTTCCAAGCGCTGCGGCGAATAATCTTGCATTCAGCCTTGACGTGTCTATGCCTATCAGGTCAAAATAAGACTCATTGGAACCCATTTCTCGCGCGGCTTCGACGTACATCCGGTTCACAGCCCCGCCGCCTATGATTATGATAAAATGATATTTGTCGGAAAGCTTTTTGAGAGAGTCGGCTATCTCCTTGATATATCTGGTGTTCGGCCCCTTGTCGAACAGAAAAGACCCGCCCAATTTTATTACTATTTTTTTCTTGTCCATTCAGACCAACTTTTATAGTGGTTTTGGATTAATAAATCGAGCGGTCGCCAGCAGTAAATAGACACGCGCCATGCAAAACAGGCGCGTGTCAGTTACATCCGACTGAAGCATACCGTATTCTGTATCGGTATGCTTCTAGCTGATTAGCCCCGGGCGGATTCGAACCGCCGTCTGGAACTCCAGAGGCTCCCGTGCTTTGTCGTGTAACCTTTGTAGAATCACACTTTGGCCGCTGCACTACGGGGCTGTCCGAACAAATCTTTTTTCATTCTTTGGGTTATTAAAACCTATTTTGTCAAAAAGTTCTTATATAGTCTTTCCTTGTCAAAAACAGTTTCTATGGCAGCCTTGCTGTCATAGAGGTTTAAAGCGGTTTCGGCTTTTAAATGATATTTAAGAACAAAAAGGCTTCACTGCGTAGTGAACGGCTCTTATTTAGGCCGTGCGGCAGCCTGCCACGGCTGCTTTTTCCCGTAGTTCTGGTGGTAATACCACACCAGCCCCGCAAGTATCAGCACGACAGCCAGCACAAACGTCATGTTGACCTTTTCTGTTGCCGACAGCGTTGTTGTAGTTGCATTGCCAGGCAGCGTCGTGGTCGGAGGAACGTAAACCTGCGTGGATTCAGCCAGCATTATTGGCGCGGCGTATTCGCCTATCGTTGTGAACACCCTTTCATTTACGCTGTAAGTTATTTTCTTTTCCTCATTTGGAGTAACCGTGCTGTAAGTGAATGTGTATTCCGGGTCGTCTTTTGTCACGTTAACGACCGCGCCCGGCGCGGTTACGGTTATCTTCGACGACCTGTCAGCGAACGATTTAGGGACAACGTCCTTGATTATGAAATTGTTCACCTGCTCGGTGCCGTTGTATTTTATTTTCACCTCAACCGTGGATTTCTGGTTTGTCGTGTCAACATCAATGGTCCTGTTCGCGGCAACGTTTTTCTGGATTTTTTCCGTTGTTGCAGCAACAATGGCTTTTATTTCAGCGGACAATTCTTTTCCGAGCGCTATGCGCAGGCCTGTCTGCAGCTCTTCATTTGAATCTATTAGCGATTTTATCTCCTCGTTCTTCCTTTGCACAAGCTCGCGCACAATGTTCTGTATCTCGTGCCCGGGCGGCCCGCGGACAGTTGTAGTCGTGGTCGTTGTTGTTGTCGTCGTTCCGCCGCCGCCTCCGGCGCCTCCGGACGTGGTCGTCGTCGCTGACGACGCCGTCGTTGTCGTGCCTTTTGTAAGCGTCCACACCTTCGATTCTGTCGTATCTCCTAGTCTAATGATCGCGTGGCCTGTGCCTGTGAATGAACCGATGGTTATGTTCCACGTCACGGATTTAGTCTCGCCTGCGGTAAGCGTTATTGCCTGCACAGCAGCGGAACTGCCCAGCGACGTGTTAACAACGAACGTGTTGGATTTGTTCTGGTACAGCGTTACATTCCTCGTTTGCGATGAACCCAGCGAGTTTTGTATGTTCACGGACATTCCTGTGTTGTTCCCTTCGTAGACCGTTCCCAACGGATCTTCTACAATTTCCATGGTAAGGCTCGACGGGTTTACGTATTCTATCGTCGCGCTTCCCGAACTCGAACTCGCGCCATTTGAATCAACAACGGTAACGGAAAACGTGTACGTGTTTGCCGTCGATGACGATATCGTGAATGTTTTTGTGGCTCCGGACGTGCTTACGGTAAACGGCGTGTCAACGCTGCCGGCTGTCAGGCCCGAGGGGGACGATGAAACGGAAAATGAATTTATTGTCGAACTCCCGGAATCCGTCGACATGGTGACGCTGACCGTTCTCGTTGTCCCTGTGTCAACTGTAGTCGTATCGTAAACAGGATCGTTGACAGTAACTGCGGCCAACGCACTTGAAACCATCATTATAGTGGAAAACGCCCAGAATGCTGCAATCTTGAATAATCTCATTCAATCATCCTTCAGAATGTCTTCCTTCCGCCGCTCAAAAATTCCACAGGCCCGGCAAACATCTCTTCCTGCACGCCTGTGGAGGCGCCCGATGTGTCAAGCTCGGTCGCAGTCCCGACAACCTCATTCCTTCCCGCAGACCACGACCCGCTCTGCGGCAGTATTTCCGTTAACAAACAGCCGTCGTAAATTGACGCCGACGTTTCGTTTGGCAGGTTCACCGCGCCGCCGTGTGTGAGGTTGTAAACCGTTATGTTGGCTGTTTGCGACGATGACAACATTCCTTGCATCCAGTTGTTGTACTTCAGCGCGAAAGTGGCGTTCTTTGCCTGGTTAGAGAATGTCGAAGCGCACACCCTTATTCCATGCGGTTGCGTTGTCGACGACACTGTAGCCCACGGGATCGACGGCGACGACTCGTAAAAGTTCAGTATGACGTGCGTATTGTTCATGTACCAGTCAGTAAGTCCGAGCGTTATGAACGACCCGAAGCTCAGCGCCTTGTTCGCATCCGCAGCAGAAACGGACATTGTCGGATAGTTGAACGCAACGCCCGACAACCCTGCGCCGCAGCCCGACGATAATTCGTTCGTAGCCTGGCTCCTGGCTCCTGCGCTGGCCGCGCATTGCCCGCTGTTGGAAAATACAGGATCATCGTCCATGTACAATATTGTCAGGTTGCCGCGCGTATAGTTTGTTGCGCTTGCCGTTGTCAGGCCGTGCGTTGTTGCGTTGGTTACGACAAAGCGGAACATTGACAAGACACCATCCCTCACCAGCTGGTCTGAAGCGGTTTCAGTGAACGATCCGTTGAAGAAAAGGACAGGCGATGCGCTGTCCGGGAAGCCCGCAGAATCGTTCGCGCCTACTGTCGCGCCAAACGTCGTGATGTTTGCTTTCAATACTATCCTCCTGGTTGTGTTCGGGACAAGTTGCACAAACGTGCCTTGCGTGTTGAACGAGCGCACATTGAAGTTTATCGAATTCTTGAACGTGGATTTTTCAGCAGGCGTCGAGTTGACTTTCCAGAACGCCATGAACCTTCCGCTCTTTGTGACGTTCAAAGGTATGAATACGAGCCCGTCTGCGTTTGTCGCATTCCCAATGAAGTCTGTCCAGTTGCCCGTGCCGTTCTGCGTGTTGGAAGGCGTGTTGTTGAAATCGTACGGGAATTGGGGCAGCTTGGATTTTATTCCGAATCCTTCGGTGTTCATTTCCGCAACTTCTGTGATGTTGAACCAGTGGCTTGCCAGTCTTGTAGCCGTCGATGTCTGGCTGTCGCTCCCGCGGAACGCAACCATGGGCAGCCAGATTTGTTCGCGTATCCTGTGGCTGCCGCCGAACGCGAAATTGCTGCTTACCGTTCCCTGCCCGCCCTGTCCGCTTGTTGATAACGTTGTTACATTGACAAACCGCACGAACGGAGCGCCGTCTATTGTCCACAAATATGTTTTGTAGCCGGGCGCAGGCACTATGCCTGTTATATTCATTCTTATCACATTAGTTGCAACATCCCCGACTCCGGTCCTGTTCCCGAGGAACACGAACGAATGCGTGTCGTTTGCAACCACCATTACATTAAGTTTTGTGTAGTTTGTCGATGGTTGATTCCTGTCGTTTGTCGTGCCCAACGTAGGACCTGTGCATACGAGCGTAGAGAAGCCAACCTGAGGTTCGATTATCCCAAGATACGTGCTGTTTATGAAAGTCCAGTTGGCCAGCGACCAGCCGTCCGTTGTACCCGTTGCGGCGTGCTGTCCGGTTATCCAGTTCTGGTGGTAGAAGAACGCCGGCTGGCACCTGCCTGAAGGCGCAGACCATTGCTCAATCGGAGCCATCCCCACGGTAAGTCCTTTTACTGATAAGAAAATGAAGTCTTCACTGGTTTCCGGGGTTGCGCTGCCCCCGAAGGAGTTTGTAGCTGTGATAATCCCGCCATAGTCGCCGGCTTTCAAAGTCGCAGGCAAAGAGAAGTTGAACGACACGTTTTCTATGTTGCTTAACAAATTATAAGCCGGTGTTCCGTTAATCCACTCAACCCTAGTGGCGTTGTATTTTTTGCCGCTCTCGAAATCCATAAGCTCAATGACTATTCTGGTTATATTTATCGGATATGACAACGGCGGCAGATCCGCAAACAATCCGGTTCCGTTAATCCACCCGCCCGGTTGGTACGTCGCTGCCTGGTTGCTCGGGTTCATCCACCAGTCTGTCCACATGTCAAAAGCCGCGACTTTGAAGCCTGAATTGGAAGAAGTCCCGCACGAGCCCGAGTAGCCTTTCGTCGCTGTCGAAGCATTGTCGCATACTTTTATGCGAAGTTCGAAAAATCCGTTTGGCCACTTTGTCAATGGCTTGCCCGCAGACATGAAGTGCATCGGGTTGATGGTTATTGTCCCGTTAGCCTGGCCAGTCGAATTCGATATGTTGACTATTATCGGGTTTATCGCTGTGAGGACAGTGGCGCCTGTCGACGGATTCATGTTTATCAAAGCAGCTACGCTCATGTTGCCGCCGACAATCATCCTTGAAGAGTTAGCCGTGTACGACGGGTTTTGGATAAGTATGGTTATGTTCGATGTGGGCGAGAACGAAAACCTCTGCTGGTTTAAACTGTTGTATGTGCTTGGCGTCATCGACATTGATTCGCAACTGAATCCTGCCGGCACCTGGTCGGTCTTGTCCTGGAACGACACGTTGAACAGCATGAAATGGAAACCTGAATAGGTACAAGAACCGGAGAATGTGACATTGATCTTTGCCTGGCCTGTTGAATCCGTAAGGCCTTTCGTAACAGTTAAGCATGACGACACATCAGAGCCCGTGAGCTCGTCCTGCGCAGACAGTATTGACAAAAATGAAACAGAGCTCGCGGGCATGAACGTCTTCGCATCGAAAACCATTACGTTAAATTCAGTCGTTCCGGAACAGTCTATTGACATGCCGCCTCCCCTTCCGCCTTCGTGCCCTCCGCCGCCTTCACCCTCGCCGCCCTCAAACCTTGTGCCTGACGGCGTCCCGAAACCCATGAGATATTTGCCAAGGTAGAATGCGTCGGCAGTGATGTTTGTTTCGCCGGCTACGGTCGCCATCACGGTTAGCATCTGCGGTCCGGCGGCAGTCGGTATCGGCCCGCCGGATAAGTAGGGCGTCCCGTCATCCGATTGCGCGGCGCTTACAAACGTGAAATTGCTTTCCAATCCTGAAATTTCCGAACTTCCGCCGCCCGTCAACGACATTATCGTTATCTTTTTCACCCAGGCGTATGTGACGTTTCCGCCCTGCATATTCTCGCCGCTGGTTATGTTGAACGCGGTCAGTTTGAATGACGTGTTCGAGCCCGGTAACAGCATGGCCTGGAAACCGCCCTCGCCAAACTCCGACGACGGCTCGACAGACAGCCCGTTCTTCTGGATATTGAAGTAGCCTTGCGCGACAGCGTTGGTGTTGTCATCAGCCGAAACGTTTAATTTGATGCCGAACAGGCCGACATAGTTCTGCGTTAGCTTCAGTTCCATTCCGCACACGGGCGTGCCTGTATGCACGGTCGGGGTGTAAGTTAGATTACCGGCCAGAACCGTGGAATTTATCGACGTCTGGTTATTCGCAAAGTAAACGTCCATCAGGTGGAAACTTGTGACGTTACAGTTGTACAACGGCCCGCTTGCCAGCACTTCGCCGCTGCTTACATTGGTCGGCACTATGGTCAGCGACACGTTTTCACCTGGCGGGAACAGTTTCTTGCCGGCGAACTCGCGGAAGAACGAGGCTGTTTCACGGTTAACGATGCTTGCGGTCAAAGTCCGCGTAGAGAAACTTCCCGATGTCTCCTGCTCCCCCGAAATCACTTTTATCTTGTATGTTCCCGACACGCTGGCTGTATAATTGTACTGGAACCTGCCGTCAGAATACGACGAGCCGGACGAGGTTGTTACCAGTTCGTTCGGGTCTGTTAATTCGACTTTCGTAGCCGAACTTGACACGGGCGTGCCGTTGGTGTACGTTAATCGCGACTCGATTGTCACTGCGCTTCCCGGCGCGAAAGCGTTCTTGTTCGCTCCTGTGTTGTCCTTTGTCGCAACAGTGAGCGTGTACCTGGCCACGCCGAAAAATATGAAGCCGGCCTTGCCCTCTACGGAAAGTATGTAATCTATCGCGTCTGCGTTAGACGGTATCGAAAAGTTCATCAGCGTCTCGCCGTTCTCGTTGGTCCTCGAAGAGTTTACACCCCAGCCCGTGAACGGGCCGTCAGCCACAAATATTGTGCCGTTTATTGTCTGGTTCCACTGGTTTCCGCCAGACCAGTTCTTGGCCGTTATTTTTGTCGTGATAAATCCGCCCGGTGAGAACGGCGGCACAGATCCGACGAATTCTATGGTCGCAGTCGACGTGTTTGTGACGCGGAACTTCAGCGCCCGCGTAAGGTTGAAAGTGCCGTTTGAGATGCGCATCGTAAGGAACGAAGAACCCCATGTTCCGGAGGCGTTCACACTCACGTTGAATGTTGCGTTGACCGCCGAGCTGGCCGCACCGTACGATGTTGTGCCGTGCGCAAAATTGTTGTTGGCAAGCGAAACATTGATTACCCAATTGCTGCCGGTTATGCTTTCCGGCGTGTCGTTGAGTATGTTCCCCTTTACAGTAATGTTGCCGTTGTACGGGATTGAAAAATTGCCGACATAGTCGACTGTATACGCGACAACGTTTGGGAAAAAGGAGAACAACGCTAACGCAAATGCGACCGAAAATGCAAGCGTGTGATATGATCTACTCAACCGGTTCCAACCCACCGTAGATAATAATATAAGAACTCCACGTTTACTACATATAAATGTTATGCTTGTGAAAAAAGCGGACGGTTCGCTGGAAAATTTCGACGGCGACAAAATAATCAGGACATGCCTGCGGTCCGGCCTCAGCGAAGGCGATGCGGAAACTGTATTGCAGCATGTTGGGAAAAAAGCGTACGATAAAATACCGACCAATGTTTTGCTGCATATCATACTCAAGGAAATACGCAAGCACAGCGAGCCTGCCGCTATGAGGTACAGCCTGCGCGCGTCGTTAGCTTCGCTAAGCCCGGAGGGCGTTTTTTTCGAACTGTACGTTAAGAAGGTGCTGGAAGAGCACGGCTACGTCGTCGAGCATTCCAAAATAACCAGGGGAAAATGCGCGGAGCATGAGATAGACCTGATCGCGTCAAAGGACGGAAAAAAGTCGATGATAGAGTGCAAGCACCACAAAAACCACCACACCTTCGCAGGTTTGGGCGAGGCCATGGTAACGTGGGCCGCATTCGAGGACACGGCGGCCAGGAACAATTTCAGCGACGCGTGGCTGGTTTGCAGCACAAAAGTATCAGCCCACGCACAAGCCTACGCCTCCTGCAAAAACCTGAAGCTGATGTGCTGGGACAACGGCCTTAACGAAATGGTCGAGGGCCCGAAGCTTTATCCTGTGACAATCATCGGAAGCATGCGGGACAGTTCTGTGGAAAGGGCATTTGCCGCAGGCCTGCTTACTGTAAGGGACGTGGCCAACGCAAACGACGAAACGCTCAGGAAAGTGTTCGGCAGCAACTACAAAAAAGCCGCCGGGCAGGCGAAAGAAGTGATCGGTAGTTAGAAACATGCCGTATGGTGTATCGGCATGTTTCAGTTTCTTAACGATTACAACTTCTCGTAAAATTTGCCGAAAAGGATGGCATCGAGTATAAGCAGCAAAAAACCCGCCAATCGTGTGTCGAAAGGCCCGAACATTATCATGTTAATCGCGACCAGCGCCACAACAAACGTTGCGAAAAGGTGCGGCTTCGACGCCCCGTCGATGGACATGAAATTAGTATGCGGTTGGTGGATTAATATTAGATACGGCAAACATGAAAACCAGCCTCTCCGATCTCTATAGGAACGCCACAACCGGAAGTATTATACGCCAACAGTCGCCAAAGTAGAAGTGTGACAACCAGAGAAGGGACGGTGAGTAAAGCCTACAAATTCCGGCTTTATCCGAATAAGGCGCAGGATACTGAAATACGGAAACACCTTTGGGCGTCCAAAGAACTGTGGAACAGGCTTCTAGAAAACACGAAGCAAAGATACGACACCGAGAGAAAGTTCTTTTCTAGGTCAGAACTCCAGAGTATGGCAAAAAACGCAGGGCTGTATTCACAGGTATCACAAGCGGTTGCCCACAGGTTACACCGGGCTTTGAAAGCAAAAATCAAAGCCAAAAGGGAAGGAAAGAAATGGGGATTTCCGCGTTTCAAGTCTTTTGACAATATGAAAAGCTTATATTATCCACAAAAAGGCTTTAAGTTTTGTTCGGACAGGAAATTGAGAATAACACGGTTTGGCGGGATAAACATCAAAAAACATAGAGACATCCGAGGCAAAATAAAAACATTAAGTTTGAAACGGGAGCCGACAGGCAAGTGGTTCGCAATATTCTGCGTTGAACAAGAAACAGAAAAACCAAGAACAAACAGCGGGAGATCAATAGGCACTGATTTGGGGCTAATTAACTTTGCAACTTTATCAGACGGAACGATAATAAAAAATCCCCGTCATTTGGGAAAACACGAAGAGAGGTTAGCGTTCCAGCAAAGGAGGTTATCAAGAAAAAATGTGGGGAGCAACAACAGAGAGAAAATAAAGCATAAGCTCGCCAAAACCCACGAGAAAATATCAAACGCGAGATTGGATTTTCTTAATAAAACTGCTAATCGGCTTTTATCAAATTATTCCATGGTAGCTATGGAAAAACTCACAAGCCGTAAGATGGCGACGCAAGGCCGCGGCAAGTGGGTAAATGACGCCGGCTGGGGCAAATTCGCTAGCATACTCCGCTACAAGGCTGAAAGTGCTGGTTGCAGAGTGGTATTTGTGGACCCAAAAGGGACATCGCAAATATGCAGCGGATGCGGCGCATTATCAGACAAAACATTGTGGGACAGAATACACGACTGCCAACAGTGCGGGTTGGTTGTGAATAGGGATATAAACGCCGCAATAAACATATTCAACAGAGCTACCGCCGGGCAGGCGGGAAGTAACGCTTGTGGAGATGAAACAACAGTTTCGTCATTGAAGCAAGAAGCCCACACGCTTTAGGTGTGTTGGCCTGTCACATAAAAACCTGCCCATCTGTCCGACAACCGCCCGTCGTCTCGCAGGCGCTTTAGCAGGATTATGCAGTGTTCGCAGCATTGGCGGTCCATCAATTCCGTGTTAAAAAACAGCTTGCATATTTGGCACGTTTTGGAATAACTCAGCTCGGACATGGCGCCCGCTTTATTTTTTCATCGCTGGTTTAAATCTGTTCTGATCTGTAAACTGAAGCATACCGTATACAGTATCGGTATGCTTCAGTTGAGTCGGTTAAATAAAACAAAACATAAAAAGAGTTTGGTTTTCATGCGAAGAAGCACGGCGATGGCAGCCTTCATGGGAGTGACTATGGTTATTTCCGTGTTCGGGTTTGCCTTCCTCCAGGGGTCTCCGCAGCAGCAACAACAGGAAGAACTTCCGACAAGCAACGTCATAAACTACCAGCTCACCCAGTCGCAGAGGCAGGCGCTTGCCACGAAATACGGGAAAACGCTGATAGATTTCGTTTACGACCCGGAAAACTGCACAAACTGCGGTTCGCTAAAAGCCTCGTTGGAATCTATGGCCGGTCAATTCAGCGACCAGATAATACTTTCTGAACTGGAAGTCTCAAGCAGCGATTACATAGACCTTCCGAGAATACTGATGGCAAGCCAGATCGGGTCCTGGTCCAGGAAGGGCGTCGTTACGTCAGACGAGCTGGAAAAGGGTTTCTGCGCTGTTGTTCTATACCCGCCGCTGGGCTGCGCAATAAAGCCTCAGGTTAAGGCAAACAGTTCTTAGTGGGTGATGATATTCCTGGCAGAATTGGTAAATTAACAGACGCTCTGGTAGTGCTGCTTACGCTGGGTCTTTCGGTGTCGCAGTATTTCGATGTAGGCACATTGCAAAGCCTGATGATCTTCGACACAACGATCTTTTTTGTAGTCCTTTATTTCTCAATGGACCACCTAAAAGAAGTTTCATGAACTGGACAAAAGGGTAAATGTTTTGGGAAAACTTGGAAAGAAAGGCCAAATGGACCCAAAATCGCTGATCTTTGTCTTGATCCTGCTTATTCTGTATCTTAGGTCTATAGGGCAGTTGTAAATGGTTTATATCCTTGGCAGGCAAAACTTTATCATGAACATATCCGAACTGTCGGTCGGCATGAAAGACATCACGCTGGAAGCGAAAGTTTCGGAAAAATCCGAGCCGCGCGAGGTCCAGACAAGGTTCGGCCGCCGTCTGGTTGCGGACGTCATGGTCAAGGACAAGACAGGCTCGATAAAACTCTCGCTTTGGGAAAAACAAATAGACGCTGTGAAGGAGGGCGACGAGATAGAAATCACCGGCGCATACGTGACTGAGTGGCGCGGCTCGCTGCAGTTGTCCATACCGAAGACGGGAAAGCTTGCAGTGTTGGACAAGGCCAAAAAAGGCCTGGCGGAATTCTGACTTTTTATTGCGAAAAACCGTAAATTTAACGGTGGTGCGCCCGAAAATGGATTTCAAAGTCCAGATATCCAAACTGCCTAAAAACTGGATAGTGCTGGTTTCAACGTCCGCAAAGGACTACATGGGCGTTAACGCGAAAATATTGAAGTACCTCCTGTCAAAAAACGCGAGCGGCATTTACGTGACCATAAACAAGCCCGCGTCCTCGGTACGGTCATACCTTGTCAAAAACAAAGTGCCTGTCAGCAGGATGTATTTCGTAGATTGCGTCAGCAGGCTCATGAACGCCGATACCGAAAAGGCCGAAGGCGTGATTTTTGTGCACCCCCAAAACCTCACCGGCATAGCGCTCGCGATAAACGAGATGATAAGCGCGATAAAGGGCGAGAAATTCCTTTTCTTCGATTCGCTGTCCACGCTGCTCATTTACAACAACGTCGGGAGCGTGGAAAAATTTTCGCATTTCATAACCAACAAGATCAGGTTGTTGAATCTTAGGGGAGTCATCCTTACGCTCGAGGATGACATGGATCCGAAATTCGCAACTTTATTAAACAAGGTCTGCGATAAAGTAATCAGGGCCCGATAACTTGCTTAATGTGGAGCAAATAGCCTTCCCCACCGTGTTCACCTCGTTTTTGGTAGTTTTCGGCGTCTATTCCATTTACAGGATACACGTCGCGAACAAACAGCTGAGTGAAAACACCCTCACGAGAATTTTGTTCTGGTTGGGAATCTTGACGATGCTCATGGTAATGTCAAGCATCGGGCAAGTGACGCTCACCCTTATCCCTTTGCAGCCGGAGCAGGCTGTGCTGGCAAGGAATTTTTTCGTGGCGCTTAACGTCCTTTTCATCCTTTACATAGCTTTTCTCGCAGAGGAAATCGGCCGTCTTGGGGAAACGTTCGGCTTCAAGGAGGAACTTGTAGGCAAACGCCCGAAGAGGAAAGGGAAAGTACAGCGTTAGCTTAATGGCTGGTTAGAACCCCATCTCTGCGAATACGCTTCGTATCTTGGCCAGCTCTCCGCGCCCCTGGGCAAAGGACGTTGAACCGCCGCCCGACCCGCCGCATTTCTTGCATATGTCAGAAACAATTTCGCTTACGCTCTCTTCGCTCTGGGTGCCGCGCTTTCCTATTATTTCTCCGTTGACGCCCGCCAAGACAACAAGCAGTTTTGGGTGGTCCGATGCCATGGCCTCGGCAATCTCGATGAGCTGTTCGCGGCTGTACGGGAGTATGTGGAACAGCCTGTTGTCGCGGATCTTTCCGCGCAGGTTCTCCGCCTTCAAAAATGCGACCTCGGCCTTTAATTTTTCAATAGACTTGTCCTTTTCTTTCCACTCGTCGAAAAATCTTTGCGCCGTCGCAGGAAGCTGGTCGGCAGGTACGTTGAACACTTCTGCGCTCTTTTTCAGAAGTTCCTCTTTTTTTTTCAGGTCTTCCCACGCCTTCGAGCCTGCCGCAAATTCCAACCGCACCAATCCGTCCTGAATCCTTTCTGTTTTGAGAATTTTAATAGCTTTTACGTCGCTCGTAGAATCGCAATGCGTCCCGCCGCACGCCTCTACGTCATAGCCCGGTATTTCAACGACGCGGATGTTCACGCTTGGCACGGCCCCGCCCTGGTATATCATCGAGCCGTGCGCACGCTCCGCGTCCGAGCGTGTCATCACGGTTTTGTTCAGCCGTATCTTGCGGGCTATTATCTGGTTGGCCGTGTCTTCTATCCTGTCCACCTCGTCGTCGGAAAGGGATTTGTAATGCGTTATGTCCAGGCGCGCCTTTTCAACGGTCTTCTCCGCCCCGGCCTGGTTCACATGCTTTCCGAGCACGATGCGCGCCGCGGCGTTCATTATGTGGGTGGCCGTGTGGTTTTTCATCAGCTGTTCTCGGCGGGTCCAGTCAACGTCGCATTTCACCGTTTTTGCCCCCTTGTATTTGCCGTCGATGGTGTGCACGATCACGTTGTTGTATTTTTCAACATTGACAACGTCGAAACCGTTTAACCTCCCGACATCGTGTATCTGCCCGCCTGAAGTCGGATAGAAACCTGTCCTGTCAAGCACGATGTGCCTGCCGTTGAAAATTTCCAGTATCTTTGCGCGGAAATTTTTGACGCCGTCGTAATACAGCTGCTTAGTGGGTTTTACCCTGGAAAGGTCGTGTGAGAACTTTTTTTCCTCCTCCTTGTGGCCCATATGCTTCCTGGAAAGCGTCTCGTAGAAATTTTCCGGGATATTTATCTCAACGTTGCGCTGTTCCGCGTAAGTCTTTATCATCTCTGGCGTCACGCCCTGCGATTCGTAGAGCTTCGCCATCTTTTCGTCGTCGATTTCAACGCCCTGGTTTACGATCACTTCGACTATCTTCGCAGCCTTCGCCCGCGACGAAGAAAACCTGTCCGATTCGAAATCAATGATCTTCTCGACGTCCGCAAGGCTTTCCGTCAGCTTCGGATCCAGCGGCCGCAGGAATTCTGCGTGCATGGCGCAAATTTCCGGCAGTTTTATTCCGAGTTTCATCTCGTCGATAAATGCGAGAGCCCTTCTTAAAATCACGCGCAGGTTGTAGCCGCCGCCGACGTTGCTCGGCAAGCCGCCGTCGGAAATTGCGTATAGCAGGGTTTTTGTGTGGTCGGCTATGGAATAAACTGCCTGCAGCGGAGCCACTTTCCTGTGCAGCGCGGATTCATCCACGCCGATCTTTTTTGCTATCAGGCCGCGCGCAGCACGCACGTCCTTTATCTCGTCTATGTTCAATGCGCCGGCAAACGAGGCGTATTTCATGAAAAGGCCGTGGTCGTAATCTATCCTGCTTTTCAGATAATCCGCGACTTTCCCGAACGTCGCGTCGTAGCTCGTGGGCACGCCCTGCGAAAACCACGTTAACCGCTCCAGCCCCCATCCGACGTCGACGACCTTTATCGGCAGCTCGGATTTTCGGCCGCCTTTCGACGTGAATTGCATGAACACGGAATTAACCAGCTCAAGCCCGCGCGCGAACGTTTCAACGCACGGCCCGAACGCCGACATGTCGGGCATGGCCCACAGGTCTTCGATATAGGTTAGCTCGGATTTGTCGATGCCCATCGCCCCGGTTAAAAATTCAAAGTTCAATTCGATGCAGCGGTCTTTCCAATAACCCGTCTTCGGATAGCCAAAGGCATGCTGGCCTGCCATTATGAACGACGTGTGATGTTTTCCCGTAACGCCGACATTGGGTATGTCCGGGAATCGTAAACAGACTTGCGGCACAACAAGGCGGTCTGCAGGATACTCGAACGTCAACCCGCCGGCGTCCAGGCGCTGGAAATCCTGTATGCTGGCTATTGTGAAAAAAAGGTCCGGGCGCCAGCGGGAAACAACAGGATAGCGCGGCATCGAGTGATGGCTGTTCTTCGAGAAGAATTTCTCGAATTCCTTCCACATCTCTATGTATCCGAACCGCCTTTTCGTAGCGCTCGCGCCGATGAAGCCGTAGTCCTCGCACGAAGTGTCTCCGCATGTCGCCTTTGACACGGACCAGAAAAATTTCCCGCATTTGGCGCACACCTTTCTGGTGAATCCGTTGTCTTCAAACATTTCCACCTTCCAGTATTTGGAAGGATTTTTTTGGAATTCTTTTATCAGGGAGTTTTTGGTCAGCATGCTGTCATCTAAAATTCTTGCTCAGTTCAAATTAATAAACGAAGCCTACACGACAACCGCGGTAATATTATTGAAATCAAAATACCTTTTGTCAATGTCCGTAGCATTCGCAGTCACGTCATAGCTTCCGATAGAACCGTAATTATACTCAAAATAGACGAAAATTGTCTGGTTCGCTGTCAACGATATGTTTTGCGTGCTGTTTATCGCAACGCCATCCTGCGGGTAGAACGTCCAGGAGACGTTAAGATCGGAATCGGGGCTTTTGATGTTGAAACCGTAGATGTTCTTTAACGAAGACTGGTTCAGTAGTTTTAGGCCATTAACCTCAATCGGCCTTGCTTCTATCGTCATGCTTAGCGTGTTTGAGTTATCTGCGGAAGTGTTGGCGTAAGCCGTAACAGTGTAATTTCCAGGCCTTGAATAGTCGTGACTTGCGAATATGAACGTTTCTTGGTAAGCGCCTAGAGTGACATTGTTCTGGCTATTATCAGACCTGCCGTCCCCATAATTTATAGTCCACGATACATTCGCTGGTGTGCTAAGATCATTAAACGCTTTAAATTGGAATACCCTGTTGCCTGCGTTTGAGTGAACGACCTGAAGGTCGGATACGAACAAATTATAAAGAACAGCAAGCACAGACCTGAAAGCATCTATGCGACGGAACGTTAGCTGGGTTGCGGAATCGTAAATCGGTTTTCCGGTGTAGTTCATTACCCGTTCTATGTCAGATGGCGTTAGGCTGTTATTGGCCTGTTTCATCAACGCGGCCAGTCCGGCGACATGGGGGGCGGCTTGGGATGTGCCACTTATCTGTGCGTATCCGCCGTTTTTATAAGTAGAATTTATGATAGCACCTGGTGCAAGCAAATCAAGTATTCCTCCTCTATTAGTGAAACAGGTTATCTGATCAATTTCTGTAGTCAGATCTGCACACGCGTCCCAAAGTTGTGCCCCGCCTTTCAGATCGTAAGTAGCACCTACAGACGTGGCATTCGAGGCGCATGCCGGGACGCCTATTCCTGTAGTATTACCCATATTTCCTGATGCTACCGAAACGAATAGATTGGAAATAGTTGCATTGTTTGCTTCTATGGAAGACGCGCGATTATCACAATAAGAACTGAAATTTTCTGAGGTACCTATGCTGACTGTTATCAAAGTGATATTATAAACATCTTTGTTATCTTTACACCATTTTATTCCATTTGCAAGATCGGGTTCTGTGCCGGAGCCACTGTTATTAGTAACACGCACCGCTACTATTTTAGAGTCAAAGGCAACACCTCTCAAACCCCCTTCAAATAGTGACCCATTTGCAGCTACTATACCAGCGATATGTGTGCCATGGCCATCGTTATCGGTTGCATTTGTGTCGCTAGTAAGACCATTAGGGCAACAATTATTGCTACAAAAACATTTTTGTGCTACCACTTTCCCGTTAAAAGCTGGATGAGTCGAGTTAACACCGGTGTCTACAATGCATATGGTCTGATTTCTACCGGTAATATTGAGTTGGTTAGCATTAACGTCCCATGCATTATTAGCGTGAATCAGTGGAAGGCTATTCTCTAGAAGGGTGTGTGTAGGCTTTGATAGATATACATGATCTACAAATGGATTAATTTTTAATTTATCTATGCCCTGTTTATTTGTATAGCCAGAGAACCATAGTGTATCATTGAACAAATACTGCGGTGTGAATTCATTACTCGAGAGCGTTGATAATACCATACCTTGCTTTGCACTATTCAATATTACTACAACATTGACGATACTTTTGTTTTCTAAACTACTATAAACTTCATTTTCTATATTAGCATAATTATCTGTTAAAACTTTGCCATTTACCATTGTGAACAAAGATAAAAAAGATATTGTTATGAAAAAAATGATATAGTGGTGCCTCATGGTCACAGTGTCCCGACAGTACTTACTACAGAAGCCTGCTGTATTGAATTGTTCTCAACTTTTGTAAGTATACAAGCCCATAAGGCTTCTTTAGTTGAAGGGACGTTAACAACGGTTATAGTAGTCCCATTATACCCGGTTGTGAAAGCGTCGTCCCTGATAGTTAAGCCGTATTTTCCTACAATATCTCGCATCTGATCCTTGGTCGTACTACCATAGAATCTAACTTCTATGACCCCTTCTGCGCCGCCGCCAGTTTTACAAACGTCCCTTAAACTAAACTCATACCAAGCCGATACGAAGTTTTTATCGAATAGTAAAATCATCGATAAAGTTACTACCAATAGTACAATTAGAACATACTTCCATCGTCTAATATCTATAAATTTATCTTTAATCAGATTCACCACTTCGTATTCGTTATGAAATTGCTAACCTGCGTCCTGATAACCGAAGACGACTGGCCGCTGCTCTCCCAAATATTGGCTGTCCTGCTTACGTTTGTCATGTTTGTCGCAGTCTCGCCTGTCGTTACGTAATTGAACGCCCACGTCTGGTTGCCTAACACAGCCACGCGGTCAAACTTGCCGAAACTTTGATGCCCTGAAGAATTTATGATGTATATCCATTGATCCGGATAACGCGAAGACGTTGGTATCGTGTCGTTTATGCCAAGCTCGATGCTGTTCCTGCCGTCTGATTCATTGGCTATCGAACTACCTTGTTCATCGAAC
Organism: Candidatus Aenigmatarchaeota archaeon; assembly: GCA_016202815.1. Taxonomy (GTDB): domain Archaea; phylum Aenigmatarchaeota; class Aenigmatarchaeia; order JACPZZ01; family JACPZZ01; genus JACPZZ01. The sequence continues at coordinate 40,352 of JACQNZ010000003.1, forward strand.
ATTGTTACTAAAGTTTTATTGTAAGTCGCGTTTATCCAGTCAGCGCTTCTTGTCTTGTTTGATATCCTGAACTCGTCTATGAGGCCTTTGAATTCCGTATAGCCTAAACCGCCGTCGGAATCCCCAACCCTTAACTTGTCGTGATTGTTCGTACATAGTGTGCCGGTATTGGAATCTATCGCATCAAGTTTTCCGTTAATGAATAATTTATGGCCTACTGTAGAATCGTAAGTAACGGCCAGATAATACCATTTGTTTCTTTCAAGAGGCGTGTTGCCTCTCAATTCTCTGGTAGCAGAACAGTCTGTGGAATCCTGGAACCTGACTTTGGCATCGCTTGCCTGGACCAAGAACCACCACAGATATGTATTAGAATTCCCGCCCTTCGCCGCTATTATTGAGTGCCATACAGATGTGGTGTTTTCATCCAGCTTTATCCAGGCTTCTATGGTGAAATTAGTAGTCATGTTCATATCCGGGTATTCCAGCCCTTTGCTTACGCACCAAGTTGTTCCGGTACAGTTCAATCGTAAAGCATAACCGAACCTGCCGCTTGAATTCCATGAAACTTGTTGCTGATTGTTGAAGGTGCCGTTATAGCCGATTCGCGTGGAGTCGTTTGTCGTAATTCCTGCGTTCTCGTCGAGATGATCGACTAGAATGAAATCAGAATCCCACACATTTTTCGCGTTCTGTGAATCGTTTGCGGACGGGTTTCCATAGAATATATAATTAGAAATATTAGACGACGGTATGTTAGGCTCTTTCACCCAAATTACAGTGTTAGTTGTGTTGCACGTGTTTTTTTCCGTTTCATAATCCATCAATTGGTTGTCGGATTCGTTGATAATTCTGATATCGTTGCAGTTTGACTGCATCTTGCCCGCAGAAATTGGACCCTGGGTGTCCCAGCCACCCTTGTCATTAGTAGTATCTGTACCATTCACCAATACAGGAAAATTGTACAAAGCCGTATTTGGCGATATGTTTACCTGCATCTGCCTGTAATAATTGAAAGTGCCGTCCCATTGCGGATCTATCAAAACAGTGCCGCTTAAACTTTGTGCTGTTGTGTCAGCAACTATGTTAAACTTCCCTCGAGTGTTTGGTATTATGTCAAAGCTGAATTCAAACAACTTTGGTGTGTTGGAAGCTACAATAAAAGGCAAAGTAAATGGAACTCTGTCGTAATAATAAATTGTTCTTGTGTAAGGGTAAGAAGTTTGATTAAATCTGGTTACTATAGTCCCGTTAGGAAACGTATAATCGTAGGATATCAAAGACGCATTATTTTCATAGGCTTCGTGGGACGTATTCTCCAAAAGGTAGGCTTCGTATCTGGTTAATCCTGCGTCGGAAGTTGTCAGGGATAAATTATTTAATGTAAATTGTGCGGAAGACGATAAACTGCAATAAAATTTATTGGAGATATCGTTGAACTGTGTGGACGGCGTTATTGTTTCGCTAACGGACATAGGCGAGCCTTTCCAGCAGCTCAAGGCGACATTGGGAGCGGCTGAAATTGAATTAAAAAAAAGCGTGGACGTCAAAATTAACAGAACCAAAGACAAATAAAGGGTTTTTTTAGATTTCATTTCTACGATTAGATTGGAAAATTTATTTATAAGCTTTAAATTGGTTCTAAACGTAAATTTTCGCACTCTGCGCTACGTCCGGATTCACCGAGCACGACTCGCACGTGTCTATCCACGTTGACCCGGCGGCGCGCAGCCGCGACTTGGACACTGAGCCGTATGAAACTTCCGCACCGCAGAATTTGCACTGCGTCGGGACAAAAATCCGCTTCTGTTTTTTGCCGTAGGCGCTTTTCGCAGCCTTGGGTTTTTTGTAGCCTGCGGTAATTTTATAACCGGCCGCCCTCGCTGACATTAAGTTATCGACGCGCACACTCTCTTTTTCCTCGACAGTGACGTAGTTTTTGCCGCTTTTTTGTCCTGGAGAAGAATAAGCCACACCCATAAGACTCAATAATTTTTAACAGTGCAAATTAATAACGGGAAACATCGAGAAACTGAAGCATATCGCGTTCCAACTGAAGCATGCCGTAATTAGAAAACATCAGTTTTCTAATTGAGAAAATTAACATTTTCTCAATACTGTATCGGTATGCTTCTAGCTTTTCGGTATGGTTCTGTCGGTCTACGCAACCGCGACGCCGCAGTTCGCGCAGTGGGGCGAAAGGGTTTTCTTAACTTCGCCGATCCTGCCGACGACAGTCGCAACCGCGAAAACGGGTTTGTCGGCAGGCTTCCCGCCGCAGTAACTGCAGCCGGATTTTTGCGAGCTTAATTTCCGCGGCCGCCTGCGGCTTAATCGGAAAATGCGCAAGCCGGTGTAGCCTCTCTGCGGGACATATTCCGGCCTGGAGCCGCGATAATAAGCGATTGGCCCTTGCCTGGAACCGCCCGTATAGCTGGTAGTTGTGTAACCTGGCCCTCTTCCTGCTTCCGAAACAACGCGGTTTGTATAACTTGGAGGCGTCCTCATCAAGTTACTTTTTCGAGAACGCACCTTTTAATATACGATGAAGCAGGTTACGTTGATTGTCCCATTTCAGCCTTCGTAAAGCGTTTTTTGCGTCAAGCCAGGCAAAACCGCTAAAAGAACGTTTCTCAACGCGAACAGGACCGCCTAACGACTCGATTAAAAAAGCCTTCTGTTCTGTTCCCGTGTAGCCGTGGCGCGCAGCATACTCTTTCGGGTAATTATATATGATCTTTTCGTTAATCCGCTTCACGATTTTTAACAGCGTCAGTCCCGTCTCTTCGCGCACCTCGCGCAACGCCGCCCGTTTCGCAGTCTCGCCTTTCTCAATGCCGCCTTTCGGAAGCTCCCAGCCTTTCCGTTTGCGTTTCAGTAAAAGGAACTCTACACCGTCAGCAGATTTGCGAAAAACAACGCCGATGGCGACACGCCTGACTTTCTTCATATTTAATTTTGAGATTGAATATAATTAATATGGCACGTGAGTTGGAGAGAGTCAGAAGATTGCAAAAGGCGATGGATGACACAAAAATTGGATATCGTGTGGGTGAAGTTGCTTATTCGATGCCAAAAACGGTTAAAGAGAGTAGATACACGATCGAAGTGAATAATCGGGGCACGGAAACAGTTGATGTACGCCCTGAAAAGGGAAAAGAGGGTTATGTGAAACAGACTCTTATTATACCAACGTCTCTTCAGGAGGTAGTTTACCGCATAGAAACAATTGACGGAAATCCTATATCTGAAGGCGTTATGTTGTTTGCTGATGTAGAATCGAAACGTCTGATGTTGGACGCCGGCGATGCTTATAAAACTGGCGCAAAACAGCAGGCGAAGGAACTCGAAGCAAGACTTCGAGAAATAGCAAAGAAAATAAAATTCGGTTTTGAGACAGGCTAACTGTCAGCAGATTGGATAGTTTGTTACGGTTTTATCATTTTTCTATAGAACCATCGAATGAATTTATTTTTCCGGCTTTTTATCGCGCCGCCCCAGCCAACAATTTCCTGTAAACACCGTGCCCGTGTTTCGCAAACATTTCAAAATAGCCTGTATACCATTGGTTCAGCGAAACGCCGGCCCGCTCCGACTGTTCAACGTCTCTCCACGACTCTACCCCGCCCGTTCGGATAACATGGAATTCCTGCGACGGCGGGCCGGCTTTAAAATATTCCACTGCCCTGCCAGCCAGCGCCAAAGAATCTTCTTTCAGCGGACGACCGCTTACGCCGCCGCCAACGCCGAAATCGCCGATAGTGTAAAAATCATACAATTTCCTTTCATCCGGGTGTATCGTCGCCCTTCTGCGCGCGTATTGCGTTGATGTGTTCCCAAAATTCACGCCGTCAAAACCGAGCTCGAACAGCATATCCATCAACGAAGGAACTTGCGGCAGTTCCGTGTCAACGGAAAATTTCACAATCACCGGAAGCCGCCTTGTTCTAATATCCAGAAAATTGTCTTTCACGTATCGCAGCCTTGTTCCAAGTTCGTCGTAATTTGGCGTCCCTTGTCCTGTGTTCGGACAACTTTCATTCATCTCCAGGAAGTCAACGCCCGCGGATTCGTAAAGCCGCATGCCTGTCACGAGGCGCCGCAGCATTTCTTCGCCCTGCAAATCCGGCGGGCCGGCCACGCTCCACCCTATCGGGCAATCTGCGACTCTCTTCATCGTGCGCGCCCTTTCCGAATTAGCGTGGTCGCCGTCGTTTGGTAATCCTAACCAGTTCGATGCGGCGTGCGATCGCGCATATGGCGCAAAAGGAAGATATATCCCATCTTTTTCATTTCCGTGCCGCGAATTCCATGTCCCTGTTCCGCCGATATATCCAGCCGCGCCCTGCTTTGCTGTCATCTCATAGCACTCGCCGTTCTTGAACATGCCGGCAGCGTTCATTACCGGCCCGCGAAACCGGATACCCCACAGCTCGCGCGAAAATTCTTCCGGGGGCGAATAAAATTCAGAAGGAGTTTCCTCTCCGAGTTTGGTTAAAAAATCCAGCCGGCCTTCCGAATATTTCCTTACAACCGCCCGGGGAGGCAGCCTTGTTGAGAACGGCCTTGCCAAACTTTCCAGCTTTGCGAGCGTAGCGGCTTTCATGCTGGAAATAATTCGGCGCCGCAGGATTTAAGCCGGGCTTTACGTCTAACCAAATAAAAAAAAGCCCGGTAGAAAACAAAAAAACCAAACGTTTCTATCCGAACAACGAGCTCAAGCCGGCCGCAGCTTCCGCGGCCTTTTGCGCAGTGTCCTCTTCTGTCGGCTTCTCCTCTTTCTTCGCCTCTGTGTGCGAAGCTGCAGGAGCTGCTGCGACAGCTATCGGAGCCGACGCCTTTTTCAGCTCTTCGTCGATATTTACGCCTTCCAGCGCAGCCACCAAAGCCTTTACCTTGGCTTCGTTAACCTGTTCGCCAGCGGCCTCGACTACCTTCTTCACGTTCTCCTCATTCACGGGCTTGCCCGCCGAATGAAGCAGCAAAGCGCTGTACATATATTCCATATTTTTTCAACCTCTTTCCTGATCAAACCTCTTTCTAAGAAGTTTGTTTTCTTATTTCATCCATTCTCTTGTAAAGGGCGGCTTCCAATTCTATCCTGTTTTTCGAAGCCAGCCTTGACAGCATGATAACCAGTTCCGCTATGATTTTCTCATCCTGGTTCTTTTCCAATTCGCCGGCCAAATTTTTCATTTTAGTTATCAGTTCGGCGTCGTTGATCTGCAGGCTCTCTATCATTCGCTGCAAATTGTTTATCTGCATCTTCTCACATCAGACATTTAAGTTTCTTTTCAGGTTTTCCGCCACGTTTTTGTATTTGGCCATAATGTCCCCGATGACCTCTTTTTCGTATACGCCGTGTTCCGTCGCAATATATTTTGCGTTGCGGAACGCGTTCGATATCATAACCTTTACCGATTCCTTGTTCGGGTAACCGGCGCTGACGGAAAGGTTAAGCGCCCTGTAATAGCCTGCGATCATGCCGCTGACATACTCTTCAGCAGGGACGCCCATCACTTCTTTGCCGAACACCGTGCCGTTGTCCAGCATGGCAACCAAATCAAGCCCTATCTTCATCGGCTCTATGCCGAACTTCATTATGAACTCCGTTAATTCCTTCGTAAGCTGCGTGCCCGCTTTCGCAACTGTTGTATCCTCCTTGACCGAGATTTTTCCATTCTCGACGGTTGTTTTTACTTTTGCCTTTTGGAATTCGCTTATCACCGGCCCGGCTGCGAATTGCGTCGGTCCCGCCGGGATGACTATGTCCGTTGGCGTTATGTCGCCGGGCTTCGCAGCTGCGGGCTGTTTGTTCTTTTCCAAAAAGTTGTACAGTTTGAAAGGGTTTTGGTTGGTGAAAATCAGGGCGACCTCGCCGGCCACGCTTTTCTCAAGCTCGTTCAGGCCTTTCTTATTCGACGCGGCAAACGCGCGCTTAATCAGCGAGGATTTCGCCATCCGTATCTTCGCCTCGCCGGCAAGTGCGTTGCGTATGTCAAACAGCTGCTTGGAAGGCATCTTGTGCATGTTCAAAACGCCGATAACGCTGTAGGAATTTATCAACGACTTTAACTCTTCAACAGTCTGCATTTTTTGTTCGTTGGCCATCTACTGCACCTTTATCTTTTCCGGTTTGCCCATTGTTAGTTTCACCGTCACGTTTTTCAGGTTGTCCCGGCCTTTTGGCAATTTGCGCTCAAGGAACTCGATCACGGCGTCTATGTTCTCCACGATCTTCGCGTCTTCCATTTTTTCGTTCCCGATTATCACATTGACAACGGGCGAGTCCTTCAGCTTTATCCGCACGGATTTTTTAGCCTTGTCTATGATGGCCTTTGCGTCAGCGTTTGGCGGTATCGGCTTTGGCATTTTGCCGCGCGGCGCCAGCACAGGGCCAAGCTGTTTTCCAACAAGCGGCATCAGGGAGATTTCGGAAAGGAAAAAATCAGTATCAGAAGCGATTTTCTTCAGGGCTTTTTTGTTCTGGCCCATTGTCGCCAGCTGGTCTTTTGTTATGACCGAGTCAGCGATGCCGGCGACTTTCTGCGCTATCGTGTCCGCTATGACCGCAACGGTCAGGTCTTTGCCCGGCCCGTTCGGCAGCATGAAGTCCTCGGAAATCTTGCTTTCCGGCTTTTTCATGTCCATTTCTTTCAGCGAAACGGAAAGGTCCCAGGACTGCACGAATTTCTTTCCTTTCGCAGATTCCCTGGCTTTTTTCAAAACTTCAAGCATCGTGTTTTTATCAAGCATTTCTAAACCCTCCCGCCAAAGCGGTAGCCAACCAGTTAATGGGTTACTAGCTAGACACATACACGGTATGTGTCAGTCGCTTCTTTCCGAACACTAATTTGAGCCGTTACGTTTAAATAACCGCCCCGCGCTCATTCCTGCTTCTGCTCTTCCTTTATCTCGACGAATTCGGCGTCGCCCTGCTTTGATTTCATATCGACAATTTCCGCTGTCAGCGCTTTCGAAACACGATTCATCCTGTTTTCCAGTTCCAGTATCTTCTTTGTCAGTATCGTGTGCTGCTCGTCGTCCTCTATTTTGCCGTTGGACCCGATTTTGCTGAGCCCTTCCTTTATCCAGTGCAAAGCGTCAACAATCTCCGTGTTGGTTTTTTTCAGCTCCCTGAACGCCACTTCGTCGGTTAATTTAACGATGCCAGTGGCTATTATCGAAACGCCCACAAGCAGTCCGGTGGTTGTGCTGAAAGAGGGGTTCGCGTAAATCGTGTACGCAACCGCGAAGCCGCCCAGCGAAAACCACGCCCAGAACAGCTTGTCCCACATGCCCATTGTTATCATCTAAATGGACGGTTCGAAAAGATTTAAAAACAAGTTTATTTGAATTTTGCGTCAAACTCGCCGTCGTCAATGCGCTTTATGGCCTTGCGCGGGTCTTCGCCCTCAACGGTTACGCCCATGCTTTTGCATGTCCCTATAACCTGTTTCGCGCCGTTCTTGGTGTCGCGGAAGCCTTTGCCTTTGGTAATTTCTATTATTTTGTCAATCGACAAATTCCCGACAATCTCCTTGCCCTTGACCGCGGCCTCGCCTTTCGCGCCTTTTTCCAGCTTCAATTCCTTTTTGATCATTGCGGAAACAGGCGGCGTGCCCACCGAAACTTCAAAATCTTTCGTGTCGACGTTTATTTCAAGCTTAACAGGCACCTGCATGCCGCTGAACGGTTTTGTTTTTTCATTCACCTTGGCCATCACTGCGCCTATGTTGATCTTCATCGGCCCGAGCTTTTGCGCCAGCGCAGGCGTTGGCGCGGCCTTGCCGCCTTCAATGATGAATTCCATTTTTTCGGTTTTTGCCATAACTATTCCTTCCTGTCCCCGACCTTTTCAAGGACTTTTACAAACTCCATGTTGACCTTCACCGGTATCGGCACGCCCGCCTCGAGCAGTTCAAGCGTCACCTCGTTCTTTGTTTTGTCCACACGCGCAACACGTGCCTTGTCGCCCTTGAACGGGCTCGTTAGTATCTCAACTATGTCGCCTATGTTTAATTCTATGTTGACGACCTTTGGGACAAGGAACTGCTGCAATTTGCTTAATTCAACGGGCTTGTTGATCAGCCCGCGTATGTGAGGCACGCCCTGTATCGATTGCTGCACCTCTTCGATCTTTCCTTCTACGAATATGTAGCCCTTCAGTTCAGGCGGGTGCATTATGGCCTTGATCGGTATTGATTGCGCCTGTATGCGCGTGGTTAAAAAATCCATCACAACATTTTCCCTGCCAAGCGTTGTTTTAACAGTAAACACGCTGCTCGGTGTTTCTTCGGCCACGGCAACCGGGGCAACCGGCTTTTGCTCGGCAACCTCGGTGGGCTTGTCAGCAGACTCGATGAATTTTTCCGTTTCCGTTTTCTGTTCGTTTTTTATCTCTTCCATGCAAACACCAATTCAATTTAATTTCTTTCCCATAAGGCTTTCTCAAAGGAAACATTAATGTTTCCTTTGCACGGTTTGCTTAGCAAACCGTTGTTTGAAAGAAAGGCTTAAATCAGCCTGAACATCACGTAAATCACGAAACCGATAAAACCGATTATCAGCATTCCGGCGCCGCATATCTTCGCCGACGACCAGAACTCCTCCCGGTCCGGCTTTTTGCTGACGCTTATCACCCTAAGGTATTGGCTTAGCCTGTTTTTAATATCCGACCCTAAACCCACAAATATCACCAAAAAACGGCTTTGAACCAAATCCAATTGTGGCGCAACCTATTTAAAGGCATCGTGGATGATAAAGGCCGTGTCACGCGCAAATGCTTTTCTCGGAAACGTACTGGACCGACGCGCCCCCGCCGTCTATGTCGCCCACATACCCCGCAAACCCGTCGTTGATTTTAATCAGATCAAACTCAGCCGCAGCGGCGCCGCTCAGGTCGTAGTCGGTTATCATGAGCTTGAACGGGTAATTCGTTGACGATTGGGTGACAGTGAGGTAGTATGTGTAAGCGTCGAAATTCTGCGCCCCGTTCATTACGTCGGACAGCCACTTCGCAGTCGAATTGGCGGCCAGGACGGTATTGCTTTGATCAACCAGCTCTATTTTTCTCACCTGAAAGTCGTCCGTGTCCTCCGTGTACGCGCAGCTCGGCTGCAGGTCGTTGTCATAGTCCCCGCCGCTCTTGTGTTCAACGCGCAACTTCAACGCGCTGCCTGCCGTTATCGAATTTATGCACGCAAACGATTTTGAACACGGTATCTGCAGTTCGTCGCCGCCATCGCCCAAATATGTCCTTTTGTCTATCCCATTCACGCTGTAAAGCCAAAATTGCTGGTCCTGCGGACGGTTGATGCTGGCAAAGGAAAAGTCTGCGTAGAAAGGCCCGTTAGACGACGCCTGCGCAACAGTAAGGTCTATGAACCTGTTCTCAACTTTCGGCGTTAAGCTATCCCCTGTCTGCAAGGAGCCGGACCATGAGCCTATCGCGTTTCCGTCGCGGTCTTTCAACGTTATTCCTGTTAATGTTGGGTCGTCACAGCCCGAACATGAAGGGCCGCCGTTTACGTTGCTTAACCCCATCCCGCCGTCTTCTGCGCAGTCGTTGTGCCAGCGGAACCTGACAACGTCGTTTTGCTTAAATTCTGCGAGCCACGTGCACGCCACATCGGACGTGAAATCGTATGACATAGAATTCGACACGACCCTCCCGCCGATTTTTCCGTAGCCGCGCGGTATTATTTCCAGCACCGCGGCCTTGCCCGGCTGTATTGTCGTTGGGTTGGATATTCCAGCCTCCCCGCTGCCTGCGAACACTTTCAAGCTGTTCGTGTCAAGGTCCGTCGTTCCGATGTTGGTTATCATCACCTTATTGCCTCCGACAGGCGTGGCTTTGAACGTGCCGGAAGTCTGCGATGACATCGTCGACGAAAACCACGCGTAAGAAATTCCAACCAGGCCGGTCGTAACCAGCAAAAGCATGACCAGCGCAATAACCGGCGTGACAGCTTTCATAGATATAGATAAGTCCAGCCGGTATTAAATCAGCTTACGAATTCGATCCCAAGTATCTGTTCGATCTCTTTGCGGCTCTCGGCAACGAATTTCCTGTTCGGGCCGTAGATCTGCGGGCTTTTCACGCCCGTGATAACGAGCAGCGCACGGACCACGTCCCCCATTTCCTTGACAACCTGCGCTCCCCAGATTATTTTCGCGCCCGGGTTTAATCGCGAAGAAACGGCTTCCACAATCTCCTGGCATTCACGTATCGTCATGTCCGAACCGCCCGCGACGCTAACGAGCGCCCCGGTGGCGCCGGTGATATCCACGTTAAGCAGCGGGTTTGTCAGAGATTTTTCAACAGCCTCTATGGCGCGGTTTTCCGAGTCGGATTCGCCCATGCCGATCATGGCCAGCCCGCCGGACGACATTACTGCCCGTATGTCAGCAAAATCAAGGTTAACGAGCCCGGGGCGCGTGACCAGTTCGGCAATGCCTTTCACAGCGTTGACTAAAATTTCATCCGCGACTTTGAACGCGGTCGTTATCGAAACGTCCGGCACAATCTCAAGAAGCTTGTCGTTTGGAATAACTATGAGCGTATCAACAACCGACTCCAGATTTTCCAGGCCCTCTTTTGCATTGTTCATCCTGTGTTCGCCTTCCATTGAAAAGGGCAAAGTGACAATCGCGACCGTCAGCGCGCCGATTTTTTTCGAAACGTCCGCGACAACAGGGCTCGCTCCCGTGCCTGTGCCGCCGCCAAGCCCGCAGGTTATGAAAACCATGTCAGCTCCGTCAAGGACTTTTTTCACGTCGTCTTTGTTTTCCTTGGCCGACTCTGCGCCAACCTTTGGGTTCGCGCCGGCCCCGAGGCCCTGGCTGACTTCCTTGCCGATCAAAACTTTCGCATCTGCGTCCGTGTAAAGAAGGTCCTGCGCGTCTGTGTTTATCGCAACAGTCTCGCAGCCGGTTATGCCGATTTGCATTATCCTTGATATGGTGTTCCCGCCAGCCCCGCCCACGCCGACAACTTTTATGTCAGACTTGCGCGACTCGATTATCCTTCTTAGTTCCTCGTCAACGTCTTTTGATCTGGTGCTTCGGGGAGCCGATTCGCTGATAGGCAATGCCATTGAACATCACTGACAATTGATGATTACGGTTCGTTAATATTTATATCGGCATTTCGTTTCCAACATTCTCGAATAACCCTTCAAATAAGCCGTTTTATGAAACCAGCCATCTCGTTACAGACAGTGTCTGCGAGCAGCAGGAATCACCGTCTCGAGAAATTTATTGAAATGGCCGTTGACGAGTACAATAGCATTCTTTCTAAGCGTGCTTAGTTTTGCTTCTTGTAAATTTCTTCGTATTTCACAGAATCTACTTTTACCCATTTTATTATTTCCTTCGCAGCCTTTTCCCTGGCCTCCGGAGGAACGGGATTTCTGGCAGGCAACGAAACTACGATTTGGGAATCCTTTATCGAAACGCCCGCATCCCCGGGCTTGACACCCGCATAATATTGAAGAAGCGATTTTGCCTTGCCTTCGTCGTCTTCAACAATGCCGATACACGTCATGTCGTAAGCAAGGTTCTTGCCTGCCAGCGGGTGGTTGAAATCCACCTGGACGCGTCCGCCGGATGAAGACAAAACCCTGCCTCGCAATCCGTTCACGTTAACGGTTAATCCCGGCACAGGATTCATGTCGTTTTTTACGAATTCGGATTCGCCAAAAACTTTTATCAGCCTGGAATCGCGCGGGCCAAACGCCTTCGCGGCATCGAGTTCGATTTTTTTTGTTTCGCCGGAAGACATCTTTTTTATTTCGTCCTCGAGCGCGGGCAATATCATTTTCTCGCCGAGTATGACAGTCACGGGCCCGTAAATCACGTTTTGGAGGTTTATTTTCTCCTTTTTAGCGGCCGACTCGTCGGTTAAATCGAAGATTTCGCCCGTCTCTTTTACACGGCCCACGTAATTGATTTTTATAAAGTCCCCGTCTTTCATGTGAAATCCTTCTTTGTATTCAATGGTATGGTTTAAATGCTTTAACACGGGCAAGTAATATTATTATTATGAAAGCCGTCACGCCTGTGATAGCGCTTGTAATGCTGTTGTTAATCACGACCGGGCTGGTGGGCGCTTCTTATTTCTGGTTTGGCAGCGTGCTTTCTTCCCAGACCACGAATGCGATATCCATACCAGCAGGCGGCGCTTATTGCTCCAATGGAAACATCAGGGTTTACGTGCTGAACAGCGGCAGCATCAACATCTCAGCCGCCGATGTCGTTGTTGGAGAAGTCGACGGGATCAGCGTTATCAACAACGGGCTCGTGGTTTACTGGAAGTTCGACGAAGGCGCAGGCCCGACAGCATCGGACAGTTCAGGCAGCGGAAATAACGGCAACATCGCAGGCAGCCCGGTTTGGGAAAGCGGAAGAACAGGCAAAGCCCTGCGGTTCGACGGCAGCTTGGGCAACTACGTAATAAAAAACCCGCTGCCCGGGTTCCCGTCATCTGAAATAACCGCAGCTTTCTGGATGAAATCCACAGACACAACCACGTCAGGAGCGCCTGTTTCCTACGCCTCGCCATCATCGGACAACGATTTTTTGATATTCAATTATCAAAGCTTCGACATCTATGCGATAGGCAACAATGTAAACACGGGCGTGAAACCAAACGACGGAAACTGGCATCACATTGCAGCGACGTGGAAAAGCGCCGGCGGGGAAGCGCGGATGTATAAGGACAGTGCGCCTGCCTTTTCCGGGACCGTTTCCTCGGGTGTGGCCATTACCAATGGCGGGTCTCTGGTAATAGCGCAGGAACAGGACAGTGTCGGCGATGCGTTCCAGTCCAGCCAGTCATTTATCGGAACAATAGACGAAGTGCGTATTTACAATCGGGTCCTTTCCGCGTCAGAAATAAAATTCATATATGGAATAAAACCAGGCGAATCCGCATTGGCGATAGACTATCCCGCAGCGCCAGGAAAACATGTCGTGAGGATCGGTACGCCGTCCGGAATTGCGGAAACTTCCGTGTACTGCGCATGATCATTCCAGGTAAATTCCGGGCCTACCCTCTTTTGCCTTCGCCGCCTTCTGCGACGGGTCGTACGCTTTGTCGTCCGGCCCGTAGACCGTCGCATCCCCGAATTTCAGGGCGGTCTTGATGTAATCCAGTGATTCGGCTATGTATTTTTTTTCCTCTTCTGTCCTGGTGTAGATGAAAACTTTGCTCCTGCTGCCCGCGATTTTGATGAGCTGGTTCAAATCCCTCATCAGGCCGTCGAACATGGTTTCCGGTTCGATGCGCCGCCTGTCAGCGTCTTTCATCCGGGGCCATTGCTGCACCGAAATGAGGTTGTCGAACCCAAGGTGTTTCCACAGATCCTCGCATGTGTGCGGTATAACAGGCGATAACGCAAGCAACCAGTCCTTCGCAACCGACTGTATCGCGCCGTAATCGTTTGTCCTGTTTATGAGATTTTCAGAATGCCGCAGCATGTCGAAAAACATCTTTTGTATGTACGCGCGGAACCCGTAAGATTTCATTGCCCTCTCGGCGGCGGCGAGGTTCTGGTAGAATTCATTCACAAACCATTCCCCTGTTCTGGAGCCGACCAGGGGCTTTGCCTTCTTTTTGATGATGTCACAGAACCTGTTGAGCCTGCTTTTTACGTTCTCAACCTCGTGCTCGCGCCAGTCCAGAGTCGACGCCGCATCGGCGGAATATGCGAGATAAAGGCGGATCGTGTCGGCGCCGTGCTTCCGTATCGCTGAAACGAGGGGTATTACGTTGCCAAGTGACTTGCTCATCTTCCTGCCCTCGGCGATGAGCAGTTCATTTATCGTGACGCGCCTCGGCCACATCAGCTCCGGAAACATTGCCGCGTGGTGGAAGAGGAAGAAAGTTAAATGGTTCGGGATGTGTGCTGGAGCGGTCCGCCTTTCGTCCAGGGGATACCAGTACGAGAATTCTTTGCGCATCGCGTCCAGCGTTTTCTTGTCGACGCCTTTTATTTTAGTCCCGTTGTTTTTCCCGAGGAAAACATAATCGAAAAAATCCGGCGTAAGGTTCTCCGGCTTTATTTTGTTCCTTTTTATTTCGTTCACGATTGTGTAGAATGCCATGTAAATGGTCGAATCGGAAAGCGATTCTATCATCCATTTTTCGTCGTACGGTAATTTTGTGCCCAAACCGCGGTGGCGGGCGCACGCCCATTCGTGAAGCCATGAAATGGACTCCTCAAACTGCTTTCGGTACATGTCGGGCATTATTTCCATCTTTGAGAGGAGTTTTCTCGTGTCTTTTTTCCAATTCGCGTTGGAATAATCCAAAAACCACTGGTCTTTTATTACCGTGACAATAACACCGCTGCCGCATCGGCACGTTATCGGTCCGACTGCCTGGTTTTTCATGCCCGTGCTCGCATTCTCGTACATCACCGCACCGAAGCCCTCTGTGGTAAGTTTTTCAAATATTTTTTGCTTTGCGTCGTTCACTTTTAATCCGGAGAAGGGGCCGCAGTTTTTGTTGGTAACGCCCCGGTAGAATTCGGCCGCGTAAACTTCTTTCGTGGCTTTTTCAAGCTTATCAGCCTCGTCGACGCCTTTAATTCCCATTTTCTCGCATGCAGAGGCCGCGGGGGTTTCATCGCCTTCGGTCGTTATCACCGAAATCGGTTTTATCATGCCGGCATCCGCAAGTGTTTTCAGGGCCATGTAATCATACGGGGCGTGGGCCGGCACGGAATTGACGATGCCCGTTGCGACATTGTCGTCGACAAACGGGGCCGGAAATATTTTCACATCTTTGCCGGACAGGGGTATGGTCACGGTTTTTCCGAGAAGCGCCGCGCCTTTCATCTTTTCAACTATCGCGACATCCATGCCGTGGTTCTTTAATTTTCCAGCCGCCTTTTCCGAAATATACCAGTTTTCACCGTTTACATCAGCCTTCACATAATCCGCGTCCCGGTTGACCCACACATTGGTTATGCCAAAAAGCGTGTCCGGGCGCAGCGTCGCAGCGACTATGAAGCCGTCAGCCATTTTTTCCTTTATCAGGAAGAATTTTTCTATTGTCATGGAAATTTCGTCGCCGCCCTTGACATCGTCCGTCGTTACCGGGTTGGCGTCGGCAGGACAATAAAAAACCGCATGCTCGCCTTTCTTCAGGTAGCCCAGCGCGTTAAGATGGTGGTACTGCCATTTTACAAATTGGTTGTAAATCTTGTCGCCGGTGGTGAAGTCGCGGCGCCAGTCAATGGAACAGCCAAGCTCGTCCATGTCCTTGCTTATTACCGAGGAATAATATTTCGCAACATTGTTCGGGTCAACGAAGTTCGCCACGATCTCTTTCGCGCGTTTTGGGTCGTGCAGCGACACATAACCCTCATGGTCTTTGATGACGCTTTTTTCGCCGTTTTCGATCCGCTTCGAAACGGCCAGTATAGGCGTGCCTGTTATGTGAAAACCGAGGGGCCACAGGACATTGAAGCCCTGCATCCGCATGAAACGCGCCGTTATGTCGCCCAAAGTATAGGTCCTTCCGTGCCCGACATGGAGCGTCCCGCTGGTGTAAGGGTACGGGACCGTGAAGAAGAATTTCTTCTTTTCGAAATCAACGGCAGGCTCGAATATCTTCTTTTCCCGCCAGACACGCTGCCATTTGGCCTCGTCAACAGTGGGCATGCTATCTACTTGCTGTTGTGAATAATTTATACCTGTTACTACAGCCCGGCCGCAGCTATTCCGAACTCAGTCACGACTATGGGCAGGCTTTGCCGCTCCTTCGTGCCGGACACTATGAGCCCGGAAGAGCGCATCTGCATCATGTTCCATTTAACCGTCGAATACGGCAGCGAAAGTTCGCGCGACACGCGGTCCACCGCGGACGTAAACGTGGTGCGCCCGGAAATTTTCACTATCTCACGCAATATCATTTTCTTTTTTTCAGTCAGTCTCACGCCCGACCTGATTACGTTTTCCAGGCCCGCTACCCTGCTTCTCAGGTGATTCAGCTCATCCAACCCAACCACGCTCCCGACCAGTGAAAAATTTCGCTCCCGGACAGAAGCCACAAACGCAGAAAAATTCACGACCAGAGAGGAAAATTGAAGATGCTTAGAGGCACAAATTGCTTGTAATTGCCACTACGGAAAACATCTTCCACGCCTTGAAATACGTGTTTTTTTCCATTCTGATCTAAGATAAATTATCGCAGCCAATTTAAATATGATGTGGTCAAATGGAGCACGTTGCGATAATGAAGAAGTCGTGGGGCCTGACAGGAAAAATACTGGATGGCAGGAAGACCATAGAGTCGCGCTGGTACGCTTCAAGGCGCGCGCCCTGGGGAAGGATAAAAAAAGGCGACACCGTATACTTTAAAAATTCCGGAGAACCGGTCACGGTTAGGGCCGCCGTCAGGGGCGTCCTGCAATTTTCCGGCCTGAGCCCCGCCAAGGTGAAGAAAATACTCGGCGAATACGGCGAAAGGGACGGGATAGAACGCGGCGAAAAACGGTTTTTTTATGGCCTTTTCAGGAACAAAAAATATTGCGTTTTGGTGTTTCTGGGAAAAATCGGACGCGTCAGACCTTTCAGAATAGACAAGTCCGGATTCGGGGCCATGTCGTCATGGATATCCGTGGGCAGCATAGAAAAAATAAGGCGGGCCTGATGGGATTTGAACCCACGACCTTTTGCTGTCTTCCTTTTGATCAAGCCTTTTTTGATCGGCCCTTTTGATCAAACTTTCCTAAAGTTTGTTAGAAGGCAACCGCTCTGTCCAAGCTGAGCTACAGGCCCACTGTTAACTGAAATAGATGCTACTGGTATGCATCTATTTCTAGTTACCCGATTAATGTTTCGCGCTGAGGTTTTAATTGGCTCCGTCCCATTTAAAACCCGCGTACCGCTGATTTATTAGTTTCGGACGGCAAAAAAAATCATGACACGCCTGATCTGCGTCACATCCGGCAAGGGGGGTGTCGGCAAAACAACGCTTGTGACAAACCTTGCCACGGCCTTTTCGAAGCTGGACAAAAAAGTAATGGTCATAGACGGGAACATAACGACTCCGAACATAGGGTTTCATTTGGACATGCCTTTGGCGCAACCGACGCTGCATGACGTCATGCGGGGCAGCGTGCGCATACGGGACGCGGTCCGCAGGCACGAGGCAGGGTTTTACGTCTTGCCGGCCGGGATACACTTCGATGAAATGAAAGGCGTCGACCCGTCAAGACTGGGTGAGGTTGTTGCGCACTTGGACGGCACGATGGACATGATTATTGTGGATTCCGCCGCCGGCCTGGGCCGCGAAGCGCAATCTGCAATGGACGCCTCAAATGAGGTTATTTTGGTTACGAACCCGGACCTGCCGTCTGTCGCGGACGCGTTAAAAACCGTGAAAATAGCCAGGGACAAGGGAAAGAATATCACAGGTGTTGTGCTTAATCGTGTGCGCGGCCACAGGCATGAGCTGGAAAAGCATGAAATCGAAGCAATGTTGTCCATCCCGATTGCCGCGGAAATACCGGAAGACGCCAGCATACCCGCGTCTATAGCGCTCCGCAAGCCGGTGGTACACACGAACCCGCGCTCGCCCGCCTCGCAGGAAATAACAAGGCTCGCGCACGCGTTAATAGGGCTCCAATACCAGAAACGGAGCCCGGGAATTATTACAAGGATTTTCAGCGCGATTTTTGATTAAGAATAAATCGGAGCATGCAGTATTTTGTGCCGGTATGATTCGGTTACTCTACAACCATCTCAAGCACAGCTACGGGGTTGTCCAGCCCCCAGTTTTTCAGCACAGCCGGGTTTATCTCGCCTATGATGCCCACCTTCCTTCCATCAACGATTATCTCGCCGCATCTTCCGCTCATCAGCGACGGGTGCGCCGAATTTTTTAGCCTGTAACCAAGGCCGTACGAATGCATGAACGTTTCCAGCACAGATTTTATCTCGTTTATGTCGGCATCGGCGTGGCAAAGGGCAACAGCAAGCTTTCTTACGTTAGACGCCCCGGTCTCGCTCTTGTCAAGTTCAACACAGTCGCCGATTTCAAAAATCCTTTGCGGATACTCGTTGTGCTTGTTGTCGCCCAGCACGTTCATCAACGAAGGGATTAAGCTCTTCCTGCAGGCCGTGTAATCTTCGGTCTTTGGGTTCAATATGGTCGCGCATTCCTCCACGGGTGCAGCCATCATGTTAAACTGTTTGCTGTCGTTTGTCAGTACAAATGAAACCGTTTCTTCCATACCCAAGCCGACCATTATCTCCTTTATCACGCAGGACTTTTCCTGTGTCCTGTTTCTCTGCGCCATGGTGGGTATTTTGGGTATACGCGGCTCGAAATTCTGGTATCCGAAGGCGATTGCAACATCCTCGACAATGTCTATCTGGTGCATGACGTCTGTCCTGTAAAACGGGACCGAGGCAACGTTGTTTGCGAACAAAACGCCCATCTTGGCAAGCATCATTTTCACCTCGTCTTCTTTCAGGTCCGTGTCCAGAAGCCCGTTTAAATAGTCCAGACTGACTTTGATTTTCTGGTCGCTTGCATCAGGCGTAGTTTCGGAAGATTTTGTATAATCTATTTTCACGGCCTCTAATTTAGCCCCGCGGTCTGCCAGGGACGCGCAAAGCATGTTCAACGTTTTCATTATGTAATGTTTTGAAGTTCCGGTGACGTCTATGAACAGGTCTTTTGATTTTTCAGTCACGCGCGTCAGCTCGCCGTTGATTATCGGAGGAAAACTGAGCACATCGTTTTTCGCGTCTGTTATCACAGGATACGTCTTGTAGTTTTCCAGCACCCAGCCGTATTCCTTTCCCTTGCCGTGTTTCTGCAAAATTTGCGACAGGTTCATTTTTTCCTTTGAGTCGAGCGGGACAAAAGAAATTTTCGAAGGCTCATATGCGGCGTATTTTAAGGGAAACTCTATCTTTGACATGTCATGCACGCCTATAGCGACGCGCTCGCGCCTGCGCCCGAACGTCTCGTGCACCTTTTCCTGGAACTGCATCAGGGATTTCAGGACGCTGTCCGTTAATTTTACATTGCGCACAACAGCGCACACGGCGTATGGCCTCACATTTTCGACGGACTTGTCCACGCGCATCGTGCCGTGGATCTTACCTACCGAATATTTTATCCCTTTTCCGTCACCCATGAACGCTTTCAGCGCCCTTGCGAAGCCTTCCACGGACAGCATGTCCGGCCTGTTCGGGAAGACCTCGAAGCTCACCGAATCGCTGCTTAATTCTTCCGTAGTCACACCGATCATCGGGACGGTTTCCGTGTAATCGGAATCCTTTAATTTTTTCCCGACAAGGCTTTCGAAATCCTTCCTGTCAAACGTAACTACGGCCATCAGACATTCACCTTCGCGTTGCGCAGCAGCTTCAAATCGTTCTTGAAGTAGAAATTCCTGATGTCGTTCAATCCTGTCATTAGTGCAATCGGCCTTTCCAGGCTCAGGCCCCACGCCAGGACAGGAACATCTACGCCCAGCGGTTTCGTAACCTCTGGCCTGAATATGCCGGAACCGCCGAGCTCGACCCATTCGCCCTTCTCTTCGAAATAAACCTCCGGCTCTACGCTCATTTCCGTGTACGGGAAATACGCGGGACGGAACCGTATTTTTTCGAATCCGAGCCTCCAGTAAAATTCTTTCAGGTAGCCCAGCAAATCGCGGAACGTGACATTCTCATCCACTACGATCCCTTCGACCTGCGTGAACTCTGGAAGATGCTTGTAATCAACAGTCTCGTTGCGGAACGCCCGTCCAATGCAGAAAATTTTTGCGGGCGGCGTTAATCCGAAAAGGCTGCGCGCCGAAACCGCGGTTGTGTGCGTGCGCAGCACCGGCTTTTTCGCAATGTCTTCCGACCACTTGTACATCCAGCCCGTCGACCCTTCGGTCCCGCTTTCGTGGGCGTTTTTGACAGCCTTCACTATTCCAGGCTCCGGAAGTTTCGATCCGCCGGGCTTTTTCATGTAGAATGTGTCCGCCAGCTCTCTCGATGGATGGTCCTGCGGCTGGTATAACGCGTCAAAGCACCAGAAGCTGGATTCCACGAGCGGGCCGGACGCTTCGGAAAAGCCCATGTCCAGGAATATCTTCCTGATTTTTTCCGCCCAGACCGACGTGATGTGTTTCTTCCCCGCTATGAGTTTTGCCGAAGGCAGCGAAACATCGTAAGGCCGCACGCCCTTTTTCCATGCGCCGGATTTTATTATTTCCGGCGTTAATTTTCCTATCCCCCCGTCCGGATTTGAATCAGCCAGTTCCAGCCCTTTTTTAGTTATAGACAGCGTTTCGGTTTTTTCAATTTTCTCTTTAAGGAATCTGCGGCGTAAAAATTCTTCCAGCTTGGCACGGTCTATGTTATAATTGCCCCGTCCAACCTCGTCCAGGGCTTCGAGGTCTTTTGCTATTTTTTGTTCGGCTTCCTTTTTTGGTGCGAGCCTGACATTATCGGAACCCCAGTTAAATATCAGGCCTTTTTTTTGCCCCCACATCATACCTATCTGGAATTCCCTGAGGTTTTTTAGATAATTGATGTCGGCCGGTTTTTTCAGGACTTCGTTGAATATGATCAATTCCGGGAGTGTGTTTAGTTTGAGGTAACGTATTCCTTCCTCTTCGAGTAAATACGATTTGGTTTCTGTGACTTCCGATTTAACCAGGCCTTTGGCGGCTGCCCATAACGCCGCTTTTCTCACGGAATCCGGATTCAACCCGGAGGCTTTGGAAAGTGCAGCGATGTCGGCGCCTTTATGAAAATTCTTCAGCGTTCCCAGCAGTTTTAGTTCGTGCGGATGCAGGTCCATAAAAGCACCATTGATTACATCTGAATGATGGTATTAAAGAATTAAATGGCGTGGTTAATAAGCCGGTTAGCGCTTTGGCCGTAATTTGGTTCTCACGTAACTTTTAAGATACCTGACAAAAACCTTTATGTAAAGCGAAAGCGGTATCCGGAAATTCGCGGCCTTGTGTGTAGTGTCGTAGAACGCCGAGGTTGCCATTTTCATGTATCTCGCGTCTACGCTCAACTCCTCAACGAGGGCGTTGAACATTAGCGGGTTCCTGCCGAACTTCTGGAAATTGTAATTGGCTTCAAATTCCTTCCCCATGCACTCTTGTATCTTAGCCTCGTAGCCCTTGAGTGCCGCATAAGAAAAGTCTTTTTTGCCGGCCGCGTTTGATATGGTCTCCGCAGCGAGCTTGCCGCTCAGCAGAGCGTTTCCTATGCCCTCTCCCGTGAATGGGTCTATCAACGAGGCGGCGTCACCGACAAGCACGAAACCGTCCCCGGCGCGCCTCCTTTTCTGCGCGCCTGTTGGCAGGTTCCAGCCCCTGATCTCCGAGACCTGTGTCGCGTTTTTGAACCTGGGGGCAAAGCGGGAATTGTTAACAATGTCCTCCAGCGACGTCTTGAGGTTTAATTTCCTTTTTGGCACGTCGCCCGCGATTACAGCCAGGCCGACGTTTGAAACATTGTTTCCAGCAGGAAAAATCCAAAAATAGCCGGGCAGCAGTTCTTCCAGGAAATGAAATTCCAGGTGGTCTGCCGTGTCCGACACATTTTCATAATACGCCCTTACAGAAACCAGCGAACGGTCTGTCTCGAAATTGTTCAATCCCAGCTTGCGCGCAACAACCGAATTCGCCCCATCAGCGCCCACGACAACGTCTGCGCGGAACTCTTTCTCGGCGCCGCTTTTGTCCAAACCTTTGACGCCTGCGACTTTCCCGTTTTCCATGACCAGGCCGGTGACCGTAAAATTTTCCATCACGTCTGCGTTCTTCTTTGCCTCTTCGAAAAGTATGTTGTCGAAAATCTGCCTCTTGCAGACGTAGAACGGCTCCGGTAAAGGTTCTCCGAACGGGTTGGAGTCTATGACCGCACCAGACGGCGACGACGTTATCAGCCCGTTTAATTTCATGTGCTGGCCTTTGGTTATTTCTTTTTCTATGCCAAGTTCCTCCAGAATACCAGCGGACTTTCCGGTTATCCCGTCGCCGCATGTCTTGTCCCGCGGGAACGCGGCCTTGTCAACAAGAAGCGTTTTAATGCCGTTCTTGCCCAGAAAAATCGCGCACGAGGAGCCCGCCGGTCCGCCGCCGACCACTATGACCTGATGTTCCTCCATGAAACCACGATTAGATTTAATACATAGTTTGATCAGTAATAAATATGAAGTTTTCGTTTGTGATACCAGCCTACAACGAAGGGAAATTCCTTGGAGGCTGTATAAAATCCATAAAAGCCCAGAATTACAAGGATTACGAAATAATAGTCTCCTACTCGCCGTCAAAGGATAACACGCTCCAGATAGCGAAAAAGCACGGCGCAAAGGTAGTTACGTTGCCAAAATGTTTTCCCGGCATGGCCAAGAACGCAGGCGCCCGGGCTGCAACGGGTGAATACCTTATTTTTATGGACGCGGACACAACCGTGCCTGGAAATTTTCTAAGCTCCACGATAAAGCATCTTGGCCGCGACCGGGTGGCCGTCGCCTACCCTTCCAGGTGGAGCGATGGTGACAGAATTCTGGACATGTTCAGCGATGTAGTTAAAAACCCGTTGTCGAAGCAGAGGAAATTGCTGTTTTTTTGCTACGTCGTGAAGAAATCCGCATTTGACAAAATAGGGGGCTTCAACAAAAAGATGAAAGCAAACGAGGACTGGGACATATCAAAGAGGCTGAAGAAAACGGGCAGGATAACTTACAACGAGGATGCGACTGTGGGCGTTTCCGCAAGAAGGTTCCGAGAACTGGGAAAATTGAAATCGTTGGTGGTGTATTCTTCGTGGTTCATCATGGGTTACGTGCTTGGGCGGGAAGCAAAATATTTTCACCTGTCCGACTTCGACAGAAGGCGGTGATTCTAATCACAGATCTTGAAATCATCCACTCTGTCCCGCGCAGCCTCGCGTTTTTTCTGATGTTCTGACAGAAAGTCATTTATCACTTCGGACGTTATTTGCTTCAATTCTCCTGTCAGCATTTTTCCCGACCCGTAGTCTTCGTATATTTTTTTTAGTTTCGTTGAATCCTCCATGAAATATGTAAGATACTGGTAAGAAACGTCCGCTTCAGGAACGCCGCCTTTTTTCCTGTGTTCTTCTGCGTTTTCCCGCCCGCCCGAGAACGCATACTTGGATATCTTATTCCTCACGGTCTTCTCATCGTCCGTGGTGAATATGGCGGTATTTTCAATAGAGGACGACATTTTTCCGCCTTCCGTGAGCCCGGGAAGGAAGCGCGACAGTATGGTAGCCGGTTTTGGAAAACCGATCTGGGGTGCGACATCACGCGTTAATCGGAAATGCACATCCTGGTCTATCGCGCAAGGTATGAGGCACTTGGTTGGCGTCCCTTCCATCGTGGTTGGCAGGAACGCAGGAACTGATTGCATGCAAGTGTAGAAAAATTCGCCCACGTTGTTGGAATCGCCAAATCCGAAAAGTGATTTTAATTTTGACAGCGTTGTCTTCTTTGCCACCGCGCAGGCCGTCTTATACATGTGGCCCGCGTATTCGGTGTCGAGGAATACCTTGGTTTTCCTGGGATCAAATCCGGTTGCTATTATGTCCAGAATGTTTTCGTGCGCCCATTTTTTAGTATCGTCGAAAGTAAGGTTGTCCTTGAACAGGAATTTTTCTTCATCCGGAATCTGGAACAGCAAAGTTGCGCCAAATTTGTCCTGGAGCCATTTGGTGAAAAGCCAGGGGACAAGGTGTCCGAGGTGGACCGGGCCAGACGGCGCGCGCCCGGTATACAGGTAAAGTTTGCCGCCATTCTTCGCTTCGTCGAGTATTTCGTCGAAATACATGTGGGCAAAGAAAATTTTCCTCTTCAGGAAGTAATGAAGCTCGCCTGTAAACTTTTCAAGGTCGCGGAGTGTCTTGTCGTCTATGTGCCTAACGCCAAACTCTCTGGTTAATTTTTCATAGTCTATGTCACCTTTTACTTCCCATGGCGTTACCTTAAAACCCTCGTGCTTCATGTAATCACTTTTTAGCCAGAAACATATGCATACAAACGGCATATGTTTCAGTTGTATTTAGCTTGCGGCGCTTATCATTTAAACCTTGTCCTGTCATAATAAATATCGGGTAGTTGGAATATGAACTTCGAAACAATGATGAACCTGTTCTCGAGGCGCGGGATTTTGTTCCCGTCTTCGGAGATATATGACAATCATCCGTCCGGGTTCTGGGATTACGGCCCTTACGGAGCGGCGATAAAACGTAAATTAACAGAGCTGTGGCGCAGTGATGTGGTTAAAAGGACGGGCATGCTGGAAATAGACGGTTCCATATGCATGGACGCGGATGTTTTCCGCGCGTCCGGGCATTTGGAAAGCTTCGCCGACCCGCTGGTCGAATGCGTAAAATGCGGCTCAATATTCCGCGCAGACAAGCTGATAGAAGAGGTATCAAAAGAAAAGGCGCCGGAAGGAATGGCTCCGGAGAAATTCGATTCCTTGATTTCAAAATATGGCGTAAAATGCCAGAGTTGCAAAAGCCCGCTTGGAAAGACGCGCAAATTCAACATGATGTTCCGTGTCAGCGTCGGCGCTTCGAAGCCCCAGGACGCATACCTGAGGCCGGAGACGTGCCAGTCCATATTCGCAGATTTTCCAAGGCTGATGAAAGTCATGAAGAAGTCGTTGCCGGTTGGCATAGCCCAGGTGGGGAAGTCTTTTCGTAACGAGATATCGCCCCGCAACGCAGTCATCCGCGCCCGCGAATTCACGCAGGCGGAAGCGGAAATATTTTTTGATCCGGGCAAACCCGGCGTGGAAAAATTCAAGGACATGGAAAATTACAGGCTAAACCTGAAATCGGCAAAGGACCGTGCCGATTACGCGCCCGTAACGGCAAAAGAGGCCGTCAATAAGAAGATGATGTCGGAGTTTGCCGCGTATTACCTTTCCGTGATGCAGCAGTTCCTTGTGAAATGCGGGTTGCCGGCGGAGAAAATCAGGAATCGCCAACTAGACGGCGAAGAGCGCGCCTTTTATGCAAAAGAATCATGGGACACAGAAGTGAAAACATCTTTGGGCTGGGTCGAGATAGTCGCAAACAACAACCGCACGGATTATGACATGTCGGCACACGGGAAAATTTCCGGCAAAGACGTGTCTGTTGTCAGCGCGGAAACGAATGAAAAATTCGTGCCCCATATATGGGAAATATCGATGGGTATGGACAGGCTTTTCTATTGTGTGATGGAGTCTTCCTACAAAAAGGAGGGTGAACGTGCCTACCTTTCCCTCCCGTCGTATATAGCGCCTTACCACGTTGCCGTGTTTCCCCTGGTAAACAAGGACGGCCTTCCTGGAAAAGGCGCGGAAGTGGCTGCTGTGCTAAGTTCTGCCGGGTTTGACACAGATTCGGAAACAAAGGACTCCATAGGAAAGCGCTACGCGCGCGCCGACGAAATCGGAATCCCATTCTGCATTACAGTCGATAACGAAACAATGTCCGACAATGCCGTGACGATACGGCACAGGGACACGAAGAACCAGGAACGTGTAAAAATCAATGAGCTTGCATGCAAACTAAGAGAACTCATGGATTAAAGACCATGTATAAAACTATTAGCAGCAGAACGATTGCTCCTGCAAGTGCCGCATTAAAACCAGATTTATCCGTTGCGATACCGAAAAACTTAGATATCAAAGAGCCAAAAAGTGCGGCGTTATCAGGTCTAAAAAGTGATCACTCTTTTTCACATTATTTGTTTTCAGGCCCGTTTGCCTTCGCTCTTTTTTATTTCCCTTTCGAGGCTGTCCAGGACATCGTTTACTACAGCTTGCAGCTTCCATCCGGATGATGTTGCGAAGAAATTGCCGTCAGAGGTTTTCGCGCGCGCCTTTATTTCGTAATTTGTTTTTCCCCTGTTCTCCTGCTTCCTGTGCTCCTTGAAGTCGAGGGCTATCGAAATAGGGTTTGTTAAACGCTCCATGCGCGCGACGCTTTTCCGGACAAGCCGTTCAACGGCGGCCTTGTTGTCGGTGTTATGGCCGGAAAGTCCTGATATGGCGACGTTTGTGGAAACCTCTTTTTGCTGCGGCATCAGGCCAAGCAGGCATTTTGGGGTTATTATTCCAACAGGCACACCGCCGCCCACCACGATGATGGAGGAAACCCTGTTATTTTTTATCAGGGCTGTCACCTTGCTTATTTTTTCATCCCGTGCAACAGTAAATATTTTTTTCTCCATCAGGTTGTCTACTATCACGTCACCGGTCTTCTCCCCGGATCTTTCGCCGACCCGCTGGCTTTTCTGGGGAAACAGGGCACCGATAAGGTCTATAGTGGAAACTATGCCTTGCAGCCTTCCGCCAGCGTCCAGCACGGGCAGCCTGTTTATATTGTGCCTGATTATCTTCGATCTCGCGTCCGCGGCAAAATCGCCCAGCTTCAGGTAATATTTTATAGGGCGCATCACGTCGTTCGCGGTCCTGTTATTAGCAACGGTTTTTATCACATCTATTTCAGAAACAACACCCACAAGCCTGCCGCCTTCGGTCACTGGAAGGTCCCTTGAGCCGCAGGTAAGAAGCGTTTCTACGGCGCTCTCAAGGGTGTCGTCCGGACTTAATGAAGCGGGCACAAAAATCGACCCCGAAACTTTTTGTTCAGGCTTGACAGAGCGCTCTATAAGGCTCCTGCAGCTTAACATTCCCACAGTTTCGCCGTTCCTGACCACCATCAATTCGTGGACTCCGGTTCTCTGTATCAGGTTCGCCGCATCGCCCATGGTGGCGTTGAAGTCTATTACCACGGGGTTTTCCGTCATTACGTCGCGTACAATCATGAAACCACGAAAAGGCTGGATTAATATTAACAGGTCCTGATAAATAAGCTTGCAGTCACAAACTTTTAAAAATAGCCTGGTGATATACAGGTATGGATCTTGCTTTGCCGCTTTTTGCGATCGTAGGGCTTTATGCCCATTTGCTTTATTTTGCGTCATCTGTCATTGCATTCTTGCCGCTCCCGAGGTACAAAGAACACGGCCCGAAACTCCCGAAAGTGTCGATAATCATAGCAGCAATGAACGAGGAGAAGGTGATAGGCAAAACGCTAAAAAGCCTGAAGCGGCTCGATTATCCGGATTACGAAATCATTGTCGTATGTCAGGGCAACGACAAAACAGTTGACATAGCTAAAAGGTGTGCGCGCGTGATTCGCGACAAATCAACGGGCAAATGGAGCGCGCTTAATGCCGGGGCGAAAGCGTCGGTAGGGGATGTGTTGTACATACTTGATGCGGATTCGGTGCCGGACAGGGGTGCGCTGAAGAAACTGGTCAGCGCTTTGGGAAGCCACGAAGTGGCAACCGGCATGGCCGTGGAAGAAGGAACAACGCCGACTGCAACAGTTTTCAGGCTTCAAACGGCGTTCACGAACCACGCGCAATATTTCTTTTCCAGGTTTTTGGGCACGGGCCTGATACAGGGAAAAAATTTTGTGATGCGCAAAAAAACTTTGTTGCGCATGGGCGGTTTCAAAAAAGCCGTCCTCGAGGACGCGAACATGACGTTCCGCCTTTATCTTGCGGGAAAGAAGATCGCAGTGGTGGATGCGGAATGCTCTGAACTGGCGCCGGCCAAGTTTGCCTGGTATTTCGCGCAGCAGAGGAGATGGGCGTTTAGCGAGCAGATGGAGGCCAAAAAAATCACAGGAAAACTGGCAATCAAAGACTGGTTTACAATGGTTCCTGCGAGTTTGACGTTCGGCTACGCGCCCGTCGTCTCCGCCATCTTCGCGGCATCGTTCGTCCTGACTAAAAACAGTTTTTTCATGTACGGGATGGTTCTTGGATATCTCATGTACCTCGTTTCATCAATAAGGTTCCTGAAGCCCAGGGACGTTTTGCTTTCGCCCGTTTCGTTTGCGGCGCTGTGCGCACTGCAAACTTACTTCAATCTGGAAGCCCTGCTTATGATTCTGTCGGGAAAAAAGGAAACCGGCGGCAGGACAGAGAAGGCGTGATGGCCCGAAGCGTACACTATGCAGTATCTGTATGCTTCACGGTTTTATCCTGAGTATCTGGTAATAAGTCACGTCATTTTCCTGGTCCACGATAGCCCATAACATCTTGGCACGGATGTTATGCGCTAACCGTACAGCCCGCGACAACTCCGGGAACGAGCACGTGTAATCCTCTGCGACAGCGTGGACAATCCATTTCGTGTGTTCATGCGCTTCTTTCGGGCCGCGCTTTATCTTTACTCCGCGCTCATAAACCCGGAAATGACAGCCGAATTTATACCCTGTTTTTATCGTTAGCCCGCGTTCGCGCAAATCCTTGTAAACAACGTATGTTGTGTGGATCTCCCTGTCTGTTTCATTGGCGGTTTTCAAAAGCTCTTCGAAACTCAAATTTTTATTTTTGCTGGAAACCGTTAATTTCGCTTTATCCACAAGGTAAATGGCCTCCACGAATGATAATTCCAGGCGGTTCTCCGTAAACTTTCCGTATCCGCGCTCAAAAAACTCGTTCAGCAGCGGGTGTGAAAACACAATGACGCGGTTTTCCACCAGCTCGCCCTTCAGAGGCTCTTCTTTGCCGAGCTCCAAAAAACTTTTATCCTCTGCGTAATTGTTCTCTTCGATTTCGGCTTTTTCCTTATTCTTCGGCATGCTAACGGCCATCAATGAATATCCAGAGTTCAATATAAAAAGAATGTTTTACGCTTAAGGCCGGGAATTGAAGGCCGGATCCTCTGAATCTTCGCGCCAATGAACCTGTTTCAACCCCGCGCCGTTTAGCAGGTCAAAAATTTCTTTTCTGCGTTCCATGGCGGCGTACACACACCAGAGGAAAAGCGATCCCTCGAAGCCTGTTTGGATGGTCATGCAAAACCCATTTTCCATCCCCGTAGGTTCGTAAACTCTTGGATCCTTATGCAATAGACAAGTCCAGAACGGAGAGGCGCCTATGACCCACGCCCCAGCCCTTTGGGTACAATTCCCTTCATGTCGGACGTTTACAACCGTAAACAATTTAAGCTGAAGATTCTATTAAGCTTGCATGGAAGCAGTGTCCGGTGTGAGGTTGGCAGAAACGGAAAGAGAGCGGTTGGAGCAGTTGGTAAAGCTTGGATACTATCTAAACGTAGCGGATTTCCTAAGAGACGCAGTGCGTTCAAAGCTTCGCGAATTCGAGTTCGTTGTTCCCAGAAAACTTACTACGGCCAAAACAAAATCCGAGGTTCTGAGGATTATCAAACAGAAACCAAACATTTATGCAGACGAGGTCGCGTCTGAGATTGGGATAGACATCGGGACTGTTATAAATCTCATAGAAGAGCTTATCAAAGAAAAGCAGGTCACTGCATGATCCTCACGGGCGTCAACGACGGCATTCAGGGAGAGCGCGTCGTTTGCATCTGCCGTAAGATCAACAAGCAAAGAGTCGTTGTCGGCTCCAGCGCGCACCGTGCAATTGAACTGGTGTTGGAAGGAACGCCTGCCAAATGTTTTGTTCTCAAGCCTGTTAGGGCGTTGCAGTAGTAATAATTCACAAAGATTGAAAATGGGCTTGCGGATTTGAAATTTTTTTGGGTTCGGAGGGATTTGAACCCCCAACAGCACGGGCTTCAGCCGTGTACTCTCCCGGATTGAGCTACGAACCCGTCGTAACTGGACGCATGTGCAGTTGGTATGCATATGCGGCAGTCTCCTCAAAACTGGCACACGCCATGTGCGCGCCAGTTTCCTTAACATCTGTTTCTAATTGTCAGCCTTTATTAATCTCTGTGCAGACCCCGGCTGCGATTGTCATCCCGCCTTCGCGCAACGCAAACCTTGAAAGTTGCGGTATTGACGAAGATTTCTCTATGACAACCGGCACAAGGGGCTGCAGCCTTATTATCGCAGCCTCGCCTGTTTTCACAACCTTCGGATTCTTTTCAACCTCCTGGCCGGAGGCCGGGTCTATTCTGCTTATGATGTCTGTTATCCGCACAGGCACGTCCGCAGTGTGCACAAACATCGACGGCACGTGGCCGGCGGCTATGCCATTGGGGTGGTCTAAAACGACGATTTTGGCTTCTATCCAGCCCGTCTGGCCCACAACAGTCGGCGGATTCGCAGGCGTGCCCATGACATCGCCGCGCTTGATTTGTTTGCTTTCGACACCTTTCACGTTAAACCCTATGTTGTCGCCCGGCTCGGCCTGCGTTAACTGTCTGTGATGCATTTCAATTGATTTTATTTCGCCCCGTGCACCCGGCGGCTCAAAAACAACCGTGTCGCCGATTTTCAGCCTGCCTGTTTCTATGCGCCCGATAGGAACGACACCGATCCCTTTGATGCTATAGACCTTGTCAACAGGCATGCGCAGCGGTTTGCCCGTAGGCTTTTCCGGCTCTTTCAATTTATCAAGCATCTCGAACAGCGTCGGCCCCGTATACCAGTCCAATTTAGCCGACTTCTTTACCACGTTATCGCCCACGTACGCGGAAACTGGTATGAAGCTTATGTTCTGGTAGCCGACAAGTTTTGACAGTTTTTCCATCTCGTTTTTTATCTTGTCGAACTTGTCCTTCGCATATCCAACCTTGTCCATTTTATTTACAGCAACGATCAGCTGGTCTACGCCGAGCGTCCTTGTCAAAAACAAATGCTCCTTTGTCTGCTGTTGTAATCCTGCGTCCGCGTCAACGACTAAAACAGCTGCGTCGGCGTCGCTTGCGCCGGTTATCATGTTTTTTATGAAGTCGCGGTGGCCGGGCGCATCGATGATTGTTATACTGTTCCTGGGCGTTTCTATTTCTTTCCAGTTTATGTCGATTGTGACGCCGCGTTCCCGTTCCTCTTTGGATACGTCCATGACAAACGCAAACTCAAACGTTTCTTTTCCAACTTCTTTTGCAATGGCTTTTAATTTGTTCATCTCATCTTCGCGTATCTTCCCCGAGTCGTATAGGACACGCCCGACCAAAGTCGATTTGCCGTGGTCTACGTGGCCGACGAACACGACGTTGATGTGGGGCTTGGCCATGATATATCACTTTTCCGGCCAACCCTTTTAGGAAAGGGGCTGGTCAAAGGATATTATAAGCAAAACGCTTTAAATCCGTTCGGTTGTCCGGAGTGAAGCATATGGTTTTAGTAGTCACGACTTCTGATTAACAGAGGCGTCTGCACATAAGGATTTCGTCTGTATACCCGCGCCCGTCTCTGATGGAATGCGGCAGCAGTCCGTATTTTTTGAACCCCAGTTTTCTATACATTTTAATGGCGACTGTGTTCCTGGGGAACACACCGAGCGTTATTATCCGTACGCCGCTTCTTCTGGCGTGTTTGAATACCTCTTTAGCAAGCAAGCTTCCTATCCCGAGTTTCCTGAACTTTTTGTTTACAGAAACTCCGAAGCCGGCCACATGCGACTGCCTGTGGACCCCTTTGGCAAAATTTGCGGTTCCCGCTATCTCACCATCCACATCAGCGATAATGTAAAAATACGTGCCTTGTTTCATCCTTTTGATAATATCCGTTAGCCATGATTTTTCGTCTTTAACGGAAATCTTTTTACCCAGGAGTATGTTTGCATTCTCTTCCACAAGGGAGTTCATATAACCCACCAGCCTGTGCAGGTCTTTCATCGAAGGTGTCCTTAACAGGACGGGATTTCCGCGTTTGTCCCTGGCTTTCCCGAGTATCATAAAGAAAGTACACGGCCGTTTTTATTAAAGTTGTGGTTAAATCCGTTCTTTGAAAATTCAGTACGGCCACGGATGGTTTACCATCTCATTTATGTCCTTGGTTTCGTATTCGCCCTTCTCGTTTGCCATCACCACCTTGATTGTGGAGTTAGACCGCCGATAACTCTCATAGATAAGCTGCTTGCACATCCCGCACGGGTGGCAATATTTTTCTTTTCTCGGGTCTTCTGTGGAAACGCACGCAATCGCCACGATCGTATGTTCCCCGTGCGCAGCCGCGTGCGCTAATGCGGCCTGCTCGGCGTGCAGCGTCAGCGAAAGGGTGTCGGAAAAATACTGGCCGGAACTGTAAATCGCGCCGCTTTCCGTAAGAACAGCAGCGCCAAAACGGGTCGAATCTTCTCCGCAATACGCGTTTTTCAATGCGGCTATGGCGGCAGTTACAAGGGCGTCGTACAGGCCTTTCATGGATATCTTTCACATCCGCTTGTTAAAAAATAAGTGCGCCCCAGGGTTGACTCGAACAACCGTTATGCCTGTTTTTCGGCCAAGCCGATAACAGTACCTCATGGTCGCAGCCAACCGAACGTCATTTTTCGACGTCAGTAGTTAACAGCCATGCGCTCTACCTATTGCTCCTTCTCCCGCTTTAACACAGATGAAAAGTCTGAGCTACCGGGGCAACACTAGAATCTAGTTTATCCAGCGCAAGGTTAAATAGGTTAATCCAGCCAGTCAGGCCGCATCGGATTTTATTACGTTTTTCACCCTGGCCGCGTCGTACAACCTGAACGCTACCCAGGTAACGATTATCAGGGTCAACAGCACGTTGGAATCGAGCTTGCCGGACAGGGAGAACAGGAACAAAAACGGGAGCATCTCGAGGGAGTTTCTTTTTCTCATGTATTTCAGGTACGAAAGGTTCGAACCCCTGATCTTGTACTCTTTTAGCGGCCTTTCAGCCCACAGGCCGCCGACAGCCTTGAGCGCTATGACAGACACCAAAAACTTTTGCAGGTCAAACATGCTGTAATAGATCAGGAACGACATTGTGAATATCAGGGCCAGATCAAGTATCAGGAAGTACGGGTTTTTTGTCGGGTACTTGCGCACAGTAGGGTCGTAATTTATCCATATTTCTATCAGCATGATGTGCGCAAATATGAAAGCGGCAAAGAAAATGTTCGCGCGTTCACTTACCGAAAACCACTGGCCGAACCCTATGGCTATTATAGCCCCGAACATTACGTCCAGGAACTTTATGCTTATGTGCCCATAGTGTTTTATTTTATGCATTGATATCAGCATTGTATTGCGCGCTATAAAAAGTTTCTAATCCAGCCAGTCCTCGTTCTTTATTTTTTCCGGCAGGTATTTGTCCGAGATGAACGATATGCCGCGGGCAGAAAGCGCCTGTATTTCGGCTTTCGCTTTCCAGTCCTTCATCATTTTAAATTGGCGCTGCCAGTCCTTGTTGTTTTTGAACCAGTCGTACGCGCCTATCTGCTCCAACCTCGAGAAATCAACGTCCTTGAAGCTGATGAAATGCTTTTTCAGGTCGTATTTTTCTATGTCGTCTGCTGTTATTCCGAGGAACCGCGCGTTCGGGACAGACAACCGGTCGGAAATGTGGGCCAGGTTTATGGACCCGAATTTCAGGACAGAATAGATGTATATTCCCCACGGGTCGAAATCCGTGAGCACGTATATGGGAAGTTTGTACTCCGTGGAAAGTATCTGCAGCATCCTTCTTATCCCTCGAGTCGCTTGTCCCTGCGAGGATATTATTATGCAGTTTAATTTCTTCCATACCTTGTCCTCGTTTAATCGTTCCCACACCGCGGCTTTCTCCATGTAGATGACATATTTTGCGTCGACCTTCTTGAATTTCAGTTCTTCTATGTTTGAAGGTATGGACCAGCCTCCTGATCCGAGTTTAGACCAGTCGATCGTATCTCCGGCATCTTCTACAATTACGTTTCCTGCGACAGCGCCCAGTTTGTTCGCGTTGATATGCAGCTGCTCGCGCCACGAGCCTGTTATCATTTCCAGATCTTCTACCGCGTTATCAGACTCTTGTTGTTCGTCAACAACGTTTATCTTCGTGTTCGGTATTGTCCGCTTCGCCATGTAGAATACGTCTCTGAGCGAGGCATGTTTGTTGTTGTTCAGCAAATCCTTGCTTATTGCACCGACTTCCACGGTCTGTAAAAATTTTCTCGCGTGCGCAACGTTGAAAAAGGACCTCACAAAGGTCTTGCCGCCTATTCTCAGGGTTTTATCCTGACGGTCGAAAACGACATTGGACAGCGCCCTCAATGGGATGGTCATCGACGGGTTTTTTTCCTCGTCTATGTCCTTCACTAATTTCTTTCCCAGATTGTCGAGTTTTTTAACAGCTTCGCCCGCCATCACGCATCATCCTCTTTGCCTGCCGGCTTTTCCGGCTCTTCGGTATCCTCTATTACAACTTTACCCTTCTTTAACATGTTTTCAAGTTTCGCTGCGATCTTGCCTTTTTCGGCGCCGCTTAGCCTCGCGAGCGCATCAGCGACTTCGGGTATATATTTTTCGAACAGGCTCATCCTGAGCGCAGCTTCGCCCGCGCGTCTCTTCTTGTTGACGTAAATGCTTAATTTTCTCCCGGCTTCTTGCAGGGCAAGCTTTACCTCCTTGATTATTTCCGGGTACGAAGCGATCGCTTCTTTCGATTCGGATGTGAACGGCACCCACACAGAAGCTATGTGCACGAATATTGCAATCGGGCCTGTCGGCAGCGCGGCGCCCGACGCCTGCTCTAATCCGTATCTGCGCCACTCTATTTCGCTTACGGCCTTTGCAAGTGCGCAGTCGCCTGCCTGATACATCAACGGGACACGGTTCGCGAACCTGTACAACGCCGCAACAGAATCCGGGGGCAATTCGCCCCCGTAGGCCACGCCGACTTCTATCTGGAACGGGTTTCCACGATAAACGTCCGGAGGCCTGGTGATCGCGACTACGTATTCCGGTTTTAATTGTTTTTTCAGACCTTCTTCAATCAACTTCTCGCGCAAAGGGGACAAGCAGTCGAGCGGCGGTTTTATGAGCTGCACTTGCTGTACGGCCTGGAATAATTTTTCTACCTGCGGCCCGTCAATGTTTTTCGGGTTCACGTCTTCGCCGAATTTGGCCAGTCTGATTATTTCCTTCGCCGAACTCTGCCCGACCCTGGAAAAATCTGTTGTGAAAAAGCCTGTGAGCGTGCGCGCCTCAGTTGTTCGCAGCATTCGTCGCAAAATTCCTATCTCTACGCCGTGCGGATGCGGTTTAATCGATTTCGGCTCCTCGGGAAGCGTTTTTACCGAGCGTTCAAATTTTATTTTACCGTCCGGAGAATCGTAGATTATTTCTGCGTAGGGGTTTGACAACGCGGTCTGCTTCAAATACTCTGAAATAGACTGCTGGTGCTCAACATACTTGCCTTCGGCCTCAAGTTCTATTTTGACACCGTGCCAGTTTTTCCCTTCCCTGACGTCCTCTTTTATGATCTCAGGCTCGTTTTTGAACGTGTCAATCATAAGATCCATGCAGTGTGTCTTGCCGTCGCCTGTTGATGTGACGATTTTCGCAGGCTTGCCGCTTGTTAGTTGCGAATAAAGAACAGCGCCCGATATGCCTATACCCTGCTGTCCGCGGCTCTGGAGAAGTTTATGAAACTTCGACCCGAACAGCAGTTTTCCGAACACACGACCGATGTTTTGTTTTACTATCCCCGGCCCGTTATCCTCGACCGATATAACATACCTGTCCTTCATGCCGCTAACAAGCTTGACAGAAACTTTTATATCAGGAACTATGCGCGCAGTCTCACACGCGTCCAACGAATTGTCAACGGCCTCGCGCACAACGGTGAGCAAAGCCTTAACTTTATTGTCGTATCCTAAAAGATGCCGGTTCTTCTCGAAGAACTCGGAGATAGAGATCTCTCGTTGATCACGGGATAAATCTTCGGCACTTCTCACCCTTTCAACCCTGTCGGCCGTTTTGTCGCTCAAAGAAATCCCTTAATTATAAGCAGTCATAGTATATAAAATTCTGCGTCATTTTTTCATTGCGGTTACAACAATCTGGTTTCCCAGCGTAGGCGGACACACTGAGCCCGGAAGCAGCAGCTTGTCGCGCACGTATATGCCATTAGTTGACACGCTTTCTATCCTTAACCTGTGGGCGTCCAGGAATTCCGTTATTTTTTCCAGGTTGAAATCCCGCACATGGAATTTGTCGTCATTATGGATTTGCGGATGCACCAGCTTGGCAGCGCCGTAGGTCGGAAATTTGCCGAACAGCATTTTGACGCGGTTTTTCAGGCAGCATATGTTCGGGAAAGACATCACAAGCACGCCATTCGGCTTGAGGCACCTGTAAATTTGGTCCAGGAAAACGTCCGTGTAAACAAGGTGCTCGATTATTTCGCCGGTTGTCACACAATCAAATTTTCCGGCGAGCGAATCCGGGAATTTCTTGCCGTCAAAATCCATCACAACGTCCGCGTCCGCGAAAAGGTCTATCGTTGTAACGTCAAAGCCTTTGCTTCCCAGCGCTTTCGTTATGTAGCTTTTTCTTGTGTCGCCGATATTTAAAATTCTTTTCCCGCGTGCACGCCTCGCAGCCTCGTCCACGATCAGTTGTTGCCGTTTAAGGGTTTCGTTGTCATTGGCGCCCGGCCATTTCGCAGTCATAGGGAAATCTCCCTGCCGGGGGAATTCTTTTCCAGGAACTTGTAAACTGCCGCATGCGATCTTCCAGCCAGTATCTGTTCGACGGCCTGCTTCGCAATGTTTGCTTTTTCCCATTCGCCGATGATGGAAACAGTGTCGCCGTAAACGGACAGGTCGCAGCCTGTGAATTCCTCGATTAGTTTTCTTGTCCTCCCTTTTGTTCCGATGACCCGCGATTTTTGGGTCATCCTTTTTTTCGGGCTGTAATCTTTCAGGCTGATTATTTCAAGCATGTTGTCGCTGTTGGAAAGTTTCAGCGCCTTCTCCGGCGGGAAACCGCGCCCTATGGCAGTTATTATATTCTTCGCGTCCATTACGCCGACGGCGTTTTCTCCTTCCACTTTCACATCATCATCGACCGTTATCTCTGTGTCGGTGGCTTCTTCTATGCCTTTTTTCACAGCCGCGTTTTTGCCTATTACCACGGCCTTTCGTTCGTCCGGCAATTTCACAAACTCGATCACGCGCACCACACAAAAATCGTCACACAGAAACTTCACTGTTTCATGTAGCCCTGTTTTTTCAGCCACGAAACCTGCGTGCCTGTGTATCTCCAGACCAGGTCGCCGCGCTTGTCACCCTGGATTTTCCACGGTTCGACCACCACGACGTCATTGGGCCGTATCCACACTTTCTTCCTCAATTTGCCGGGTATCCTGCATATCCTTACTTTCCCGTCGTTGCAATCAACCCTAAAGCGGTCGCCGCCCAACAGTTCCAACACAAGGCCCATTATCTCGCCTTGTCTCGGTACCCGAACGCGCTCCTGCTGCTGTTCTTCCATAATATCGCTCTCTATAATATCTGAACCTAAGCATAAAAGCGAAGATTACCACACGGTCTTAAAGATTTTCCAAAATAATTCTCCCCTTTGCATTATTGATGTATGTTCAGTCTAGGCTGGCATAGGAGGAACATCAACTACTTCGTAACCTAATTCTTGATAAACTTCTCTTAGTAATCTGCTTGACAGCTTTGATTTCGACCCCATCTTCGGTACGCGCGTAATCTTTTTTGAATCCTGTATGTTCCATCAGAAACACTTAAATGTGAATTCGTCTGCTCATCTAAATCTAAGCATAATAGTCTTCCTGCTGATGTGTTTGCCCTCTTTCATGCCCGCCATTGAAGAAGATTCCTTCACTTCCGGCCTGAACCGTTTCTTCAAAAAACCCACAATCCTGTTCGCTTCGGAAAATTTGATGACGTAAAGGTCGACACCCTCTTTCTTCTGATCCCTTTTGGAAGTTCCTACCCACTGCGTATATTCGTACGGCTTTTCCCAGTTGCCGCGCAGCTGTACCATTGCCTCGTAATAGCCGCCCCTTGTGCGCGAACAGTTTTTGCAGGCTATTTTTTTGGCAGAAGCGCGGACGTCAATTGTGCCCATTAGGATGTTTTTTTTGTAATCTATGGAGTAGTCTATGGTGAAATGATTTCCAAGGTTCTTGACATCGGATTCTATTAGCAGCCCCTTGTGCTTTATTCCGTCCTGCACGGCCTCCTCGAAAGTTTTCCACGCGCCCTTTGAAAGCCAGCGTTTGCATATCGGGCACTGCGTTAATTTTCCCGCAAACTCCGCCAGCGTGTTAGTCTTCGCAAAGCAGCCGGCGCAGAGCCCGTCTATTAAATTCCCTTCCATGCCGCATCTTGGACAAAAATTCACGTTAAAACCTTCTCGAATACCAGAGCGTGACAAGTATCTGGTACGGATTGGACATGTCGCCGTTTTCAAACACGGTGTACGCCTGCGACGCGCTCCCTCCTAATGAGGGGTTTTGCACATTAATAAACTCCTTTGGCGCAGCCCAAGCCACGACCGCACGCAGGAGCGTGCTGACGTCATCGCCATCCGGCGTTGCCGCAACCCAGGCAGCGCGTCCCGCTTTCCTGTCCGTAATGCCGTCTTTTACTATGGCAGAGGCTACAGGCGCATTGTCGGGCGGCATCGAATATTTTTTTTCGCTGCCTGTGGAAATTCTCTCTACTTTATTGTCGTCTGGAAACGGCCCCACTTCGGAAAAGTCGGAAAACTTGTAGTCTTTGCTGAACAGGAATTCAACGCTGTTCTTTGCGGTGAATGTTGTGTTGCGCAGGAATATCCAATCGACCGCCGAGCTTTTCCATTTCGGCTCTTCGCCAGCCGTGGGCGTCCGCAGGGTTATTGCGTGCGGCCCCGCATCAAGAAGCACCGTAAAACCGGCCGGATTCTCGACGCGGTTCCATCCCCACGGGCCTTCGAAATCCGGATCGCGCTGGTGGAAAGGATCGATTAAGACCTCGGCCCCGCCGTCTACGGACGCCGTGTATACCATTTCTTTTTCCTTCGGATCCGTGCCGCGCCATGAACGAAGCCACACTTCGTAGCGGTCGGGCCTTTTCACGTCTATGGCCATTGTAGCAACGCTGTTCCTTGTGTCTGTCCATAAAGCGTCGCTTTCAGAACAAACATCATCGCCGTCGCCGGTGCACAGCCCGTTGGCCGACGCCAACGCCCAGCCCGCGCCGGCTTCCGATTCCGCCTTTTCGTTGTATGCCTGGGTGTTTATGCTTTTCAAACGCATTGAAAAACCGTTCAATATGAAATCGCTTCCGGCCGCATGCGGCCCTTCGCCATCATCGGCCTTGCTGTTGGAATTTTCGTCCACGTAAACGACGTAGTCGCAATAATTTCCGCCGCCGGTTTTTCCAGAAGCGTCCATTATCCAGAATTTTTTCACAGAACCCCGCGTGTTTATCGAACCTTCATGTGTGCTGTTTGTGCACGATATCGGGCCGTCGAGGTCTGTTTCACACGGGCCGTCTATGTCTGCTTCGCAGCGCAAAGGCGCGGCGATGTTCGCCGAACGAAAACCGTAAAAATATTTTTTTATTGCATAGCTTCGGTTTTGCGGATGCGTCGGCACAAGCACGCCGTTCGCCGGCCCGCCGCCAACCGGGTTCGTGACCCATTTCAATCCGAACACGTCCCGCAGTACGGAATCAGCGGTTATCTGCGCCTGCGTGACCGGCGACAGGAGCACGATGCCTTTGTCCCCTGCAAGGAAGTCCAGGATCTTCTGCTTATCAGGATCCATGTTCTGATAATGGCCGTACATTATCACATCCAGGGAGTTCCAGTTTTGCACCGCCGCCATATCCGAAACGCGGAAGCTTAATTTTTTGCCGTTTAAATTCAGTTCGCTTAACCGTGCTCTCAGGTTCGCCAGTTCGGCGGGTGTGCAGAAACAGCCTGCGATTACTTCCCTCTTCAAAGCGTTTTTCAGCCCGAATTCATACTCTATGGAATCGGAAAAAAGTATTTTGTCAACGGTCGTGGAGACGAAGGAAGAATTTTGCCAGTCATCGCCCAAAAAATTCGCGGTGTAAACAACGTCCTTGGACAACAGGTAAAGGTAATTCCTTGCCCACGGCGCCTCTTTGGAATACAGTGAGGAGAATTGCGTCAGCGTAGCAAGCACAATCAGGAAGGACAGTATCATCTCTACGGTGTGTATGTAGCCTTTCATTACCAAACACCGACCGTGATGTTTATCACGCCGCCAGCCGTGTCCGGCGCGTAGCGCACCATCTGGTACCTTTGCGTTGCGGCGCTTTTCACGTTGACGCATTCCCAGCTGCCGGACCCCGTTGGCGGGCATTTGAGAAGCGCGGAAGACGAATCGTAAATTGAGATGTCAACGCACCTGTTCTCGGAAATAAGGTAGCTTTTGAAGTCTGTGTAGCTCCTGGCATCGAAGTGTGTGTTCATGTTAAGGTTGGACAATATTTTTGCGTATCCCGCCTCCGTAGAACACAGCACGTTCAGGTATTGGACCTTTGTCCTGTTTATCGTGTGGTATCCGCTTGACACGCCTATCCTTGGCGGGTTTGCCTGGTCGGCGTCCCACATGCCGTCATCGAACACCAGGAATTCCGATATTTGCAGCGCCCGCGCCCTGATGACATCCGAATTATGCCGTGACGTGAACGGCGGCAGCTCTTTGTTCACGAAATTCATCACGTATACGACAAGGATTATGAACGAAACTGTGGCCATTATGAACTCCACCGTGAACTGGCCCTTTAGTCCCATATCAAAACCCCAGGAAGCCGATCCTTATGAGTATGCTGAACGTGGCAAAACCAAGGCCTGTCATTATCATCGAATGCTTCAGCCCGCTGGTGGCGGAACCTTCGCTTATCTGGCCTGCTACGAGCCCGCCAAAGATTCCCTGCAACATCAGCATGGAGAAAAACAGGGCGGTGTAATAACACCCTACGCCCGCATTCAGCGCGAACATGCTGCACACCACGCCGTAGATGGAACATGGCGTGCAGTTTAAGTCGGCCTTTACACCAGAGCACAGCCCGCACGGGTCGGCGAACCCGAACCCGCCACCGCCGCTCAACGAAAGCGACTGCTGCTTGAACATCGGTATGAGTATTTTTGTCAGGGCAAGCACGATTATCAGGAACAGGAAAAATATGGCGTACATTATCGACACGTGCTGGCCCAGCGCCGATTTCTTCTCCCTTTCCGCATCTTTGATCACGGCAACGTCCTTCGCAACAGAATCCAGTGTCGACGTGATGTTGCCGCCGGACGCGTAGGCTTCTTTAATGATCCGCATCGAACGTGTCATTAATTCCGAATTTCCGGTCCTGCTTACGAATGTTTCTATTATCCTCTCGAACGGGACGCCCCACGTGTAATGGTTTACCATGCTCCTTATTTCGGGTGTTAGTTTCCCGTAGTTGGAATCTGCGGCCGAGCTTAACGCCTGTATGAGGTTCATGCCGGATCTTTGCGATTCGGCCAGGTCACGCAGGAAGCTTGGAAACTGTTCTTCGAGGCTTTTTATCCACATGTAATCAAGGTATTTTTTTATCAGGTAAGGTCCTATGACGACTAATACGGACAGGAACACCAGGTTGCCTATCACGCCTATGTCCGGCGCGCCCGTCTCTGTTTTGACGAAAAAAATCCCGACAATGAGCAGCAGCATCGCGAACATCATAGGATAGACTGCGATGGCGTTCTCGTCCGCGGCCTTGGGCAGCATTTTTTTTAATTTTTCCAGCATATTACTCCTCCGTCGGCGACACACCCTTTGAAAGGAATATGAAACCTATTGATATCAGCGGCAGGAATATGAATATCACGAAAAACTGGATGGATATTACCGCTGATGTAGGCGATATTGCCGTCATTACGGCGCTCAGTATCAGGAAAAAGACCGAGCCGACGATTATCAGAGTTATGTACATCTCGATGTAGAGGGACATCTGGTCTGCGTAATCCTTGATGCTGCGGCGGAAGTCTACCATGTAAGACTTGGACTTCTCCCTCAGGTATCCGCTCATGTCACCGCCTGTCGTTATTATAGTGGACAGCCCCCACAGCAGGTCCTTGAACTTTTCCGACGGCGTCCTTTCCGAGGCCTTCTGGAGCGCTGTCTTGATGTCCATGCCGAAAACCTCTGTGTCCGTATAGATTCTCGAAACTTCCCGCGACAGCTCGCCAAACTCGGAAAAATCTGATATTATCTTGAACATCTTTGAAGGCGGCGCGCCGGAGCTGGCTATGGTGGCCATGTACATGGTGCCAAAAGGCAGGGAGTTCTCTATTTTTCTTTTCCTGCTGCTCGCAGAGAGTGAGGGATAATAATACATGCCTGCGAACGACGCAATGCTGAGCATCAGCGACGCGGTAAATGACAGCGTCACGGCGAGCGCTACAGAAGCCACGCGCGCATATCCGAACGCGAATCCCAGGAAAAGCGAAAGCGTCGGCCAGCCGATCATAAGTATCATGAACGAGACAAAGGTCATGCTGGAAACGTATTCGTGCAGGGAAACGCGCATGTCGGCCTTCAGCAGCTCCTCTTTAAGCGGGTCAAAGTGCTTCAGGTAAGGCTTTACCACATCGCCTACGTATTTGTACGCAATTTTATTCAGCATCGGATCATCTGCTTGTTAAATTTTCGGGTTTCGTGCGGATAAGCGTTTTCCGCTAATCCACCATGCTGAGAATTTTTTCAGGGTCGGAATTGTACATGCTGAAAACCCGCGCAACGGACACAAAATCGTTCAGGCCCCTGGCCTGCATCCATTCGAGTACTTTCACCCTGTTTCGTATTTCGTCCTGTACGGCTTTTTCGTGCATGTTGCTCGAATAAGCTATCTTTTTCAGGATAACGCTCTTGCCCGTTGCGCGCAGGCAGTTTTTCGACGGATCCCATTTGAAGACCGCGTTTCCGACAGGGGCGCCATTTTCGTAACCCACGATCTCCATTATTGTGTCTATCTTTCTCACGTTCTTATTCTTGAAGCTGGTGGTATCGTTGAATATCAGTATGTCGAGGTTTTGTATCAGGTTTCCAGGCAGGCTGATTGGGGGCGTTGTTAAACGGTCTATAAGCTTTGATATGCTGTCAGCGTGTATCGTGGACATGCCCGGGTGGCCGGATGCCATCTGCTGGAACAGCACGTACGCCTCCTTGCCTCGCACTTCACCGACGATGATGTAATCCGGGCGCTGCCTTAAACTCTCTTTCAGCAGGTCGAACATGTCGACCTCGCCCATCTTCCTGCCGCCGGCCTCCGATATCGCGGTCCTTGCAACTTCCGGCACCCAGTGCGGGTGCGGTAACCGGATCTCCGGGGTGTCTTCTATGCTGACTATTTTCTTGTTTTGTTTTATGAAAAGCGAAAGCACATTCAGCAGCGTTGTTTTTCCGGAAGCAGTCGACCCGCCTATTAGGACGGATTTGCTGTTTTCCATGGCGATCCAGAGATATGCCAGCGCCGTGGCGCTTACTGTTCCGTGATTAAGCACGTCAATGGGAGTCAGCGGCACGTCGGTGAATTTTCTTATTGTGAAATTCGAGCCGCGGCGGGCGATGTCTGTGCCCAGCGTCGCCTGCACGCGAGACCCGTCCGTAAGGGTGCCGTCGAGAAGCGGTTCCGCAACGGAGATTGTTTTTCCGGCCCTCTGCGCCAGCTTGACAGCAAACGTGTCAAGGGTTTTCTGGTCCATGAATTTTACGTTCGTCCTGATGGAACCTATCAGCGGGTTGCGGTGAAATATGTAAATGGGTATGTTGATGCCGTCGCAGCTTACGTCTTCTATGTTCGGGTCGTTCATCAGCGGTTCTATCCGCTCCAGCCCGGCAAAGTCCCTCCGTATGTAATATTTGAGCACATCCACCCTTTTCTTGTCAAGCTTGACGCCCATTATCGAAAAGACTTCGTCCGTCTGCCGCATCAAATAACTAACGGCCTCGGCCTTGCGCAGTTTT
Source organism: Candidatus Aenigmatarchaeota archaeon (assembly GCA_016202815.1). Taxonomy (GTDB): domain Archaea; phylum Aenigmatarchaeota; class Aenigmatarchaeia; order JACPZZ01; family JACPZZ01; genus JACPZZ01. Next base: position 84,092 of record JACQNZ010000003.1, read on the forward strand.
CGCAGGTCTATGTTTAACCGTTCTTCCAGCAGTTCCTTGCTCTTTGAAAGTATACGCTTCTCTTCCGGAGCGAGCACAGGCTCGAACACGTTGTATACCAGGCCGTTTTCCTGCTGGTCCCATTTTATGTTGGTGTAAGCGTAAACCACGTCGCCTTTTGCGGGCGTGCGGGGTATCAGCGGATAAACAACGTTTGTGATCATCGCATTTTCCGTGTCGTCCTCGTCTGAAAATCTGCGGGGCATTTGGTCGGGGATTTCTATGCCGTCGGCCGCGATCTTCGGGACTATGGTTTTGCTTTCTGTGACAACAGCAGCCCGTATCTGTTGCATTGTAGTCGAAGGCTGCATGGCCGCCTGTTGCGGCATCATAGCCTGCTGCATCGGCATCATAGGATACGCCGGATAGTAAACGGCCTTGAAACCCTTGGCGTATTTGTCGAAAACCCTGTTCATGTCAAACCTTGGCTGCTGTACGCCAAGTTTCGTGCCCTCGGACCTGTATGCTTTTATTTTTTCCTCTGTTTTTATCAGCTGCTGCTCATAGTCCGACATCATTTTCTTGAAAGTTTGCTCATCGATCTCCCGCTTGTAATATTTTTTTTCAATTTCGTCCTTTGATTTTATCAGACTGTCCCGCTCTATTTCAGATTCTCTGAGTTTGTCCTCTGCGCTGGAAACGCCGCTTTCTATTTTGTTCTCTATGTTGGAGATGCTTTGCCTTATTTCATCAATGTCATTCAGCCTGCCGAAATCCGGTTCTGATTTTATGGCGGCCAGCTCGCCGCGCAGCGCAATGACGTCCTCCGGCTTCATGCGCGACGTTGTGCCGTCCTCGAGCTTCGCGACCCTCCGATAAATGTCTTCTATCGCAGCCTCGGAAACGCCGTACTTCTCTGCGGCCTTTTTCAAAACGTGCGGATCCCTGACCAGCTCCTCTATGGGGCTTCTTTTCTCGCCCGTGCTGCGCACAGGCATGCCAAGGAGTTTCTTTACAACGAGCCTGATTTTTGTTTTCGGGACAACAAACTCTTTGCGTTCTTTAGGCATTACGCCGGATATTATCTTCCCGACAACCTTTGAAGCGTCTTCCTTCTTCTCTGCCGGGACGGCAGTGCTCTGCGACCCGCCCTTTGCCGCGGCCCTGCGCATCAAGGAGTTTAGTTTGATCAAAGTATACCTATAATGTATTGTCGGCTCCGATTTAACTGTTTGCCCGAAGTTATCTTTGCAGGACAGCCCCCCGCGTATAATTGGAAAAAATTATTTTCAGCGGCGACTGCGTGCTTAACTCGGCGCCGTCCATGGCACCGGCTGTGCGGTTTATGTTGTAAACGCCCGATGAAGCCCTGTAAGCGTCGTTATCGGTCGCGTTTACGCGCACGCCGTTGTCGTTGATGCTTAGCTGGTATGCAACGCCGCCTGCAGAGCGTGGCACAGGGACTACGATTGTTAAATTGTGGAAATATTTTCCCTGCGTGTACGCCTCTACAAGGTTCGCCGCAACGAAAAGCCCTACATCTTGGAAGTTGTCGTGGGTCGAAACTGTCCTGATCCTGTCGCCGAGAAGGCTGAATATGGAAAAGACGCTGGCAAGCATTATCAGGCCTATGCCAAACAGTATGACCTGTTCAAGGACCTGATACTGGCCCCGCAGCATTTTTTCCGCAGAAACTTTTTTCGAAGCCACCAGCTTATTTAGAAGGCTCATATGAAATTGATTTTTACCCTGCTTATTTCCAAATCCTTGCCGTTCGCTGCGCCGCCGGCCACGACGTACCTGCCGCCGAACGTGATGGAAATCCTGCCCGAAGTCGCGCTTTGCACAGGGCCTGCCTCAAGGTCTATCCTGAACCCTTTGTTCGGTGTATCGACTTCCCTGTACCAGAGTTTGTAGACAGCTTCGTAATTACCGGCCGGGTTTTTCGACATTTTCACCATCAGGACGCCTTCCTGCTCGCCGAAATTTGCGCTGTAGCCGATATTCCCGGTGTTGGTCCCGATCCACCTATCCAGGGCGTAAACATTCCTTGCCGCAGACGTGTTTAAGACTACGCTGTTATTGAACTCGAACCATTTTACCGCCGGGCCTGCCTGGTCAAGATAGTATTGTGCGTTGTTGAATGCGGTGAAAACCCCCCTCTGGGAAATTTCAAGGGTCTCTGTGCACGAGCCGGTGCATGTCTGCGCCATTTCTTTTATCTTGCTGTTCAGCACATTGAAAAACGCCACGACGCTTTCAGATTCTGCGAGGGAGCTTCTCTTTTCCGTGAGCGGCGCGCCCCACATGTACGCAGCGCCCACCAAACTGACAACAACAGTGCCGAGCATCACAAAAGTGATGATTTCGCTCTGGCCCTTCCTTTCCATAAAGAACACTTTAAGTAGAATTATGTCAAGCTACTATAAAAGTTGTTTGATCATGCACCGGTCTGCTTGCATTCGACAGTGGTCGAGATCACGTTTGTCCTTGTGCCTACTACGACTGCGTATTTGCCGATAGGGCAGCCGCCGTCCACATCGCACGTCGGGTGCGCGGTGCATTTGTAGGACAATAATATTTTCTTGCCCCCGCCGGCCGCAATGGCATTTGCCCCGTCAATGTCCTCCAGTTGCGCAGTAGTGCAGTCAGAACCGTCTATCCTCGCCGCCACTATGTCACTCCTCGTAATGGAACTGGTCGCGCCGTTGTTCTGTATCAGCACAGAAATGACAGCGTCCGTCTTTGCGCCGGCTATGGTAGCTGCAGGCGCGATATAACAATAAGCGCCGCCCGGCGGTATCGAAATGCCTTTTTCAGTCTGCGAGCTGGTAAGCCCGGAAAACCACGCGTACGCTAATCCTACGACACCGACCGTGATTAACATCAGCATTACAAGCGCTATTACAGGAGTTATGCCCTTTGTCATGGTTATCTCCTGTTCTCCCTGCCCGACGAAATTATTGAAAACGTCGCAAGCTGGGCTATGCTTGACACTATGACAAGGACGGCCAGCATGACCAGCGCTTTCGTCACATTGTCGCCCTGCGGCAGAAGGCCCATTATGCCGACAAGCAAATAGCCGCCAACAACGAGCAGCATGCCCACGACTGTTACAAAAACATCTGTTAGCGTTTTGCGCTCATGGGGTTTTATCATGATTACAGCCTACTTGCAGAACGCCGAGGATTCCACGACACCGGTGCGTGTCCCTACGCGCACAGCGCGCGAGCCGGAAGCGCATGTCCCGCCGCAGGCCCAGTCCTTTACTATGACCTTGCCGCCGCCCGGCGTTATCGGGAACGCGGCCGCATCTAACGTCGCGTCCGCGCCGTCAACCTGGGCTATGATAATATCAGCCTGAACCAGGTTGCTCGTCGCCCCGCTGTTCTGGATCATGACACTAACCTTTCCGCCCGCGCAATAAGCGCCGCCCGGCGGTATCGTGATGCCTTTCTCGGTTTGCGTTGTAAGAAGCCCGGAAAACCATGAATAGGCGATGCCCACCATGCCGACCGTGATTAACATCAGCATTACCAAAGCGATTACGGGCGTTATTCCTTTCTTCATCTTTTCCCACCCCTTAAACCCTGCCTTATCTTTCCCAGCATCGCCAATGAAGCGAGCTGTATCATGCTGGAAACTATGACCAGAAGTGCAAGCATCAAAATGCCCCTTGTAGAATTGTCCTGCTGCATTGCGGTCATCATTACCATTAGCAGGTAACCGGTCACAACAAGAATAGCGGAAATAACAACAACAAAAGCGTCAACAAACACGTTTTCTTTCATTGTTGCGTTTGCCATGGAAATCCTTTCATCACTATTTTATTTTACCGCCTTATTAAAGGTGTGCTCGTTGTTGTTCCGATTGTAGGCCTCGGCGGCACAACGTAAAGCCTTTTTAGCCGTTTGTCAATTTCGTCCAGAGAACTTATTATCGCCTGGTTTGATTCGACCGTCTTCTTGCCGTATTCAACGAGCTGGCCGATGCCTTCCGCCAAAGGACGCATTGTATCGCTCGAGACGCCGGAAACCTCTTCCTGCGACGCCGCTTTTAACAATGACACGAACTCGTTAAGCGTTCCCATCAGCTCGTCTATCTTCGACGGTATCCTTGAAATCTCGTTCCGCAGATCCAGATTCGCCCGCACCAGGTCGTCAACAATCTGCTGGTTGGCTTTGATCAGTTCTATCATTTCGTCAACAAGCTTGTTGATTTCTTTTGTGGTTGTGCCGCCCTCTATCTGGTCCAGCCTGCGCTCAAGCCTTCTCAGGGGCGTCATTGGCATTATTTCATACTCTTCAGAATCAGATGCTTCGCTCATTAATCTAGAATTCGCTTTTCACCTTTAAAAAGCTTTAAGCGGCAGGTTACATTTCCCCGCCCATGTCGGGCATTCCGCCCGGCGGCATGCCGCCGCCTTTGTTCAGTTTGCTCGCTGAAATCACATCGTCTATTCTCAATATCATTTCCGCGGCCTCGGAAGCAGAGCTTATGGCCTGTATTTTTGTTTTCAGCGGGTCGATGACGTTTAATTTCTCCATATCGCTTATCCTTCCGTTCAAAACATCGACCCCTGCCGCCGCGTTTCCTGCGTCGTGCTCTGCGCGAAGCTTTACCAACATGTCAATCGTGTCCAAGCCCGCGTTTTCTGCAAGCGTGCGCGGAATGACTTCCATCGCATCTGCGAACGCATTGATTGCAAGCTGCTCGCGCCCGGGAAAACTTTCCGCAAATTTGCGGAGCTGCCTTGCAACTTCGGCTTCAGGGGCGCCGCCGCCTGCGACATACTTTCCCATCTCAACCGCGGCTGCGACGCCTTTTATCGCGTCATTGACAGCGCGCTCGACTTCATCCACAATGTGTTCGGATCCGCCGCGTATCAAAACCGTTACAGCCTTCGGGTCCTTGCACTTCTGCACAAAAACCATCTGCTCGCCCGCGACTTTTTTCTCTTCGACCAGGCCTGCGAACCCAAGGTCGCCCGCACCCAGATCATTGATGTTCGACGTGACCTTTGCGCCCGTCGCCCTTGCGAGCTTGTCCATGTCGGACTTTTTCACGCGTCGCGCAGACAATATTCCTTTCTTGGCCATGTAATGCTGCGCCGCGTCGTCAATGCCTTTCTGCGAAAAAACAACGTTCGCGCCCGAGGCGGAAATCTTTTCAACCATGTCCTTGAGCATGCGCTCTTCTTCAGCCAAAAATGATTGCATCTGTTCAGGCGACGTTATCCTTATCTCGGCGTCCGTCTCAAGTTCTTTGACTTCCAATGCCGCATCGAGCAGCGCTATCTTCGCGTTCTCAGCCTTTTTCGGCATTGACGGATGAACAACCTCTTTGTCAATAACTATGCCTTTGATAAGTTCGGTGTCGGTTATGCTTCCGCCCTGCCGTTTCTCAAGCTTGACGTTCTCAACATCGATTATTGTTTTGCCGTCTGCAGTTTCTGAAATTTCCTTCACAGCCTGCACAATGACGCGCGCAAGTTTTTCCGGGCTTTCGCCGACGGCCTTGCTGCTCATCGCAGTTGTCGCAATTTGCACCAGCTTTTCCTCGTCATTTATAGAAATTGATTTCGAAAGGCTCTTGATAACCTCAATAGATTTTTCTTTGGCAGCCCGGTAACCTTTCGTTATAACAGTCGGATGGACTTCCTGGTCCAAAAGCCCTTCGGCATTCTTCAACATCGTGCCGGCCAAAACAACAACAGTTGTCGTGCCGTCGCCGACTTCCTCGTCCTGCGTCTTTGATATCTCAACCATCATCTTCGCAGCGGGATGCTCTATTTCCATTTCACCGAGAATCGTTGCGCCGTCGTTGCTGATCACGACATCGCCCAGCGAATCGACGAGCATTTTGTCCATTCCGCGGGGTCCGAGCGTGGTTCGTATCGCATCGCCGACGGCTTTGGCCGCGGCAATGTTGTTTCGCTGTGCGTCTTTTCCCGTCGATCGCAGCGCGCCCTCGGGCAAAATTAAAACAGGCTGTCCGCCAATCTGGCCCATTGTTGCATTTACCATATCAAACCATCCTCCAGTAAAAACCTGACCAAACTTCGGTGAAGTTTGTAATCACAAAAATTATGTGAAACCGCGTATATAAAAAGCTATCGGTTCGCGGTATTGTCAGGTTTTCGGTTGCTACAAAGACTGTCAGGAACGGTTGTTTTTATGTGTACAGACAAAATTAAACTATGGTTTTCAAGGGATGTTTTAATTTACCATCATGGAGCAGTATCAAACGTTTTTTCTTTGAAAAATACAAGCAAAAGACAAATCTTAAATTCAAATGTCCGTTCTGTGGAGGTAAGCCTGTGATAATATCAATGCAACATTTGCCTACATTATCCAGAAAATTATACGGAGAAATGACTGCCTTTGCAGACATAAGATGCAATAGTTGTAATAAACCGCTGTTCTTTTCAGAAAAAGAACGAGAAATGAAGCATAAAGAAATAATCGAAATGTTTAGGGTAATGTTGGCAGGAACTTTTTCTGCCTTTGTCGCACTTACAATTTATCTAAGTAATAGCTCGGCGTCAAGCACCAACCCAGCGGGATTTAATTTATCAGTTTTAACGTTTCTTTTCATAACACTCCTGATACTTCTTTTATCATCATATATCCAGATATTAGACAAGGTTAGGACGGACATTAGAATCATACATTCGTTGGAAAGAGGTAAAAAATGACTATTGTAGATATTATTCAGGTAATTATGACATGGTTAAAAGACCCATATTTCGTAATGATTATCGTAGGCGTACTTATGTTACTGTTTGTTCAAGTAGTCCTTAAAAAATAAATTATCTAGCTTTCTCAACCGCTTCTTTCAAAACCCTATACAGCTTCTCCATGTCGTCCGTGTAAACCGTAAACGACTTCGACCTGTTCTTAACCCTGTCCCTTATGGTAACGGTCAAGCCTTTCTCAATCGTGTCGCTCGTTTCCATGTTAAAGTATTGTTAACATGAATTTAAATAGTTAAGTATACATAATAGTTAACATGATGTTAACAAATAGGCAACCCAAAAAAGACGAGCGGAAGATCAGGGGCTACGCTATCATAGCCAAAGGCGACACGCCTATCATAGTTGACGAGGAAACGTTCTTAGTCCCTTCGCAGAACTCGGATAGGAAATACAAGGTTAAGCTTAGGAAGGGCTGGTCGTGCGAATGCCCAGATTTCAAGCACAGAAAAGTGAAATGCAAGCACGTCCACGCCGTTGAATTTTTACTAAAAATGAGAACAAAGGTTGACGATACGATAATACCATTTGCGGACGAAGACAAGGCGAAATGCGAATACTGCAAATCCATTAACGTCAAAAAGAACGGCAACAGGAAAACGGCCAACGGCGTTAAGCAGAGGTTTCAATGTCTCGACTGCAAAAAGACGTTTATCAAAGACAGCGTTTTCGCAAGGTTGAGTGTTGACAGCAAGATAGCAACGCTGGCTATGGATTTGTATTTCAAGGGATTGTCATTGCGTGAGATAGCGGATACGTTAAAGCAGTTCTACGGCGTTGTCGTCAGCCATGAAACAGTCAGACAATGGATAGCCAAGTTCACAGAGAAGATCAACGACTACACCAAAGACCTAAAACCGAGATTAAGCGAGGCGTGGCATTTGGACGAGCAGGCTATCAAGTCCGAAGGCAGAGAAAAGTGGGTCTGGAACATGGTTGACGAGAAGACCCGATTTTGATAGCTAACAACGTAACCAACGGACGGACAATAGGCGAGGCGAGCCAGATTTTAAGACTGGCTAAAGAGATCGCCGGAACAGTCCCGAAGTTCGTGGTTACGGACGGTTTGAACAGCTACGAACAGGCTTTGAAGGACGAATACCACACCCACAAATATTGGCTAAAAGGCGTTCAGCACATCAGGCTGGAAACTATCCGCAAGAAGCCTGACAACAACCTCGTAGAGCGGTTTCACGGCACGTTCAGGCAGAGGGATAAGACCATGAGGGGCTTTAAGGGCAGAGAACAGGTCTTCTCGACTGGTTTTAGGAACTACTACAACTTCATACGACCCCACACAACATTAGGAGCGACACCAGCAGCATCAGCAGGCATAGATTTACAGCTTGGACGAAACAGGTGGATGGGGTTGTTGAGAAAAACAGAAATGTGAAATTAAAATCGTCATTGTTTATTTCTAAGATAGCTTCTGGAGGGGGTGTAAAAATGATAAGTTTTGCCGTCCACCATTTCTAAAGTATGTACATCGATGTGGATTTGCGATTTGATTGGCAATTTTTCTATATCAATGCCTTCTTTTTTTAAAATATCTATCATCCTTGAATACATGTCGCCATCTTTATGTGTGTTCTTTATTGGGCTACCATGATTAACGTACTCTTTTGCCCCATCTGGAAAAATTCCTAATAATTCACGATCGGCGTGTTCATACCCTCCAGACCCTCCATGTAATCTGATGCCATTTTCTAAAAGCTGTTTAAGTCTGCCAACACTGTCCATGAAACTAACCTTATTGTTAATAATTAAATGTATATTATTTAAGTCTATCTTTGTTGGCTTTCATAGTTTAATCACTTCGCACTAGATCACATACTTTACGAATAACAATCAGCAACCGTTCTTGACAAAACCGTCGTTTTATCCAAAACAACCGTATTTAAGACAGAACGCGGTTGCCCAAAAGAAGCTTATTTTTTAGCACGGATTGTGATTTCACGAATCGTTCCCGCAGCGACCGATTCAACAGGGACAGTGTTTCCAGAGTCATCCCCGCAGGAACCCTTTATGCGGTCGATAATCAGGTTTACCCCGTCAGGATAAGAAGGTTCTCTGAAATCCGGGGGAAGGTCTTCCGGACTAACGTGGCCGTCTAAATAAACATAGGCATTGCCGGTTTCTTGGCCTTCTCCTGCACCTGGTTTGTACGCCCGGAACTCCAGATGAGTAGGGACGCCGTCATTGACATAACCCCACCCGCCAAGGCTAAAAACTGTGCCACCGACTAAACCATTGGCCGTTTCTTCGCTGACAGGCAAGCGGAGTCCGGGGCAGCGGTCGCGAACTTCTTTTTTTTCATTCATTTGGTTGACGATTACCGTAGCCGTTAGCCTTTGCCTGTATGGATTTATTTCTTCGGAAGGCTTGCAAGCCGCAAGTACTGCCAACGACAATCCAGCCGTCAAATATGGCGCAACACGTTTGAATATTGACATCCTGATCACAGATATACGGGCAATATTAACATTTAAACTTTTTCCGGTCGGACTTCTATAACCCGTTCTTCTCCCCGACCATTTCCTCAAAATCCTCTATCTCATCAACTGCGTCCAGCTCGTCACGTGTTATTACCGGCAGCCCCCCGACGCTGCTTTTTGAAAACCTTGCGGAAACGAAAACGGCCCGCCTGTTGGTAATCTCGGATATGCCGTGCAGCATGGACGCATTTTTTCTCAGGTTTCTCGTGTTTTCAGAAACGTTCGCAAGTATGACCTCGTCCCTGCGTGCCGCAATGTTGAAAACCGATCTTGAAATCCTCATTGTGTCAAAGCCCAGGGATTTTAATTTTTTATCCACGAAAGCCTCAAGCCCGCGCGCCCGCCCGGCATAATTGCTGGTAATTTCAGGAAACAGGTCGTTTTTCGTAATCCTGGCCTTCAGCGTATTTTCTATTTTCTCCACGACCTCGGGCCGCGCCCTCCCGCCTTTTTCATACTCTGAGATGGATTTGCGCGACACGCCAACGCTGCGCGAAACCGCGCCCAGCGATAGCCCGAGCGCTTCGCGCCGCTGCCTCATTTTTTCGCCGTCGATATAAACAACCGGTCCGCCCCTTTCCGCGTAATTCAGCGTCCTGTTCTGCAGGATCTCGCGCAGCCCGAGCAGCGAAACAGCGGGCACACCGAACCTTGTGTAAACGCAGTTTTCCATAGCGCCTTTCCTTGTTTTCACGCCCACGAAAACCGGGGTCGTATCCAAAGAAGATGCAGCGGCAGACAGGCGGAACGCCCCGCTCTTTGTAACCGAGTCTACGTTAGTTAATATCTTGACAGTCATCGGGTTCTCGCCGGCGGCGACCATGTCAAACAGCCCTTTCGCAGCCGCTATCCGGTAATCCGCGTCTTCAAACTCCTTTTCAACAGAACCGATTACGCCCTGTTTCATACCATTGAGATGATGGGTCTTCTTTTTAAGCTTGCGCCGGAAATTCATTAAAGCGTGCTAGCTAGAAACAGGCACATACAAAATAATGCCTGTTTCAGTCGTAGTAACTAGAAACAGACGCATCGTAAACCGAAGCATACCGTCATAAACTGAAGCATATCGATACAGTATACGATATGCTTCCAGCTATCCGGTATGCTTCAGTCGACGAAGTGGGCCTGTAGCTCAGCTTGGTAGAGCGACGGTCTTATAAGGCCCGCAAGCATGGAAAACCGACGTATGCTATGCATACGTCAGTCTGAATCTGCTTGCGTAACTAAGCTGCGTAGACGCCGTAATTGAAATTAAAATATTCAACGGCACGGTCGCCGGTTCGAAAGCTGACCGACACACACATTGTGTGTGTCAGCCGATCATCCGGTCGGGCCCACTCATTTTTTACTTTGACATAAGAAGTATGTCTATGCAATTAATCGCAGATCTGCAGATACATTCAAAATACAGCCGCGCAACTTCGCCGCAGATGAACATACACACGCTCGGAAAGTTCGCGGAAACGAAAGGATTAAACTTGCTTGGCACAGGCGATTTCACGCACCCGAAACATCTGGAAGATTTGAAATCTTCGTTGAAAGAAATCGAAAACAGCCAGTTATTCACCGACAACAAAACAAAGACAATTTTTATGCTGACATCGGAAGTTTCGCTGATTTACTATGTAAATGGCGTTTCAAAAAAAATACACAACATGATATTTGCGCCAAGTTTCGAAATAGTGGACCAGATAAATGAAAAATTAGGCAGGTACGGAAATTTGTCGGCAGACGGCCGCCCGATATTGACAAACATAACATGCCCGGAATTTACAGAGCTGATGGTGTCGGTGTCAAAAGACACGTTTATCATACCAGCCCACATATGGACCCCGTGGTTTAGTGTGTTCGGTTCAAAATCCGGCTTCGATTCTGTTGAGGAATGTTTCCAGGATCAGACAAAACATATTTTCGCGATTGAAACCGGTTTGAGCAGCGACCCGTCAATGAACTGGCGCATTTCAAGTCTGGACGAATTCGCCCTGGTTTCCAATTCTGATGCGCATTCACCGTGGCCGTGGCGTTTAGGAAGGGAGGCGAACGTTTTCGAAATGGAAACTCCAACATACGGAAGAATTTTCGGCGCCATCAAAAACAAGGACAAGGAGAAATTTTTATACACCATAGAATGCGATCCGAATTACGGCAAATATCATCTGGACGGCCACCGCGACTGCAACATTGCGTTCGAGCCGGAAGAAACGAAAAAATTAAGCGGCATTTGCCCGCGCTGCAAGCAAAAGTTAACGATTGGTGTGTTAAGCCGTGTTGAGCAGCTCGCAGATAGGCCTGCCGGTTTTGTTCCGGAAGGCGCAATACCATTCAAGACGCTGTTACCGTTATATGAAATAATTTCGCACGTAACAGGCGTGAATGCGTTATATTCGAAAAAAGTCACCGAAGAACACGACAAAATAATCTCGCGCTTCGGGACGGAACTGGATGTTTTAATGAACGTGCCTGGAGACGAATTAACAAAGGTCACGCACGAAAAAATCGCTAACGCGATAATAAAATCGCGCAATGGCGGGTTAAAATTCAAACCGGGCTACGATGGCGTTTACGGCGTGCCGTTGTTCGAAGGCGTGGCAGAAACCCAGAAATCAGGCCAGAAAGACCTTGGAGAGTTTACAAAATAAGGCTTGGTCAGTATTGACCTGTTTGCACGGATTTTGTGATGACAGGCCCGACATTGCCGGCAGCGTCCTTCGCCCTTACCGTAACATAATACGTGGATTGCTGGTCAAGGTTGTTTATTTGCCCGGTAACTATCACATCGCCCGTGCTCTTTGCCGCAGGCGAGGTTATCCTGGCAAGCGCAGCGCAGTTGCCGCAGTCGCTTGTCGGCTGGGTCTTGTCCACGATTATGTCAAAACTCGCCACGCCCGTATTGTCGGAAGGCTGCACGAACGATATGGACGGCACTATGAACTTCCCGTTGGTGTTCGTGTCCCTGATGGCCGGCGATATGGAGAATGTTGCGCTTGAAATCGCAGCCGGCGCTTCCGTGTCCGTCGTAGGAGTCGCGCCACCAGAACCCGCAGCCACTGTTGTAGTTGTCTGGCCCGGAGCCACAACCACATAGCTTGCCTTTCCTGTGACTTCCATGGCCTGCGATAACTTCGCGTCAGCGAAGTAGCCGTAATCCGCCTTAACGGAAACGGTCTTGTCAATAGACACGACCACATTGGAGGTTGTCTTGACCTCGCACGCGATCTTGTAAGATTTGCCCTTTGAAAGGTCCACTGCAAGCGAACCGGCCGAAACTATCGAAGCGCAGTCGCCTGTAGTATCAACCATGGCCAAGCCTGTAGGCATCGTCACTTTCAGGCTTGCCCTGTTCCACTGCGTGACGTCGTTCGGGTCAGCACCAAGGAACGTATTGCCGTTGGCAAGGTTTGTGGCTTCCACAACCATCATGAACGTGGTCGATGAATCTTCAATGCGGACAGGCTCGCTGACACGCACATCGATCTTTAACGGCCCATTCGACGGCTGCGACGTAGTTACGGGCAGCGTCTGTCCCTGTGTCTTCAGTCGTTGGTACTCTGATAACGTGACGAGTTTTATCTGCTTCACTGCTGTGGTTGAATAGCCAAACGAGACTCGCGCAGTGGCTTGATAGCTCTGTTTCAAATTTGCCGGTAATTTGGGAGCCTGCACACGCCAACTGTATTGTTTTGGTATGGCCTCCTCACCGGGCGTGTTTATCCTGAGGTCGCTGATTGTGTCGCTTTTTTTGCCTGTTGTTATGCCCCATTGCGTTTCCGTTGCATCGCATCCGGTTCCGGGCTGCGCGCACACGACATCAAGGTCCAATAATTGTATTTTTACAGAAGTCGCCTTTGAATCGCCTGTGTTAACTATTTCCGCAGACAGCGACGCCCTGTCATTTCCCTGGAGCGCCGTTTCATCAGCAGAGAATGATTTTATGGCAACAGAGCCGCCCGTGCTCCCGCCGGATGATCCGCCCCCGGTATCGCTGCAGCCGGAAACTATGACAGCCAGAATTATTCCCAATAAAGCCAGTCTCATCTTGCCATTCTCTTTTGGTTGAGCTTTTTTGAAAAGCTCATTCGGTTAACCTTTTCAGAAAAGGTTATTTTTACCCGTAATATATTGTTTCCACGCGCGTTTATTTAAACGTTAATTTTGCTTGGTTACGGTTAATTTTACAGGAACTGTGCTTGTGGACTTGTACGAATAATCTGCGTCTGCGGTCACGAACTTCGTAACTCTTGGAGGCAGCGTGTTTGGTGTCGTAAATGAGCAGAAAATCGGATCCGACTCGCGTTTTGCCTTGGTTATCGTTATTGTCTGTGGGACGTCGCATTTTCCGGAAATCCCTTCGGCTGTTGAATATCTGAACTTGTCCCTGGCTATCGGCGATTCCAACTCTCCGCCGCCTTCGTCCTTCAGGATAATCTTGACGTCAAACGTTTCGCCGCGGCCGATTGGCTGGGCCGTCTCAACAGTCATGTAAATCTTGACCGGCCCGTCCCCTGTAACCGGCGTTGGCCCGGTTTCACGGGCTGCTATTTCCGCGTCATTGGCAAGGATGGCACCAACAGACCCGTGGGCAGTGTAGGAAAAGGTCGTTTTCACGGCCATATTGCAGTCGAAATCCCGCCCTGCCGTCCTTTCTGGCGGAGGCGATTTGAAACTCCATTGGAATTTGCTGCTCGCGTCCAGGTTCAGGTTGAATGTGCAGCCGTCGTAGCCGTCCGATGACGAAAGCGCGCATGACGTCTTCACGACATCGAAAACAGACGAACAGTAATCCGCCAGCTCAACGCGCACCCCGTTCATTTTTGTCGTGGCTTTGTTTGCCACGAACCCGCTTAGCACAAAGCTTCTTTCCGGCCTGACTTCGTTCGGCACAGCCTCGACGTTCTCCAGCACAACAACATCGTTGTTTTTTGCCTGCGGAATGTCCGGATTATCGTTGCATCCGGAAACAATTACAACAACCGCAATCGCGGCGAAAAGAAGGCCGGCTTTCATCATAATAAGTTCGGCGTTTAAATATTAAATCATGCCGTCCGGGGATTTCATCAACGCGTATTTCATCAGCCCGCTTGTCAACAGGACAGGACAATACAACCCGGTGAACACAATAACGTACGCCGCTGTGCTTTTCCTCGTCTCTTATCTGTTGTACGAAAAAGTGCTGAAAAACCGCGTTAAGATGGACGCAAAATTCGCTCTTGCGTTCGCGTCGTTCACGGTTTTCGCGTCAAGCATTCATGTATTGGAAGACATGAAAATAGTATCAAGCGACCTTTTAGTCACGCCGCTGATCCAGGTGTGGATGTACGGGCTTTTTTTGGTTTTGTTCCCCGCTTCGCTGCTTGTGCAAAAACGCACGGGCCTTGAGTATTGGAAAACGCTGTCATCTTTAACTCTGGTGCCGTCCGCGGCGATAATGTTGTTCATCCTGTCGCGCGCGCAAAATTTCACAGGGCTTGCATACATAATTTTTTCATTCACAGCATCAGTGTTGGCGCTGTACATAATCCGCAAAAAGCTTCCAAACCTGTTATCAAAGGAAAATTTTTCCATTTTATCAGCGCACATGCTTGACGCGTCTTCGACGTTCGTGTCTATATCGTTTTTCGGCTACAGTGAGCAGCATTTCCTGCCGACATTCCTGATGGATATCTTTGGCCCCATTGTCATGTTTCCCCTGAAACTCGTTGTAATAGGTTTTGTGCTGTATGCGTTTGACAGGGAAATAGAAGACAAGAACCTAAGGACGTTCTTCAAGGTGCTGGTACTCATACTCGGCCTGGCCCCGGGTTTGCGCGACACGCTAAGGCTTTCCGTGCCGGCATAGCAGACTGGCGCATACGCATTTAATTACGCAGAAGGCGGTGACGGTGGTGACACTGTCGTTGACGTAGTTGTTGGTGAGGCGCTGCATTCCGCATAACCTGACTGGTCAAGTTCCATGTTCGCAGACCTTGTTGTGTTATAGGTATAGCTGGCGTCCACAGTTGAGATGTATCTTTTCTGGCCTTCGACGTCCGCAACACCCATGTCGCAGCTCAAAGAAACGAATTTTTCCGTGGAATAGCGCCTTCTCGACGGGTCTGTGATGTAAGTCGGATTGTCAACAGGCACGCCGTTTAATTTGCATCCGGAAAGCGAGAAGTTGTGGGTTAAATTGTAGCGTACGGCTATTTGCGCGTTGTTTAGCGTGAACTCGCCTGAATCCAGGTTGGTGAGCTTGGCAAAAAGTATGTTTTTCGTGCCCCCCTTTACAGGCTGTTTTCCTTCAACGCCGACCGATATGCTCGCCCTGACAGGCCCGCTTGACGAATCTGCCGCAGGCTGCGTCAGGAACGCCTCTTTGTCAGCGATTTTCGCGTCGTATTCCATAGAATTTAAAACGTCAACAGGCATCGAAGCGCCGACGCTGTACTCGTATTCCATGTTAAAGCTGTACGGATATGAGGGTATCTTGTCGCACGGAACCGCGATGTCCGCTGTCAGTTCGCGCCTCGAATTTTTCGATATTTTTTCATTAGTTACGCCGATTGCGCAACCCGCGCATTGCACATTGGTAGCGAGCCTGAAATTCTTTCCCGCGCCGCCGTACATTCTCGCGGCTTTCACAGTTGCATCAGACTCGCCATCGTTCCTTATCGCCGCGAATAGTCTCGCGGCTTTGCCTACAGCCACGGACGTCTCAGATGAGAGCGTGGTTATTTCAAGCCCTTTCCTTGTCTGCTGCGTCACGCCCGCATCCGGGGCCTTTGTGCACCTTTCCAGGAACACATTTGACGGCAGCGAACAGTCAAGCTGTACTCCAAGATTGCCAACAGCCTCGGCGATTTTGTTGAAGCCTGTAGCGAATGAGTTGACGTAAGCGGTTATCGTCCCGCGCCACGGGCTGGCCGTAAGCAGCCACATGGATCCGCCAAACAAGACGACAATTATCACAGCCCATGTTACAACCTCGGTCGTCTCGGAAGGCCCGGACGCGAAAATGTAAAGTCCGATAAAAGAAAAAAATATTACCCATAGCAAGCCGAAGGTCCAGAATTTGAAAAATGAGATTGTTACAAAATAGACCAGGACAAGCGCGAACCGGTAAAGTATTTTTTTCCACGGGGTTTCAACAGGCGCCGGCGCAGGCGGCGCGGGAATGTTGTTCCTGCTGGATATCATCCTTGCCCGTTTTTCGTTGTCTTCTTTCTCGGACAAGTTATCTACCCTGTACGAAGACGTCTACAGAATCGACGCGCATAGAGCCGTCCGTTGCAAAGGTTAGCGTGTTGTTGCCTTCCGACACCTGGTCGTGTCCGAATGTCGCGTTTATTCGATCCTTTAACTCTGTTATGAACACGGATTTCGCCGCTTTGCCGTTGTTGAACCTTATTTCCAGGGGCGCGGCTTTCAGCACTTCGCCCAGTTTTATCTGCACGACGCCGGAGTATCCGCTCCTGTTAAGGAGCACAAGGTCGTCGGCATTCAGTATGAATGATTTCGTGACACCGGTCGTCCTGTTCTTCCAAAGGAATACGTTAAGGAAAACATTTTTCAGGCTGAACACGCCGCCTTCTGATTCAAACCTTATCAAATTGGTGCCCGGCCGTATTTCAGCCGGACCTATTTCGATTTTATCAGCCTCGTTGGGGAAGCTGTTGTACACGAGCTTCCCGTTAACGTACGCTTTTATCACGCCGTTCTGCGTCGAGTAGTCTGACCTGCGGAAATTTAACACGCCGGCGCTCCACACAGGTATTTCTTCAGGAAAAACTTCAAGGAAAAGCGTCCTTTTTGACACTGTGACAACGTCCAACCTGACATGTCTGAGCGAGTAGACGGAAGACGCCCAGAAGCGCGCGCCAGGCCCTGTTGATTTTATGGCAAACGTGTTTTCGTTTTTCAGGGACGCCTTTGGCAGCTTTACAGTTATCTTGCCGGCAGGCGGTTTGTCGCTGTAATACTCCTTGCCGTTCCAGATTACGGCAAGGTTTCCATAATTGTTCGTGTTAACGACTTCAAAAGAAACAGCCGCGCCCGCAGCGTCCGAAACCGTTGACGGGTCAAGTGCGACAGCCATTGAAAGCCCGCTTTTTGAAAACAGCCCTTCTGAGATTTCCTGTTCAAGGACCTCTTTGACTTTCATGGTTGATTCTGTGCCCAGCGCAAAATCGTCATAACTTATGGCCCTCGCCTTGTCCTCTGTCGTGAACCCTAAAAAGAACTGCGGGAACGACGTTAGATCGATACGAACCGCCGTTGGTCGTTTGCTCGCAGGCCCGTAATACTGGATGTCCAGCAAGTACGTTCCCAGGAACAAAAAACCAAGGAACAGGACCGCGGCAATGAGCAGGACAGCAAAACTTTCCATAATTTTACCTATTTAATATGTCCGCTTTCAGGCTTTAAAATAGGCCTTTGCGGCCCCTTTGGAAAAACCCAAAAAAAGCGCCCTCGGTCCGCCCATGGGGTGTCGTCATCGGGCATCAGAAATTTCTTTTGGTAATTAAAGAACTTTTTCAAGTGAGTTTCTTTCCCTCAAGGCTTTCTTTTCTAAAGAAAGGCTTGGATGGACCGGTCGGGATTCGAACCCGAAGCCTCCACAAATCTGGCGAACTTCTGCCATTCTATTTCGATGGAACTTTTTGGAAAAGTTCCTGCCAATGTGGCGATCTACCGTTGATCTACCGGCCCGTTTTAACTAGAAACATATGCTTTTGGTATGCATATGTTTCAGTCTACTGTTGAAAACTGAAACAGACACCTTTGGTATGTGCCTATTTCAGTCATCTGCCGAAGCATACCGGTACACTATACGGTATGCTTTAGCCGATCAAGTGGGCCCAGCCGGATTCGAACCAGCGATCTTCGCGGTGTAAACGCGACGTCCTAACCACTAGACCATAGGCCCGTTTTAACTGGAAGCATGTGCTGTTTGTATGCACATGCTTCTAGCTCCGCATGCTTTATTTATCTGCCTGTTTGAAGTATTAAGCTGGAAGCATTCTAACATCCGAAGCATATCGATACAATATACGATATGCTTCAATTATCGGGCGCGTGGTCTAAATGGATATACCAAAGATAAAAAGCCTTATTGAAGGCAGCGAAAAGGTCCTGGAACTGGAAAAGGAGGGATTTTTCCTTTCGTCTTTCATGTATATGGCGCGTTCCTTGTCGGCGCCGCCGCATTCTACTATTGTGAACTTTTACCATAAGTTGAGGAACGAGCTTGCCTCATTCAACGTCGACGAAAGCCGGCTCGAGTTCGCGGGCCTGTCGCCGCCCATGAAAGAAACCGAAATAATCCCGCTGGAAGCCGGTAAAATCTCGATGACCGCTGAAGAGGCCATGAGAAAATGCGGCTCCAAAGCGCCCGACGAAGCAATATCGCGCGTTGTTCTTGTGCTGCGCATGTCAACGAATTCAAAAGCCGAGAACGGGCCCACATGGCAGGTAAACATATTCCTGAAAAACTTTTCCGTGGTCTCTGCGGTATTTGACGCGGAAAACGGCGAGGAAATCGCGTCGACAAAAATGAGTTTGTCGAGTAAGTTATAATCCGTGTTTGGTAACCGTTCTCTGGTCGGGCTTTCTTTTTAAGACCAGGCAAGCGAAACTTGCCGTTACAGTTTTGCCTGTTGACAAAACCGGCAAAGGTCGTATGGGCCCAGCCGGATTCGAACCGGCGATCTCCGCGATGTGAACGCGACGTCCTAACCACTAGACCATAGGCCCGTTTTAACTGGAAGCATATCCTTGATATGCGTCAGTCTGCGACTAGCTGGAAACAGGTTCTGTCAGTATGAACCTGTTTCAGTCGCTGCATGAATCATATGCATACCAAAAGCATATGTTTCTATCTGTTACGCAAACCGTTTTGTAAGCCTCTATTTAAATTGCCTTCAGAAGAACTAATTTAATGACATTGCTTCCGAAATTCGGCACAACGACAAACCCGTCCGTGGACGTTGTGCAGGAGATAAAGGAAATCGCCGCGCTTGGCTTTGATTTCGTGGAAATAGGGATAGAGGAGCCGGGCGGCGCGCCGAGAATAATCTGGAAAAACGCGCCGAAGATAAACAGGATCATAGAGGGGCGCAAGATTTTCGCGCTCGGCCACGCGGCGTGGTGGATAGATTTGGGCAGCCCGCATGAGATCGTGCGCAACGCGTGGCTGGAAGAGTGCAGGAAAACAGTGGACGCCGGCAGGAAAGTCGACATACAAAAAATAACGTTCCACGCACACTCGCAAAGCATGCTCCTGTCTGACAAATCCACGCGGAAGGAAATCATAGGCAATTACGTTGAAAGCATGAAAAACCTTGTCAATTATGCCGACGGCATGGCAGTCATGCTGGAAAACACGACGGAAATGTCGTCATTGAAGGATTTTGATAAGATAGTGTCCAGGGTAAAGGGCCTGGGCGTTAATTTGGACATAGGCCACGCGTTTATCGCCGGCGGGATGAAATCAGTTTCTGCGCACATAAAAAAATTCGGCAGGCGGATAGAGCATATCCACATGCACGATAATCACGGAAAGGCCGACGAACACCTGCCCGTGGGCGTTGCAAAAATCGATTTTCGCAAAACGGTAAAAGACCTGAAAAAAATAAAGTACGACAAGACGGTATCGTTAGAGGTTTTTGTTCCCGAGCGCATCATAACGCGCATCTCTGCGGAAATAGTCAAGGAGTTCTGGGCGTCGAAATAGCTGGAAGCATACCGGTACACTATACGGTATGCTTCGGTTAACAAAAGCTTAATAGCTCGCCGCGCAAAACGCCATTTTTAAGTTTTTCGGAACAGAGTTAATTATGGCCAACCCGGCTGCGAGCGGCGACGAGTCTGGTTTAACCGAAACATCCGGCTCTGCTTTTGGACAGCTGCGCGCCGCGCGCGATGCGCTTTACGAGGATATGTCAAAGGATCCGACGGCATCGATACCGTGGTCGGTCCACATGCTTCTAAAAAAACTGGACAACGTTCTGGAGCCAAACACAACATCGCAGCAACCGGCCAACGGGATGGAGAAGGCTGTGAATGCGGCTGGACAAAAACCGGGCGGCGAAACAGGAGGCCAAAGCCTCACGATGCGGGTTGTCTCATTTTTGTTGCAGGAGTCCGGCAAAACCATGCGCTATGCCGATGTCATGGAACGCTTTCCCGACGCCAGACCGGATTCAATGAGGGCTCTGCTGGGCCTGATAAAGAACGGGGGAGTGAAGCTTCCCGCGGATGGCGGCGCCGAATACAAGGCGTCCGGGAGCAGGGGAGAGATAGTCATATCGAAAACAGTCGCAGACACCAGGATGCCCGACGCGCCGAAGCCCAGAGGAAGATCCGACCGCCTGCTGTTGTTCCTTTACACAAAACCTGATGCGCCAGACGCTGCCGCGGAGGCGTACACAGGTATTGCGAAGGACAGGATCGCTGCGACCGTGTCCGGATTGAGAGCGAGAGGATACGTTGAACGGGGCGGGCGAAAGCTCACGGAAAGAGGCGTCAGAATTGCGCAGCGTTTAGAACGGGGCGAAAAGGCAGAGCCTCTAATACCGCGCATAAGGGGATATTTTGCCGGCATGGAAAGCCGCGAAATAACGCGCAGCGAATTTTTTGCCGCGTTCCCTGACGAAAAGCCCAGCACACTTGGAAATTATTGGAAATGGTTCGTCGATGGCGTGGACAACATTGGCCGCAGTTACACCGTGGAAGGTTATGCGTTAAGACGCACCGAAGACGGAAAGGTTCGCGTTGAAAAAATTCCGGCGCAGCCAAATGGCGCATCGGATCCGCTGCGTCGTAATGGCAGAGGCAACGGACGACAATACGCTTCTGTCGTGGAATCTATGGAACAGGTTTACGAGGAATTTCCCAACCTGCGCGACCTTGTCGGCGACCGCATCGGCTTGGAGCCGCGCGTGCTGGATGCGAGGAAAAACATGCGCCCGGAAAGGGTGGATGATTTTTACGAAACCGTAAAGAGAATACCCGCCGAAGGAAATTATATGGGGCGTGCGCACAACCAGTTCTTGGTGCTGGCCGCGCGCGACAGGAAAGCAGCGGAGCAGTTTATGGCGTGGGCTTTAGGAGCGGAACAGCTGTCGCCTGAAAAAGTTTATGCGGAACTTGGAAGATATGAAACAGCGGTAAAAGCGTAAGTTATTTTTAACCGGACGGTTCAGGATGGTAGTTGCTGACAAAAAACTTTCAGAGGAATTGTTTTCTGAGGCTGACCAGGCCGCGTTAAAGGAATTGCTTGAACAGGCTGCGCGCGCCAGGTTGCATCCTTCCGTGTTGAATTTTGTCACCGGTGTGGAAAATATTTTTAATAGCCGCCGGCAGGAAAGGAATAAAAAAGATTCACAGCTTGCGGAAACGTCGGGGCGTGGAATTTCTGCTGCAGTCGATGAACATAGCGAACCGTTAACCGGCGGAAGCGGCGAAAAATTAAAGCGAGCGCAGGGCGGAAGTGTGCAGGCTGCGGTGATGGAATATATAGTATCGCATCCGGGAGAGGAGATCAGAGTCGTGAGCGCTTCCGGTGAGATATCGTCGGCGAACGGATTTTTGCCATCGTCTGTGACAACGACAATAAACAAATTCAGGCGCGGTGAATACCCGGTAGAGGGGGGAGTCGTAGAATCCGGGGAAGGAACAATGAAATTTGTCAGGCGGCAAGAAGCTGGAAATGCGGCCGCAGTAATCACCGGAAGCCCGGAAAAAGCATCGCAGCCCACAGCAACGGTTCAGCAGCCGCAAAAACCGCCGCAAGAACCAACCGCCGAGAAACCAGTCACGATAATACGCCAGCCGGTAGCACAACCAACCAGCGGGATTCCAGCAGCTCAACAACCGCACAAAATTCCGGCAGAACAGGGCGCAGGCGTTGTGTCGCAGCGGCATGCTGAAGTTGCATCGGTGCATACTGTACAGCAGCCAAAAACACCGGCCCGGCCACAGGTCCAACTTCCGCAGGAACTTACGTTTACGCGATTTTTGGAATTGGCAACGGAAAACCTGGATGAGGTTTACCGCGATAAAATTCACAGGCACGCGCTGAGGATTTTGGGCCAGATACCGGCAGACCGGAAAAGCTATTCTTACAGCCGCGTGAGAGCGTACGAAACTTTTGTTTCCGCGGTTGAAAAATTGTCCGCGGACAATTCAATATCAAACGGCCTGCTGGCAGCACTCGGTATGCTGGACACGTCAGACACAGGCAGGATGATAAGATTCAGCACAGGCCTTGAAAAGGCGGCCGGTGATCCCGCTTCAATGGCCAGGCTTTTGTCGGAATTAAGCCAACGGGAAGTTGAGACGCGCCAAACGCCGCGGCAGAGGCCGCGCGCTCCCGAAGTGAGGGACGTTGCTACGGATCCACGGCCGGGCGCGCCCGTTTCTGTTAGGCCGCCGCGTCCGGTTGCAGAAACGGACGCAAAAAAACCGGCAGCAGATTATGTCAGCCGGTTGCTTGGTAATGTAAAGATACACCCGGACGACGAAAAAGGCGCTGTGTCTTATCTGATGCGTCTGCTCGGAGTTAAAGCCGAAACAGAAACGCCGGCAGACAACAGAAGGGTATCGCTGGCCGAAGAGTTCATAGCTATTGTAAAACACGGGTCCACGCTTGGCGTGCTTCCGAGGGAATTCTACGCAGCGCTCGGTAAACTTGACGCCGCAGATCCGGAACAGGCAACAAAATTCCAGCGCTCGATACGGTCAACAAACGGGGACGAAGATAGGATCAGGAGGACATCGAACGCTTATATGGGCGTTGCGGAACAGGAAAGACAAAACCCATATCAGGGCCAGCGCACCCCTAATCCACCCGGCAGGGCAAAGACGATAAAAACCATCGCAGAGATGTACGGTGAAGATCCGGGGATGGAAGATGTGGCCGGGAAAACATCAGCATTCGCCGACGACATGGTCAGGGCGCGCAACGCACTTGTAGCAGACCATACCGGCGATGATGCGGTAGGAAATTTCTATCACGTTATGAAAATGATTTCCGGGTATGGGGTTGACAGGGGAGGCGTTTACGCCGACGTTTTAAGGATGATACGCATCTCACCAATGGCAGCCCGCACATTCCTCGCCTCTGTAAAATCAAAAGGCATAAGTGACATACGCGAAATCGACAAAGAACTGGACAAATACACCGGAGTGGGAGCCAGGACTTACCGACCCGGAAAATAAAAGCGCCGAGGGAGGGATTTGAACCCTCATGGGCATTCGTCAACTGAAACATACCGATGGTATGCTTCTAGCTGTTTACGCCCGCCAGTTTTCGAGACTGGTACACTACCTGGTTATGTGACCTCGGCACGCGCCCGACTGAAACATGTCCGCTGACATGTTTCTAGTTGCCCACGTATTTTATTTAAATCTGTCTATCATATTAGTGTCGCTATGAAAGTCAAAGTTGCGTGGCAGGAAGGCGCAAAAGAGATGGAAACATCGGCATCAACAGTCGCGGAAATTCTAAGGGAGCTGAAAATAAACCCGGAGATTGTTCTTGTCTCCGTGAACAATGAAATAGTGCCGGAAAACAGCGAAATAAAGGAAGACGATTACGTCGAGATTCTGAAGGTAGTTTCGGGTGGATAACTGCTCCTGCGGCAAAAAGGCGGTATACACAAGAAAATATGAAGGTAATTCGTACTGCAGCACGTGTTTTAAGGATCAGTTCGAGAAGCGCGTTAAAAGGACGATACGAGAGCACGAACTGGTCGGTAAAAACGAGGTTATTGTCGTGGGTTTGAGCGGCGGCAAGGACTCGTCCGTTTCGCTAGCGCTGATGAAAAAAATCTTCGGCGGCAGGCCGGATATCAGGATAATCGCTGTCAGCATTGACGAGGGCATAGACAATTACCGGAACAAAAGCCTCGAAGTCACGAAAGAGCTCACGAAAAAGCTGGGAGTCGAGCATTACGTGGTGCGTTTCAAGGATAATTTGGGCAAAAGCATCGACGACGTGATGGCGGCCAAGACCAAAAACCTCAATTCGTGCACGTTCTGCGGCGTTTTTCGCCGCTACCTGCTAAACCGCGCCGCACGCGAGCTCGGCGCCACAAAGGTCTGCACCGGCCACAACATGGACGACGAAGCGCAGGCAGTTTTGATAAACTATCTGAAAGGCGACCTGAAGCGCCTTGCGCGCATGGGGCCAAAACCGGCGCTAAAAAGCAGCGATAAATTCGTCCCAAGGATCAAGCCGCTGCGCGACACCCCGGAAAAAGAGGTAGCGTTATACGCCATGATAACCAGGGCGGGCAACTATTGGGGTGAATGTCCTTACGTTTCCGGGATCAGGTTTGAGGTGCGCGACTTCCTTAATGACGTCGAATCTCGTCATTCAGGAACAAAATTCTCTTTCCTGCGCACGTTTGACGCCATGCTACCCGTTATCAGGGAATCCGCGTCTCGCGCAGGCCTGGTAGAAATAACCGAATGCGAGAGCTGCGGCGAGCCCTGTTCGGGTGAAATCTGCAAAGTCTGCGAGCTGTTGGACAAGCTCGGCGTCGATGTTGTAAGTCAAAAACTTGTCAGCGAGCTCGTAAAATAGGAAAAATTTAAAAGCAAGCGACGCAATAATAATATTTAAATTAGTGTTACAAAATTGGTAGAGCAGAAAAGAAAATGAATCAAAAAAATGTTCCGCTTGCAGGCAAGCGTTCAAGGTTGGATGTGCAAAACGCATACGGTTTGCATCTTACCGTGGACGGCTACGGCTGCGACAAGGCGAAATTGGGCAACATGAACCTAGTTTTCAGGGTCTTGGACAAGCTTCCTGAGATAATCGGGATGCACAAGATCACAACACCTTACGTGATGCCTTACGACGGCGACAAAAAGCCGGAAGACTGGGGCGTAAGCGGTTTTGTTATGATAGCCGAATCTCACATAAGCGTGCACACTTACCCGGAGAAAGGTTATCTCACGGCCGACGTCTACTCTTGCAACCACTTCGACTCTGACAAGGCCGTGGAGTTCCTTACAAAGGCTTTTGGCATAAGCGAGCTGGAAAGGAACGAAGTCATCCGCGGACTTAATTTTCCCAAGTCCGGCTAGTTTCAGTTTAAAAGTTCTGGAGTGCAAACAACTTTTAGCGCGCAGGCTGCTCACATGAAGGAGATTTATTCCGAGATCAGGAAGCTGATCCCGCTGGAAAACATAGAAAACACGTTCGAATCCCCGCCGGAGCGGGCGTACGGGGATTTAGCCACCACAATCTGTTTTTTGCTCGCAAAACAGCAAAAAAAACCGCCGTTCAGGATCGCTGAAGAGATCGTGGGCAGCGTCAAACTGCCTAAAAACTCCCTGATCGAGAAAGTGGAGGCGAGGGGCGGCTACATAAATTTTTTCTTTAACCGCGCAAAACTCGCCACGATCGTGGTCGCGGAAGCCGCGAAAAAAACCTACGGAAAGCCGAAACCTGACAGAAGGCGTGTCATAGTCGAGCATACGTCAGTGAATCCGAACAAGGCGCTGCACGTCGGCCACATACGGAATTCCTGCCTCGGCGACGCGATAGTCCGCATGCTGAAATTCGCTGGCAACGATGTGCAGGAGGTAAATTACATAGACGACAGCGGGTCACAGGTCGCTGACATAATTGTGGGATTTAAGGTATTGGGCATTTCGGCCGAAACAGCCATGAAATTCGACCAGTACTGCGGAAACGAGGTGTATGTCAGGGTAAACAAGGTCTATGAAGCTAACCCGGACCTGCAGGCCAAACGCAACGAAATCATCCGCGCGATAGAAAACGGCAACAACGACACGTCAAAGCTTGCCGACAAAGTGGTTGGAAAGATTCTTTCAGCCCAGTTGGAAACGCTGCTCAGGATGGGGATAAGCTTTGACCTTCTGGTTAAAGAGACGTCTGTTTTACGCTCAAAACTATGGGACAGCGCGTTCCAGATGCTGAAAGACGCCAACGCCGTTTACAAGGAGGCCGAAGGCAAAAACTCCGGTTGTTGGCTGTTAAAACTTTCGGACAGGCCGGAATTTGCAAAGCTGGAAAACGCGGACAAGATAATTTCACGCTCCGACGGCACGGTCCTGTACACGGGCAAGGACATCGCATACGCGATGTGGAAGCACGGCCTGATAGCAGACAAGTTCGGATATTCGCTGTTCGGCGGCAAGACGTGGATAACCGAAGCCGGAGGAAGGAAAAAAGGCGGTTTCGGCTCTGCCGACAAAAGCGTTGCCATAGTCGACGTCCGCCAGTCCTACGCCCAGGACGTGGTCGCGGCAGCATTAAGCATGCTTGCAAACAGGAAAATAGACTACAACCATTATGATTACGGCGTCGTCACTTTGAGCAAAAAAACGGCTGAACAGCTGGGCTTCGAAGTTGATGCGGCAACGCACATGTCCGGGCGCAAGGGCCTGTTCGTCAACGTCGACGACGTTCTTGGCGCGCTGGAAAAAAAGGCGTACGATGAGACCAAGAAGCGGAACAGTGCGGCAAAGGAGAAATGGCTGCGCGACACTGCGCGTAAGATAGCGCGGTCCGCGCTGCGTTATGAGATGATAAAAATAGGGCGGGAGAACACGATAACTTTCGATGCCGGGGAGTCTTTGCGCCTGGACGGCAACACTGCGCCGTACCTGCAGTACGCCTACGCCCGCTCCCTGAAAATTCTGGAAAAGGCCGGTAAACCCCCAAAGCTTGCAGCGCCCGACGCGATAACAGATACGGAATCGGAGATGGTGAAGGCTTTGATGGACTTTCCCGCAGTTGTGGGCAAGGCCGCAGAAAACCTGTCGACGCAGGAGATCTGCCGCTACGCATTCAATCTTTGTTCGGTTTTCAACAAGTTCTACCAGGATTCGCCGGTGCTTCGGGCCGAGGGTAAATCCAAAGCGTTTAGGTTAAACCTTGTGAAGGCTTTCGCCACGACCGTGGAAAAATGCTTCGGCTTGGTGGGCATCGACGCGCTGGAGAAAATGTGAGAGACCGAAACAGACACATGCTATCAGTGTCTGTTTCTATCAACCTAAAGTTATATTGCCCGGAGCGCAATTACAATCATGGTCCTTGATAGTGTCATGCTTACGAAAATACTTCTTTCTGCCGCGCTCGGAACCCTGGTGGGCTTGGAAAGGAGCCTTAGCAAAAGCCCGGCCGGCACAAGGACGCAGGCGCTGGTGTCGCTGGGCGCCTGCCTGTTCACGATCGTCGGGTTAAATTCCGGGAACGCATCCGACTTTGCCCGCGTACTTCCGGGCATAATCATGGGCATAGGATTTCTGGGGGGTGGCGTTATAAACCAGGCGAAGTTGGGCGAAAAGCGCGGCCTGACAACCGCAGCTGACGTGTGGAGCGTGGCCGCTGTCGGCGTCTTGGTAGGAACAGGAGACTACGTAACTGCAATCATCGCGACGGGCGTGATACTTTTCATCCTAAGGCCGCTGAAATTCCTGGAAAAAAAGCTTGGGATAGACGTCGCATAAATTTACAGAAACGTAGCAAAAAGCCCACGAACTTCATCCGTGGGATGAATGCGTCAGTATTGTATTTTGCCCAAAATACCGAAGACAATCATTAGTCGGCAAAATAAAAGCTCGTTTGGCTGAGGTAATTGCCGGAGTATCAAAAGAAAACAAGTGGAACATCGTAGTCCAGAGCTTTCGAGGATGCCGGCATTGTGGCCTCATAGGCAAGAACAGCAGGAAAGAAAAAGAATACCATTGCACGGGTTGTGGAATGGTTGAGAATGCCGATGCAAACGCCGGATTCAATATCGCAAGTTTGTATCGCCAAGGCATATCTCAATTCAACAAAGAAAGAGGTTTGTTGAA
>JACQNZ010000004.1 GCA_016202815.1 Candidatus Aenigmatarchaeota archaeon
ACGAGGCTCATGTTCACATCTGGCAGTGGACAGAGACAGGCTTGCGAGTCCCGAAAGGCCGCGACCCTCGCAAATATGAAACAAACGGCCAAGGTGAAAAATATTGGGTTAGGGAACTTTTAATTGGAAGTGATACGGTTGGAGAAATTCTTGTCCCAGAAGGAAACGGAAGAGTCGTTGTTGAATGGGACGAAGTTTCCGGATTGCCGCGCGTTACGGAAGATATCGCTTTCCCGCACAAGCCTTACACAACGCATTTCTGGTTTAACGTGAATCCCGGCAAAGACGGGGTGTCAGGCTACCAGGATGTTGCTGTCGAGCGCAGGAGCGGCTGGCTTCACGATGTGGCCGAGTGGTGCTTGGACGTCGATGCGAGCTATGCGCGTTCGGATGCGGACTCGGATGGCGGCTTCCGTCCCGTTCGGGGTTCGTTGGTGAAAATTGAAAAGACAATCACACAAATTAATCCGACCGATCCAAATGAGATGGAAAAGGATTACGGAAAATTGCCTCTTGCGGATTTCAGACAAAAATATAATCTATAAATACCGCTTCTTTGCATATTTTTTATGATGTCTGTTAGATCTGTTCTGTTTGGGGGGGGGAACAAAAATTCTGAAGCCTCTCAAAAATGTAAATTTCTTATCAGTTCTTCTTTAAAATCATCAAATACGATTTCTGGTGATTCGACTTTTCCATTAGTTTACGGTCTTGGCCATCGCCGACTGCACATCATCAGAGCGGCCAAAACAATCTACAAATCAGCTTCGTGCGGTTGGCGGAACCCCGAACTACATGCCTGTCCATAGACGAAGCTACGCTTTCCGCAAGCTGATGACATGAAATACAGCAACGATAGCGAGTAAGCAATGAAAGTTAAAGTTGCGGTGCGGGTTTGGTGGACAGGCTACACGGCTGCTGTCGAGCGCAGGAGCAACTGGCATCACGATGAGGATAGTTTTTGCAAAGCAAACGCTAGCATATACGAGAGGTGCTTGGACGTCAATCTGCATAAGAACCATAAAAATTCTTTGCGGAGCGCAAATGCGAACTATGCGCGTTCGGATGCGAAATCTTCCAGCAAAGACGCAAACTCGAATGACGGCTTCCGTCCAATAGTTCAGGGCGGCCAAGACATATTAATAATGAAATCTTACGGGAACTTATACGGTAAATTGTATTCGATGGAAAATCTCCAGATTGCTTATCGGAAAGCCAAAAAAGGCAAAAGCAAGAAGTGGTATGTAAAAGAATTCGGGTTAGAGCTAGATAAAAACTTGTTGCAGTTACAAAAAGAACTGTTCACAACGACTTATGAACCCAAGCCGTTGAAGCAGTTCATAATCAGAGACCCAAAGACGCGTGTCATTTCAGCTTCCAATTTCCGCGACAGGGTTGTACATCACGCCTTATGCAACATCATTGAACCGATTTTTGAGAAGATATTTATTTATGATTCGTACGCAAACAGGAAAAACAAAGGCACGCACGCGGCGTTAAAGAGATTCGACCAGTTCAAAAGAAAAGTTTCTCACAATGGAAAATTGCTTCCAAGCGCCAAAGACAATAACATGGTTTATGGCTATGTTTTGAAAGCTGACATAAAGCATTATTTTGATTCTGTTGACCACGAGGTTATGATGCACATAATTAGCAAGAAAATCAGGGACGAAAAAGTGCTTTGGTTGACCGAGAAAATTCTCGATAATCATTACTGCAAGATAACTGGCAAAGGAATGCCCATTGGAAACCTAACAAGCCAGTTCTTTGCAAACGTATACCTGAACGAGCTGGATTATTTCATAAAACACGAATTAAAGGCAAAATATTACATCAGGTACGTTGACGACTTTGTGATATTGCACAAATCTAAAGAAACGCTTGAATTCTACAAAACGCAGATAAACGAATTTCTGAAGACTATAAATCTGGAATTGCATCCGCAGAAATCGAAAGTCATACCGTTGCATAAAGGTGTTAACCTGCTTGGGTTTATGGTCTTCTACAGGTACAAATTGCCCAAGAAAAATAACATCAGGCGAATTGAACACAAGATTAATAGTTTTATCAGGATGCACAGGGAAGGCGTCATCAAGGAAGAAATCCTGGAAAAGATCAACGGTTGGGAGGCTTATGCTATCCATGCCGATACGTTCAACATCAGAAGGCGAATGATGAAAAGATTAAGAAAATCAATGAGAAGTGCCCCATTGTTGCCTTTTATTTGATATAAGTTGACCATAGAAAGGTCGTTTTGACCTTTCGTATTTATTGTTATTTTGATTTATTATGGTTGGTAAGGATATCGTGAAAAACCTGATAAAGCTGATAAAGGGCGAAAAGCCGGAACTTAGCGAAGCGGTGGAAGAAGGCCTGACAGGCACGCTGGTTCTCGGCACCGTACTTTTAACCACGGGGATAGTGTTATCCGCAGTTGCCCCGAGAGGGTTGGCACCGCTGATGGCGATGTCCGGGGCTTTATTAAGCTTCCTTTCATTAATTTCTATGGTCGTGCTTTGGTTTGCCAAGGACGGCTTCAGGTAGCTGTCGGAAAGGTTAAAAAGAATAAACTGTTATAATAGGGAGACTGTTATGGAAGACAAGAATAAAGAAGTCATGGAAAAGGGAAAAGAAGCTGTTATTGAAAGCGTTGCAACCCCTGCCGAAACTGTTGAAACCGCAGCGGTTGTTGCAGAGCCTGTCATACCTCCGGAAGCCGCAAAGGAAGAGATCACACCCGAAGAGGTCAAAAACCTGCTTCCATCGCTGGACGGCTGGAAACCGGTAACAAAACTGGGCAAGGAAGTCATGGAAAACAAGTGGGACTTAAAAAGCATTCTGGAAGCTGGAATAAAGATCAAGGAATTCCAGATCGTTGACAAATTAATGCCTGAACTGGGCCATGAAATAATATACATAGGCGGTTCGCCGGGAAAAGGAGGAGGCAGCCAGCGCACGATAACGAAGAAAACCGCGAGAATGCACAAGTCCGGGCGCCGTTTCAGGATATCATCCCTGGTAGTCGTGGGCAACGGTGATGGAATCATAGGAGTCGGCCAGGGCACGGGCAAGGAGCATCGCAACGCCATAGAAAAAGCTGTGGAACATGCGAAGCTCAACATGGTCTTCATAAAAAGAGGGTGCGGGTCGTGGCAGTGCGCGTGCGGACAGCCGCATTCGCTGCCGCTGAGAGGCGTGGGAAGAGCGGGTTCGGTTAAAGTCGAACTAAAACCCGCGCCAAGAGGCACGGGACTTGCGGTGAGCGACGACTTGAAAAAGATTTTGAAAGCGGCCGGAGTAAAGGATGCGTGGTGCAGGACAAGCGGAAACACATCCGCAAGGACAAACCTGATCAAGGCGGGGTTTAATGCGCTAAAAAGCATGAACAACATGAAGCAACCAAACTTTTTGGAAAAAAGTTTGATCAAAAATGCCGACCAAAATTTGGAAAGAAGTTTGATCAAAAATACTGACCAAAATTTAGAAAAAACGGTTGATCAGAAAATATCGGAAAAGAGCGAGTGATTTTTGTGTACATTGCAATAAGATTGCGCGGACATGCCGGAGTAAAAGGCGATATCGAAGAGACGATGATGCTGCTCGGACTAAAAGCGCCGAACACGTGCGTCGTAATACCGGAGAATGCCGTCAACAAGGGAATGCTGGCAAAGGTAAAGGATTATGTTGCGTGGGGAGAGGCAGACGAAAAAACCATCTCTGGATTAAAAATTACGGACAAGGATTCGAAAGTCGCAATCAGGTTCAACCCGCCTTCGAAGGGCTTTAGAAGCCTAAAAATGCATTACCCGAAAGGCGATTTGGGCTATCGGGGAAAGGCAATTAACGAATTTTTACAAACTTTTGGAAAGTTTGATCAAATCAGGTGATTAAATGGTAAGAAAGGAAAAAAAGACAAAATTCATGCGCGGCCTGCACACCCACGGTCATGGGAACAAGAAAAAATGGAGAGGCGGCGGTTCAAGGGGCGGGCGCGGCGATTCCGGGAAATACCACCACAAAAAAACATGGGCTATGAGGTGGGGCGAGGTAAACATCAAGAAAGGCTTCACATCCATAGGCAGGACGGATAAAAAAATAATCAATGTCGGCGAACTGGAAGAGCTTGTAAAAGAAAACAGCGCGGTAAACTTGGCTGAACTTGGCTATGACAAGGTCCTCGGGTCGGGCGTGATAACAAAGGCGATCAAAGTTGAAGCCGCCGAATTTTCAAAAGCAGCCAGGGAAAAAATAGAAAAGGCAGGCGGACAGGCCATCCAGTTGTGAGTAAGCTTTCATAGGAAATCTACGGTTTCCTATTTTTCATTGTCTATCAAAGGAAATTCATGGAGCACGTAAAATGATTCTCGAACCACTGTTCAGATTTCTGCCTTCTGTGCGCAAACCCGCGGAAAAACAGACGTTAAAAAAGAAATTGACGTGGACAGGCATAATGCTGCTTCTTTATTTTGCAATGTCCCATGTCACGGTTTACGGGGTTTCGGAAACCGCGTTGCAGCGGTTTGCTTTTCTTGAACTTATCCTAGGTTCGCGCTTCGGTTCGCTGATGACGCTTGGTATCGGGCCAATCGTCACGGCGTCAATAATTTTGCAGCTGATGGTAGGCTCGAAGATAATAAACTGGGACCTGTCCAAGCGGGACCAGAAGTTAAGGTTTGAGAGCACGCAAAAATTGCTGGCTATCGTGATCACTGTCGTTGAGGCCGTGGCTTATGTTTCGTTCGGGGCTGTGCCGCCAAGGGAGGGCGCTTCGGCGATGCTCGTTTTCCTGCTTATATTCCAGCTTTCGCTGGGAGGATGGTTGGTCATACTGATGGACGAGATTGTGACGAAATGGGGATTCGGCTCCGGCATAAGCTTGTTCATTGCCGCGGGCGTTTCGAGCCAGATAATAATAAATATGATCAACCCGCTCGCGCCGTGCATCGACAATGCGCTGAAGCTTTGCATTCCCGACGAGACTAACAAGCCGGCGGGCTTATTGCCGAACGCGCTGTTGGGCCTGCTTTCCGGCAACCTTGCCGACGCGTCAACAAGCCTGATACCGATCTTTTCAACGCTTATAGTTTTCCTGATTGTTATCTACGCGCAGGCGATCCGTGTCGAAATTCCGCTGGCGTTCGGCTATTTCCGGGGCTTCGGCAGGAGCTGGCCGCTGAAATTCATTTACACAAGCAACATACCCGTGATATTGACCGCGGCGCTGATCGCAAACGTGCAAGTTGTTGGGGCTTTATTGGCGTCGAAAGGATTTCCAATACTCGGCACGTTTGACGCGAACAACTCACCTACGAGCGGGCTTGTTTTCTTTTTGTCCGTGCCCAGGGAACTTCCGATACAAACCATGATGCTCACGATCGGCGTGTTTACGGTACTCGGTACTTTGTTGTCCGTGTATTACCTGAGAAAATACCTGCTCGAGACTGCGTTGTTGTCGGCGTTCGCAGGCGTGCTGGTCTGGTATTTCGGGTTCCAGGCCATGGGCTTTACTGCCGCGACTGCGCTGTCTGTGGAAAGCCTTGCCAGGCTTTTCGTTTACACCGCGTTTCTTACATCAGGATCCGTTCTGTTTTCAGTTTTCTGGGTGAATACCGCTAACATGAATGCGGAAAGCGTTGCGAAACAAATCCAATCCATCGGGATGCAGATACCCGGGTTCCGGCGCGACCCGCGTATAATCGAATCCGTTTTGGACAAGTACATACCCAATCTTGCTGTTCTTGGCGGTTTGTTCATAGGAATACTGGCGGCGTTCGCTGACTCTGTAAATGCGTTAGGAACGGGCACTGGTATTTTGCTCACCGTAATGATCATCTACACGATGTACGAGCAGCTCGGCGCGCAACAGATGGAAGACATGCATCCGGCAATCAGGAAGATGTTCGGGAAGGAATAAAATACAAAAGCTTTAATTGAAGAAAAATCATGTGATTTCATGCCGTTGATAATACTCGCAGGGGCGCCGGGCGTCGGAAAGAGCACAGTGCAAAACGTGGCTTTAGAGCAATTGCAGACTGTCAAGCCGGTCAAAGTCGCGACATTTGGGGACTACATGTTTGAAATGGCCCAGCGTGCTAAACTCGTGCAAAACAGGGACGAGATGCGGTCAAAAATACCGAGGGAGAAGTACAAGGAGCTGCAACAAAAAGCCGCGGAGCAGATAGCGAAGGATGCGAAAGACCGGAATATCATAGTCAATACGCACCTGTCCATGGTAACGGCATCCGGATTAATACCCGGCCTGCCGCTTGACATCCTGAAGCTTTTGAATCCCAAACTTATCGTTATCGTCGAGGCGGACCCGGAAGAGATAGAGCTGCGCCAGCAGGAAGACAAGGCCCGCGAGCGGTCTGATTTCGGCGATGCCAGGAAATTGTCCGATTTCCAGAATTATTCGCGATCCTGCGCGGCCGCGTATTCGGTGATACAGAACGTGCCTGTCAAGATAATACTGAACAAACAGGGCAAGATACGGGACGCGGCAGGCGAGTTGGTCGAGGCTTTGAAAAATGCTTTTTGAGAGCCAGATGGATGCGTTTTTCGCCCCGTTAATAGCGGGAGGCATGTTTGCAGGCCTTACTTTTGTTTCCATGGCAATGTCTTCCCTGACCACGTTTTTTTACAAATTCCTGGTTGACCAGGCTTCCATGAAAGAGGTCCGCAAGAATATGGAATTTCACCGCGACGCTGCGAATATTGCGCAGAAGGAAAAAAATATACAGAAGATGAACGAGAGCGTGGCCAAGATGATGGAGCTGAACAAAAAATACTTCTCGTTGTCAACGAAGCCGCTGCTCGTTTCCCTGCTGGTTTTTTCGGTTGTGTTCCCGTGGATGACGCAGAAATTTGCCAATGTGGTTGTCAGCCTTCCGTTTTCCCTACCGTTCATCGGAAACAGCCTGGGATGGTTCGGCTGGTATTTCCTTTTGGCGGTGCCGTCGAGCGTGATAACAAGGAAGCTTCTGGACATACAGTAAGGCGGTTAGTAGCCTGCTGAAGCAGGCTATTTTGTTTTGCAGAAGGCGGTTTTGTGATAACAAAAGAAGACGCAAATACCAATGACAGTTACGGAACGCGCCCGGAAAAACGGACTGTTGGGCAGCTTCTCGAATACGGGCTGATAAACCTTGACAAGCCGCAAGGCCCGACCAGCCACCAGACCGTTGCGTGGATAAAAAATATGCTCGACTTGCACAAAGTCTCGCACACAGGCACAATAGACCCGATGGTAAGCGGCGTGCTTGTTGTCATGCTGAATGAATCGGTGAAGGCGACGGAACTGGTAGGCCATGAGGAAAAGGAATACATAGCATTGATGCATGTCCACCAGCAGCTTCCGAAAGAAGCAGTAGAAAAGTCCATAAGAAAATTCATAGGAAAAATAAAACAGATACCGCCTTTGAAGTCGGCTGTGGCGCGGCGCGAAAGGACGCGCGAGATAATGGACATCCAAATACTCGAGATAAGCGGGAAGGACGTTTTGTTTCGTGTCATGTGCGAGGCAGGCACGTACATACGGCGATTGGTCGATGACATAGGGAAAGATTTGAAATGCGGGGCGCATATGGCCGAGTTACGAAGAACGCGCGCCGGCATTTTTCGCGAAAGCGGTTCGTTCACGATGCACGAGCTGAAAGACGCGTGGGAGATCTACAGGGAAAGCGGGGATGAAACAAAATTGAGAAAAATCATCATTCCGCTGGAAGATGTTTTGCGATCGCTGAGAATCAGGAGGATAATTGTCAAAGATTCTGCGGTCAACAAAATCTGCAACGGCGCCGCGGTCGGCGTAAACGGAATTGCAAGACTTGACGAGAACATAAAAAAGGGGGAGCGTGTCGTTGTGCTAACGTTAAAAGGCGAGATCGTCGCGGTAGCAACGGCGCTGATGGATTCTGCGGAGGTCAAGAAGGCCGAACAGGGCTTGTCGGCGAAGACGGACAGGGTCTTGATGAAGTTGAATACGTACCCGTATATGAGCTGAAAAAAAATAAGCGCCGAGGAAGGGATTTGAACCCTTACGGGGCAAATGCCGACTGAAGCAGTTTCAGACCAAAGCATACCGATACAGTATACGGTATGCTTCTGTTTACCTCTGCTTCTAGCTGTTTACGCCCCACCGGATTTCTAAAGCTCCAAACTTAAAGGATTCCTCATTCGCAGACTGGCACATATCATATGATACGTGTCTAATTCTCCGCCGTCAGAATCAAGCCTTGTTGTCATAGCTTCTCAAGTATCGCCTATTTCACAGACTTTTTAGGGTCTCAAAATATCCGGCGCATTTAACCTGGTTCTGCCTTCGAACAGACTGACGCACACCTGCTGTGCGTCGAGTTACAGTACCTCGGCTTTCCTCGGCATATTCTAATTGCGATGAAAGGTTAATAAACTCCTGACTTTATCCGGCTTTTTTATACCGGAGCACAAAATTAGATCATGCAATGGGATGAGGAAGGTCTGCATATCGGCGGCTATGTCATAAACAAGAAGATATTTCCCATCCTGCTGGTAATTCTTGGGATAGTTGCGCTTGTTTCCAGCATGCTGAAGTGACAATTATTTATTAACAAGGAAAATGAAACTATTTTATGACCTTTCCAAGGAAAAGGGCGAATGAGCGCCGGGAAGCGGTTTTGCGCATTCCGATAGGCTTCGTTTCCGGCATAATACTGGGATTCTGGAAGATGCTTGTGGAAGTCGTTTTGATTATCCACTGGTTTCTGGCCATAATAACCGGAAAAAGAAATTTGAACCTTGCGAACTTCGCAAATGCGTGGATAACCGAATATTACGGGTTCACAAGGTACATGAATTTTACAACAAACGAAAGGCCGTTCCCGTTCACGCCACTGCACAAGCCAGTCCGGCCTGTCGTGGCGTGATTTAAGCGCTTCGGGCGAATTTTTCCGGGTTCTTGTCAAACGCTTGCGCGCAATTTTTGCTGCAGAAAAAATAGGTTTTTCCTTTGTTGTCCCTTCTTATCGCGGTTTTCTCATCTACCTGCATGCCGCACACGACGTCTTTCATCACAACAACCTATCTCATGTTCTTTAGGGTCCAGTTGTAGACTACTGCGAACAGCCAGCCGTAGAACGCGCCGAGGATGAAGCCGCCTGCCAGAGCTACAGGATAGTTCATCATGCTGCCCCAGAAATTCGGGTACATCAGGTTCATCATCGACGGCTGCCTCATCACGCCGTGCCATAATATGCCGGTCAATGATGCGACTGAGCCGAACAGGCCCGTTGCCGTTGCGACGATTCTCTCGTCAAGCTTATGCATCAATTTTGCTTTAATCGCTGCCATCCAAAAACCACCTAAATATATTTTGAATTCTTGTTGTATAAATATTGTCAGCACCGGTAGTACATCCTTCCCATGACAAGATTCATCATGTCCGAAGTCTCCGCGCTCAGGCCTTGTTCGAACTTTTCGTCGAACTCCCTGCCCATCATGTTTTCCATGAACAGTTCGCCGGCTTCCTTCAATTGTGCCGCATCAAGCCTGGAGCAGTCGCTTTTTTGCCCGTACATCCCGTAGCCCATCATGCCATTCATCATGCCCGGCATCATGTAAGCGTACTTTGGGTAAGAGTTGACGGCTATGAAATTCCACGCCAGCGTGACCACCAGGGCGGCTATAAAACCCAGCATAAAGCCTGTCACGAACCGGCTGCCATTTCTTTTCGGCATGCAATCCTTTAATATGTCATAAATTAGATATATAAACCTCATGCCCTCATTACTCTTATGAAAATCCGAAGGCCGTTGACGGATATCAGGTTAAACACACTCCTTCTTTTGAACGCCAGGCCAAGGCACGGATATGAATTGATAAAGGATCTGGAAGCGTTTACCGGGAAAAGGATAAGTTCGGGGCAGATTTATCCGCTGTTAAAGGACCTGCAGAAAAGCGGGTTGGTGAAAATAGCTTCGAGGGGGCGCAGGGACAAGAAGACATTTTCCATGACAACGAACGGCCGCCGGACAGTTTCCAGCGCCATATCCCGGATCGGCGGGCTGCTCGATTCCTTTGTTTCATCCAAGTTGAGGAAATGTGCGCATTGCGGGTGCGAGGTGTACAAAGGCGGGTGCAAGGCAGTTGTCAGATCCAAGACGATGTATTTTTGCTGCGGGAACTGCGCGGATGCGTGCAGGCGGTGGAAGGCATGAGGACCAAACACGTGGGAGTTTTCCTGGCCGGCATAGCTATCGCCCTGTTTTTTGTGACAGTTTCTTTTACAGAGACTCTGGTGGAAGCGAACAAGATACTCCATAAAAGCTGCACCTTGCCGCAGGGAATATGCCCGTATACAGGCTTTCCGTTGCAATCAGCAGCGGCGTTTTTGATAGATATAATAATTTTTGCGTCCGGCACGTTCCTTATACTCAATTCGAAGAAAGACGAGAAAATTTCCGCAGAAAACAGGAAAACCTTTGAAACGACCCTAAAATCGCTGGCGGGCGACGAAAAGAAGCTGTATGAGATAATAACAGGTGAGGGTGCAATTTTCCAAAGCGACTTGGTCGAAAAAAGCGGCTTTCCCAAGGCCAAAGTTACGAGGATCCTTGACAAGATGGAAGGCAAATCGCTGGTGGAGCGCAGAAGGCGCGGGCTGACGAACATGATTGTTCCAAAAAAACCTTTACAGGCCTGAAACTGGTTTCATACCAACCAATATCCTTTGTTTCACTCATTTACTAACCATGAAAAAAGAAAAAAGGCTGTTAGCTTCTTATGCGCTGGTAGCGGCAATGCTTTTCGTTCTTGCGTTTAACCAGTACATGATACAGTCCATTAACGGCGGTTTAGCCGTTGATCGGATGTCGGCAGCGCAGGAAAATTCCGGTTTTGAACTTCCGAAGGGACCGCCCGCGATTTACGGCGCAGAGCTTGGCGTGAGCTTTGACAAGGTTGTTGAATCCTTAAACGTGCTGTCAGCGCTGGACGGCGACCTGTACCCTGACGGAAAGCTGAAGTTCGCGGATTTGAACAATGTGCAGCAGGGAAGATATTTAAAAATTGGGTCTATGATAGCCTGTGAGTTTTGCTGCGGCGCGAGCACCCTTGTGTTCAGCGACGGCCAGCCGGCTTGCGGCTGTTCGCATTCCGCGGCAATGCGAGGACTGGCAAAATACCTGCTTATCAACCACGGCGATGAGTACACGGACCAGCAGATACTTGACGAATTGACAAAATGGAAGACTATGTTCTTCCCGAAACAGATGGCAGCAAAATATGCGTCCGACACAAAAAACGTACCGGACATGGTTGGAGGGTGCTGAAATGAACAACGAGACAATGTTTTTAATCATCCTGGGAGTCATGCTTTTAATTTCGGGCGTACAGTCTGTAGAGCTGATAAAAATCAGTGAAAAGATCAGCGCAGGCACTCTTGTCAATGGAGACAGCCCTGCCAATGCGGTTGACGCGGCCTCATTTGGGATGGACAGCGTTCCGGACATGGTAGGGGGATGTTAACGGTGGCCAATTTGATGATCAAGAAAAGTTATGCGTACGTGGCGGTTCTGATTCTTTTGGCGTTCTTTGCCGGTAGTTTTTTGGCTAATACAGCAGGAAGCAAAGACAACGGAATTACGGGAAAAGCCACGGGCAGCGTTGTTTTTGAGCAGGCTGTGGGAAAGAAAGCTCCCGATTTTGTCCTTGACGGGATTGACGACAAAAAAACCAAATTGAGCGATTACGCGGGAAAGGTTGTGATTTTGTTTTTCAATGAAGGCGAAATGTGTTACCCTGCGTGCTGGCAGCAGATTGCTGCACTTGGAAGCGACGGGAGATTTAATACCGGCGATGTCGCGGCGTTTTCCATTGTTGTGGATTCGAAAAGCATGTGGAAAAAAATCGTAGGACAGGTGCCGCAGCTTTCGGAAGCAAAAATTTTATTCGATACCAGTAAGGCTGTTTCATCGGCTTATGACGTGTTGTCGCTGGAGTCATCGATGCATCCCGGAAGCTATCCGGGCCACACGTACGTTGTCATAGACAAAGGCGGCGTAATACGCTATGTTTTGGACGACCCGAAGATGGCGATAAGGAACGACCAGTTGGCGCTGGAAATAGAAAAATTATAATAAAAGGACAGCTTATGGTAGAACTATTGATCAGTTCATCGCTGGTAACAGCGTTTATCGCTGGCATAGCCGCGCTTTTCGCGCCTTGCTGTATTTCCGTGCTGCTGCCCGCTTACCTGGGCTCTATTTTCAGGCAGAGGCGCACCGTATTTTTGATGACGTTCGTGTTTTTCCTCGGCCTGTTGCTGGTGTTTCTGCCGCTCGGCTTTGGTATAGCGGGCGTAGGCCAATTTTTCAGCGGGTACCATAACCAGATATTCATAGCAGGCGGCCTGTTCGTTTCACTCCTGGGCATATCCATACTTGCAGGAAAGCATTTCTCCCTCCCTTTTTCCGTGAATGTGGGCGGCGTAAAAGCGAATAACGCCGGATCCGTTTTCGTACTTGGAATTTTCTCCGGCTTTGCCACACTATGCTGCGCGCCGGTGCTCGCGGGCGTGCTGGCTTTATCGGTTTTGCCGGGTTCTGTTTTCTGGGGCGGCGTGTATTCTTTCACCTATGTGCTGGGCATGGTGGCCCCGCTTTTTGTCATCGCTTATTACATTGATAAAAAGGACGTGACAGGATTGTTCATGAAGGCCAGAAAACAGGTTTCGTACTCTGTCCTGGGCAATAAAATGAAAATCACCATAGCCAACCTGCTGTCAGGCGTGACGTTTTTGTTGATGGGCCTGCTGATTCTGTTCCTTGCGTCTACTAACAGACTTGCTATGGGAGGCGGGGAATACCAAACCACGATAAACATATTTTTAGCAAGAGTTACCAATCTTATAACACAGTATGCAGGCCAAATTCCTGTTGCTGTGTGGCTGGCTATGATTGCTGGCGCGGCATTGTTGATATTGAAAATGGCTGTCGGGAGGCGGGGATGAATATGAAACAAAGCAGGAAGCATTTGGATTACGCGATGCTGTTTTTCGGGTTGGTCGTCTTTTTCTGGTCGTTTTTGTCATTGTTCAACAGCGACGGGGACTCTTACGCGGGAAAAAGCGGGGACTACACAAGCAGCGGGCAGCCGGACAAATGCAAAACGCCTTCCGGTTATACTGACGATGAGTGGCGGGAACACATGGGCCATCATCCGGCCGTTTACGCGGAATGTCTAAAATGAAACCACAATTATACGGTATCGCAGCAAGCGTGCTAATGCTGGTTATGTACACGGTTGTTGTCAGTTATTTCAATTCTTTTGGCCATGCAGTTGCCCAGTTCGTGTCCCTGTGGCCTTTGATGATTTTGCTGGTCGCCGGTTTCGGAGGCCAGGTCGGGCTGTTTTTCTATTTTAAAGAGAAGGCCGGGCAATTGTCTGGTGTTGCGGTCGCATCGTCCGGAACAATGTCGACAGGCTCCATGGTCGCATGCTGCGCCCACCACATCAGCGACGTGCTGCCATTGATGGGACTTCCTTTCCTTGCCGCGTTTGCTGTCAGATATCAGGTTTTTTTCATCTCATTAGGCGCCGTGTCCAATGTCCTTGGGATGTTGTTCTTATTGAAAATGATGCACAGCCATAAGTTGAGGTTCGGAAGAAAATCTGTCTTAGGAAAATTAATGCGGTACGATATGGACAGGACGTTCAAAATATCGCTAGCGGCGGGCGCGGTACTGCTATTGTCAATTTTTATCGTTTCTTAGCACGTCCGTAATTCCTGGCGAAATGATTGTAGATTAGAACGAAAAGAGCGCCGTAAAAAGCGCCTATGAAAAACATGTCAGCCAGACCTATTAAAAAACTCGCGGGGCTGACCCATTTGAACCATGGAAGAAGCTCGAACAACTGGTGATGCAATGCGTTGGCCTTAAGCAACCCGTAAACCAGGCACGTCACATAAGCCGCGGCGGAAAAAACGCCCGCTGATAAGCTGGCGATTTTCAGGTTCAATTCGCGGCTTGCTGCCATCCGGCTTTTCATAAAAATATATCATAAATTAGATATATAAATAAACGAGCTTAATCATCAGTGATGGCGACAGATCCTGTTTGCGGCATGCACGTAGATGAAAAGAACGCCGTCTTCAGAAAGGAAAAAAATGGCGAGACGTTTTATTTCTGCAGTGAAAAATGCCTGAAGGAATTTGAACAGCCTGAGATAGAATATAAGAACTTGAAGCGAATCACGCTGTTCAGCGTCGTGCTGGCCAGCGTAACACTGGTCCTTACGTATTTTCCCGCACTTCCGACTCTTCCCAATAACGTTTGGCTGTTTATCTTCGCGACGCCTGTCCAGTTCATCGGCGGCTGGAAATTCTATAAAGGAGCATGGGACGCATCAAGGGCCAAAACGGCGAACATGGACACGCTGATAGCGTTGGGCACATCCGCCGCGTGGCTTTACAGCACCCTGGTAATAATTTTGCCGCAAACCTTCAAAGGTGAGGCGTACTTTGACACTTCTGCGGTTATTATCGCATTGATACTTGTCGGCAAGCTGCTCGAAGAAATCGCGAAAGGCAGGGCGTCGGAATCGCTGAGGAAGCTTATGGATCTGCGGCCGAAGACTGCCGTTGTTATTAAAAACGGAAAGGAAATTGAAATTCCGGTGGATGAGATCGGGGTGGGCGACATGATGCTCGTCAAGCCGGGCCAATCCATACCAACAGACGGCGTGATAGTCGAGGGCCATACGGAAATAGACGAATCAATGATAACGGGTGAAAGCTTGCCGGTTTCGAGAAAAGAAAATGACAAGGTCATAGGATCGACGATAAACAAGTCCGGCCTGCTGAAAATCAGGGCGTTGAACGTCGGCGCAGATACGACATTATCGCAGATAATTTCGCTGGTCGAAAAGGCCCAGCTTTCGAAGGTTCCGATCCAGAGGCTGGCGGACAAAGTTTCAGCATATTTTGTCCCGGTTGTGATTCTCGTTGCGATCGTTTCTTCGTTCGTCTGGTATGCGATGACAGCAGACTTCGTGTTTGCGTTGACCGTTTCGATAATGGTGCTCATCATAGCGTGCCCGTGCGCGCTTGGGCTGGCGACGCCTACCGCCATACTTGTCGGAACAGGCAAGGCTGCGGAAAACGGAATATTGATCAGAAGCGGAGAAGCGCTGGAAACCGCGCATAAAATAAACACGATTGTGTTTGACAAAACCGGCACGCTTACAAAGGGAAAGCCTTCTGTTACTGACGTAATAGCCGTTAACGGGGATGAGGAAGAGCTTTTGAGGCTGGCCGCGATCTGCGAGAAAGGTTCGGAACATCCTCTGGGCGAGGCGATAATCAGGAAAGCTGACGAGCAAAGCATCAAGACCGATTACGCAAAGTCTTATCATACTGTTGCGGGCAAAGGCATAAAATGCGAATACCTGGGCAAGACCCTGGCTGTAGGGAACGAAGAAT
Organism: Candidatus Aenigmatarchaeota archaeon; assembly: GCA_016202815.1. GTDB lineage: Archaea > Aenigmatarchaeota > Aenigmatarchaeia > JACPZZ01 > JACPZZ01 > JACPZZ01. Next base: position 15,458 of record JACQNZ010000004.1, read on the forward strand.
TAATGAAGGCCGAAAAAATAAGCGCAACCGAACTCGGAGTGTATGTCGAAAAACTGCAGAACGAAGGAAAAACCGCGGTAATGGCGGCCTACAACAACAGGCCGATGGGTGTCATAGGGATCGCGGACACGCTGCAGGAATATTCCGTTGAGGCAGTGGGCCTGCTTCGAAAAAAAGGAATAGAATCGATAATGATCACAGGCGACAACGAACGCACAGCCAACGCAATCGCAAAGCAGGCGGGCATAGAGAAAGTGTTTGCGAAGGTTCTGCCGCATAACAAGGCGGACAAAGTCAAGGAGCTGCAGGCTGAAGGAAAGATAGTTGCGTTTGTCGGCGACGGTATAAACGACGCCCCTGCGCTGGCGCAGGCCGACGTAGGCATTGCGATCGGCTCAGGCACGGATGTTGCCAAGGAAACCGGCAGCATAATCCTGATTAAGCACGATTTAAGGGACGTTTTCACGTCGATAGACATCAGCGGCTACACCATAAAAAAAATAAAGCAAAACCTGTTTTGGGCATTCTTTTACAATGTTGCCGGCATACCGATCGCGGCGGGCCTGCTTTATCCGAATTTCGGGCTGTTGTTAACGCCTATGATAGCTGCGGCGGCCATGGCTTTCAGCTCGTTCTTTGTGGTTGGCAACTCAGTTTTGATGAAAGGTTACAGGCCCAAGATTTAACAACTCAGCATCCGTACCGTTTGGCCCATTGCTCGTTCCTGAATTCGCTTGTTTTGCAGTAAGAGGCGTAAATTTCCCCGAAGCCGCTGTCCAAAAGCAGTTCGTTGAGGCTTTTACCGTTGCAGTAAACTACCGCGACCAGTCTTCCGTAACTTCCGGATTTTTGGCCGTCGTCCTCGTCTACTAACGCATGCGAACCAGCCGGGCAGGCCTCGGCTGTGAAGCTTTCAGCCCTTTTGCCCGTTTCTTCACTTTTTTCAGGGGCGTTAACCAGAGCCAGCCGCACGGTCTTATTTTCTATTACCACAGTGTCGCCATCGATTATCCTGTCTACAGCGCCTTCGAAGCACAGCGCAAAGCCTTTGCATGCAGGGCCGGTTTTTACAGCGTTTTCATAATACGCCAGAGAAGCTAAGGCCAATAACGCCAACAAGGCGGCGGATTTGGCAATTTTTTCACGTTTCATTCAAATAGTTTTCTGGAACAAGCTTATTAAAATCTTAGACCAAGGCAAATCGTATGGAAACGATCGAAGGCGTTGTTACAGATTCTTTTGAAGAAGTGCCGGATGTGCGAATAGTGAGGATAAAGCCGGCGCGATGGCTGGAGTTCAAGCCCGGTCAGTATTTCCTGATATTGATACCGGGCGGCGAGAGCGTAAAACCTTATTCCGTTTCGTCACCGCCGTTGAACCGCGAATACCTGGAATTTTGCGTTAAGAGGGTAGGGGGCGGCCGCGCATCGAATTTCATGTTCCACACCGGTAAAGGCGACAGATTAACGATGCGGGGACCTATGGGACGCTTCGTGCTTCAGGATAAAATCGAGAACGATATAATTTTTGCCGCTACCGGAACAGGCATATCCGCAATAAAACCGATGATACAGGCAGTTTTCGAGCGTGGAACAGGCGAACAAATCTGGCTTTTCTTCGGCGTGCGCACGGAGCGGGACATAATTTATAGGAAAGAGTTTGATGCTATCGCGTCGAAAAACAGGAATTTTCATTTTATTCCGTGCCTCAGCAGGCCGTCTGGCAGCTGGAGCGGCGAGCGCGGCTATGTCCAGGGGGCGATAAAAAAACTGGTCGAAGACGCACGAAATAAAGACGTATACATTTGCGGCCTGGCTGCGATGGTCGAACAGATGAAAGTTATAGCAGAGCAGCTGGGCTTTTCGAAGGATAGGATACACTTCGAGAAATACGTCTGACCATTTGTCCTTTGTTAGAACAGAAACTATTCACTTTTTCCTGGCCTTTGCCTTGCCCGTGTTGTGGGCGGCGCATGTGTTGCACATAGTTATCAAATAAAAAATGGTGCGCCATGCTAATAAGCGTTATTTCAGCTTCAGGAGTTTTTTTAGCACAGGAACGTCATAGCCGATGACTATGTTGCCGTCTATGTCCGTAACAGGTATTCCAGTTTGCCCGGATTTGTCGAAAGAGTCCTTGGCCCATTTCGGTTCGTCCACATTCCTGTCGTCGAATTTTATCTTGTTGGTATTAAGGAAATCCTTTACCTTGTGACACCACGGACACCATTCCGCACCGTATACAATAACTTTCATGAAAACGCCGATAATTATTTGGTGCCGCAGTTAAATAACTTACTTTGAGCCGGCGATAAGCGTGCTTAATAGTCTTGCAGCATCTGCCAGCCTCGGGCCCGGCCTGTTGAGCAGCGAGTCGTTGATTACGGCGATATTGCCGTTCTTCACTGCGTTGAGGCGTTGCCAGCCCGCCCTTTGGGATACGAATTTTTTGTCCGCTTTTTCCCCGAAACCACACAAGGAAACCACAATAAGGCCGGGATCGAATTCTTCAACCTCTTCCAGAGTCGTTTCGCGGCTTATCTGCCCACTGGTTATCATACTCTTCCCGCCCGCAATCCCGATTATGTCCGGAACCCAGTTGCCCGAAACAGTCGGCGGCCGGTGCCACTCTTCGCAATAAATTTTTATGCGCCCGCCGGCCGCGGATTTTTTTACTTCGTCGAGCGAGTTCATAATTTTCCTGACCAGGATTTTGGATTCTTCAATCCTGCCGCAGGCTTTGCCGATGGTTATGACGCTTTCATAGACTTCGTCCAGGCTTTTCGGGTCCGTGTGCACAACATTGAAGCCCCTGCCGCTCAGCGTTTTTGCGATGTTTCCCTGCAAAAACGTTGAGGTAAAAATCAGGTCCGGATTAAGATTTTCTATCCTGCTGTAATCAACATCTATCCAGCCGCCTACCCGTACAATGTTCCTGGTTTCCGCGGGATAATCGCAGAACCTTGTCACGCCTACTATTTGCGGCCCCGCGGCCAAAGAAAACAGTATTTCCGTGCTGCTGGGGGCGAGGGAGACGATGCGCATCATACAGATTCCAGGCAATTCAGGACATCTATCGAATGACCTTCAGGGTTGACGTGTAGGAATATTTTTTTTATCATGCCATCCTCGTCGATGATGAATGTGGTGCGTTCTACGCCCATGAACTCTTTCCCCATGAAATTCTTCTTTTTCCAGACACCGTACGCTTTTGACACCCCGTTTCCTGCGTCGCTAACAAGGGAAAAGTTCAGGCCGTGTTTTTTCCTGAATTTTTTGTGCGATTCGACGCTGTCCGGGCTTATGCCGACAACAACCGCCCCTTTCGCGGCCAGTTTTCTGACATCGTCCCTGAACGAGCAAGCTTCCTTTACGCAGCCGGGAGTGTCGTCCTTTGGGTAAAAATACAGAACAACCTTCCTGCCCCTGAATCCGCTTAACGAGATTTCCTTTCCGGCGTCGTTTTTAGCGGAAAAATCGGGCGCCCTTTGCCCCTGCTCTAAAGCCATCAAAATCCTAATTCCCTGTAACATTTTACACAAATATGGAATTTTTTAATTTCATTATCTTTTGAAGGGGGGCTAAGTAACAATGCACCGAATTCATCAGGCTCGTTTTTACATTTGTCGCACACAGGCTTTATCGGCATATTTTTAACTCAGCAGAATGTTATAAATACTTTCGCGCATCTAATATTCTAAGTTTTGGTGTGTGCATGGCGAAAATTTATAAAATAGAGTACGACCGCAACAACTGTATCGGAGCAGGCATATGCGCTGCGCTGAACCCGGAGAACTTCAAAATGAATGACGACACCAAGGCGGACCTGATAGGCGCCACGCTTAACGAAAAAACCGGGATGTGGGAGAAAGAAATCACAGAAGAAGAGTATGAAAAGATGATGGCGGCTGCAGGAGGGTGTCCGGTTTTGGTTATTCATGTTATAGACAAAGAGACCGGCGAAAGGCTCACGTAAATTTACCGAGAAGGAGTCTGTGAAAGGTTACCGTGCGCTGCGGGAGCTTGTCGCGCGCGGTTAGCCGGCTCTTTCCAGAGCCATCATAAGCGCGTGCCATGAGAGCAGGGCGCATTTCAACCTGGCCGGACTTAATGAAACTCCGAGTGCGCTGAGGAACGACCCTTTCGAAAGCATTTTAACGTCTTTCACGTTTTTCCCTTTCACGGTGTCCAGCAGAATGTCCGCGGCGGCTTGCGAAATGGCGCAGCCGAACCCGTTGAATTTCGCGCCGGAAATTTTTCCACCTTCGATTTTCAGATAAATATCCAGTGAATCCCCGCACAATGGATTTGTTTCATGCGCCTCGGCTGCGGTATTTTTAATGGAACCCTTGTTTACGGGGTCTTTGTACCGTTCCAATATTTCTTCTGCATACATGTCGAGCATTTCAAACACCGAATACCCTTTTCACCTTTTTCAACCCTTCAACCAGGGCGTCGAAGTCGCTTTTGCCGTTGTACAGATAACCGCTTGCACGGGCCACGGCCCCGACACCCAAACGTTTCATCAGAGGCTGGGCGCACGCGTGGCCAGAACGGATTGCGACGCCTTCCCTGTCCAGCAGGGACGCAACGTCGTGCGGGTGCACCCCCTTTACGTTAAATGAGATCACGCACCCTCTTTTGTCCGCGTTTTTGGGCCCGTAAATTTCCACGCCGCCAAGCCTTGAGAATTCGTCCAGCGCATGTTCCGTGAGCTCTGCTTCGTGGCGCCTTATTTTTTCGAGCCCTATTTTTTCCAGATAATCTATTGCAGCATGAAGGCCTACGGCACCGGCAATGTTTGGCGTGCCCGCCTCGAATTTCCATGGGATTCCGTTGAATGTTGTGCCTTCCAATGAAACTTCTTTGATCATGTCCCCGCCGTACATGAACGGTTCCATGCTTTCCAAATGTTCCTCTTTTGCATAGAGTATTCCTGTGCCTGTGGGACCCAGCATCTTGTGGCCTGAAAACGCCATAAAATCGCAGCCTGTATCCTGCACATCCACCTGCATGTGCGGCACCGACTGGGCCGCGTCCAACATTACCAGCGATCCGTTGTCGTGCGCCATCCCCGATATTTCTTTCGGGTCGTTTACGGTCCCGAGCACGTTGGAGGCGTGCGTAACGGTTACAAGTTTTGTTTCCGGCGACAGAATCCTGCCTAAATTTTCCGTGTCCAGAGTGAAATCCTTTTTGATACCCAGAAATTCCAGTTCCATGCCGTGTGAATTTATGAATTGCCACGGGACTATGTTCGAGTGATGTTCCATAACAGTTGAGATTATCTTGCCGCCTGACGGAGCGATAGGCAAGAAATACGAGTACGCCACAAGGTTAATGGCCTCCGTTGCGTTCCTTACGAAAATAATTTCTTTCTCGCTGTTTGCGTTGATGAGTTTTGCGACGGCTTTTCTGGCGTTTTCATAGGCCTCTGTAGCTTCCTCGCCGAGCTTGTGCACACTTCTTGCGACGTTCGCGTTTCGGTTCTCGTAATATTCCTTTACAGCTTCGATAACCTGCACAGGCTTCTGTGAAGTGGCTGCGGAGTCCAGGTACACTAAATCCTTTCCACTGATTTTTCGTTTGAGCAACGGGAAGTCTTTTTTTGTGTCCAACAAGATTACAACCTCAGGAATATCTTTCCGTTCCGGGTTACGACGTCGTATGTTTTCAGGCTTTCCGTGGCAGGGGGGTTTACGGGCTTTCCGTCAGAAAGATTGAACGATGAGAGGTGCAGGGGACAGGTTACGCAACCATCGTTAACGAAGCCGTCTGCCAGGTCAGCCTCGGCGTGAGTGCACATCCTGTCCAGCGCAAAGATGCTGCCGGAACTTTTCACTAGCATTACCAGCCTGTCCCCTACGTCAAACGCTTTGATGCCGCCTTCGTTAAGGTCGCTCGTTTTGCAGATTTCCACAAGGGCTGTCATGACGATTACCTGTATTTGTAGTGGCCGCCGAACATGTCCTGCCGCTGAACCTGTTCGGCGTCCTCTGAGAGCGATAATAAAATCCCGTGGGGCATAACCACCTTTTCTCCCGTCCATTTTAAATCCACGATCGCCCTCGTCGTTTCCCGCATGCGGCCGGGCGATATCGCCTGTATCAAAGGCTCGAAGAAGCCGCGGACAAGCATCTTCTTTGCGTCGCTTTCGCTGAGGCCCCTTGTCATCAAATAGAACATCTGGTCTTCACCGACCTGGGCTACGGAAGCGGAATGCGTGGCCTTGACGTCCTTGTTCCTTATTTCCAGGCTTGGGATGGCGTCGGCTTTTGCGTCCTTTCCGAGAAGCATTGCGTGTTCGGCCAGGTAAGAGTTCGAGTTTTTCGCGCCTTTGCCGATGTCTATCGCGCCTTTCATCACAGCACTCGCCGAGCCTTTCATTACACCCTTTGCCACGGTTTTGCCGGTAGTAGATTCGCCTATGTGCACGAGGCTGGACATTGTGTCAAATCTTTGAGTTTCGTTTGCAAAGATCATCTCGTTGTCTGTTGCGGCGGAACCGTCCCCCTTCAGCACGCTGTCCACCTGGGATTTTGTGAATTTGCCGCCGAACATGGCAATGTTCCATGCTATATGGCTGTCAGCCTCACAAAAGGATTTTTTGATATCCACATTTGTCACGCCGCTTCCCAGGTTCTGGAGCCCGCCAAAATCGACACGTGCGCCTTCCCCGAGAAATACGCTGGTGAAATTGGTGAATAACGACGGCTGGTTGCGCCCGTTTAACGAAAAATTTTCTTCCATGAATACGAGGCTGCTCAGGGAATCGGCGATGATTATGCTGCGCGAAGATGCGTTCGTCCCGTTCTCCAGATACAGGCTTCTGAGCGGGTTCGCCACTTCCAAACCTTCCGGCACATAAAGGAACGTGCCATTCCCGAAGAATGCGGAGTTGAAGGCCTCCAGCTTGCTCTGGTTTTCCGAATCCGATAAGAGATGTTTTTTCACCAACTCCGGATATTTTTCCACGGCAGTCAACATATCGGTGAATATTACCCCGGATTTTTGCAGCTCTTGGCCCGGCGATGACAGGAAAACTTCATCACCGCCCCGAACCAGGGCCGCGCCTTCATAACCTTTGAACCGTTCCGGAATGTTTTCCCGTTTTTTTTCCGGCCGCCCGAATTTTTCCAGGTCCAATGCACCAGCGTCGGCGTATTTAGCAAACAGTCTGGACTGCTCCAGCGGGAGCGTTTTGAAGTTTTCGAAAGATTTTTTCCTGAAACTTTTCAGCCAGCCGGCTTCGCCGGAAGATTCTAAAACAGGGCCGTCCATTATCCCACAGACCCGGCCATTTCAAGCTGTATCAGCCTGTTGAATTCCAGAGCGTATTCAAGAGGTATTTCCTTTGCGAAAGGCTCGAAAAATCCCATGACCACCATGTTCAACGCGTCCTGTTCGCCCAGCCCGCGGGACATCAGGTAGAATAACATGTCTTCGCCTATCTTCCCTACCGTCGCTTCGTGGGTGATCGTTGCGGTGTCGTCGTGTATTTCATTGTACGGATAAGTGTCGGTCCTTGAGTTTTCGTCAATTAGCAAGGCGTCACAGTTGTGTGTCACAGCGTTTGATACCAAATAGGTATGATCTGTGGTTTCTATATTATAAACTAAACCTTTGTAATATTTCTGTTCTATTTTTCTTATTGGAACTAAAATAAATTTATCCAGTATCTTAGCTTGTATTTTTTCACTCAGGTTACATCTTACATCATATTTTGTATTTACATTAACTTTTCTATTCTGTATAAAATTTTGTTTGGCGTCGTAAACTTTAGTGATTCTGAAAAATATACCCAAGCGTGCTCCTAAAATTTGTATTTGTTCGGCTAATAGTTTCGAAACCGTAACAATATATATGACATTATATTTATTTGAACAATTCCTGGAAAGGGAACCATCCCCTGCTATGTAGCCTTCTAAGAAGGATTTTAAAATTTTTGGGTCTTTGTGTAGTAGTATGAAATCGGGTATTTTCTTATTCATAGCTTTATGTCCAAACCACTCTCTGAACGCCTTGGATAATATATCTGCATAAACGGAAATTTCTACAGCTTTTTCGTTTTTTCTTTGATATTTGTACAAAGAATATCCTAAGTCTTGTATTATAACAGTCGTCTTTTCTAGTAAGGCTTTTTCTTTTGTACCTAAAGAAAATTTGACATGACCATCGTCAGTACAGCCTTCGGCAACGAAAAGTCCCATTAACCATGAAATATTTTCATTGATAGGCAGGTCTTTTCTTACTATTTTAGTTATATTTGGGTTCTTTATGAAAGGTGATAAATCCAGAACAGAAATATCTGTATTTCCGATTAATCTAGGTATTGCTACATAGTGTCCATCGGTAAAAGATTTTTTGGGTGTCAGATTTTCTGCTTTTTCCCAATGGAGTTCGTTTAAAGTGATTTTAATTGAATGTTTATGTTTATTATTTTTCATTACGCAAGGATAAACGGTTTTAGATTTAGCTACGTAAATTGGATGCTCTTTTGTGACTTCAAAAGGTAACATGCCTGTTGCTGATATTTCTATCATTTCTCCTTCAAATGGATTTGTAAAGGTTTGTTTCACCTTGTTTAATCCTGTGAGTCCAATCACTTTATCGTCAATTTTATATTCTGCGATTGGTTTATTGTCCCCTAATAATATTGTATCTGGTTTAACACATCTTATGCTTGATTTGACATTGGACGCACCCTTGCCCACGTACAGCAGCCCGCGGTATGTCGTGCGGCCGCCGCCTTTGCTCACGGATTTCGCAGTTATCCTGGAGCTTGTGTTCGGCGCCAAATGAATTGCCTTGCCTCCGGTGTCCTGATACTGGCCGTCGCCGGCGAATGCGACGGACAGGATGTCGGCGCGCGCATTGCGGCCGCGCAGGTATACGGAAGGGAATTTTGTAGTTACGCGAGATCCGATGTTTGCGTCAACCCATTCGACTGTTGCGTTTTCGTAGGCATGGGCCCGTTTTGTCACAAGGTTGTAAACGTTGTTGCTCCAGTTTTGAAGCGTTGTGTAGCGCACGTGAGAACCGGGCAGCGCGACAATCTCTACGACCGCTGCGTGAAGTGAGTCTTTGGAGTATGTCGGTGCGCTGCACCCTTCGATGTAATGTAATTTACTTCCTTTATCCACTATGATCAATGTGCGTTCAAACTGACCGAATCGTTGTGCATTAATTCTAAAATATGCCTGCAACGGCTGTTCGACATCTACACCGGGCGGGATGTAAATGAAAGACCCGCCTGAAAACGCTGCGGAATTAAGCGCTGCGAACTTGTTGTCTTCCGGAGGGACTATCGTGCCGAAGTATTTCTTGAAAATTTCCGGATATTTACGCAGGCCGGTGTCAGGATCCACGAATATCACGCCTTTCTCTTCGAGCGGCTTTAAAATGCTGTGATACACGTTCTCGGAATCGTACTGCGCGCCTACGCCCGCCAAAAAACTCCTTTCCGCCTGCGGTATGCCCAGCTTATCAAAAGTTTCCTTTATCTCTTTCGGGACATCTTCCCATTTAGCTTCCGATTTTTCCGTCGGTTTCATGTAGTAAGTAATTTCATCAAAATTAATCTTGCTGAAATCAGCCCCCCAAGCAGGCATTTTTTTCTTAAAAAAGACTTCAAGCGCGCGTAATCTAAATTTATTTATCCAGCCGTTTTCGCCCTTCTCGTTTTTTATTTCCGATATTTCTCTTACTATTTTCTCTGATAAACCGGGTTCTGTTGCATGGACATGTTTTTCCGGCATTTTGAAGCCGTATTTTTTTTCGTAATCCGCGTTTATCGACAAAGCTTCAGGCATGTTGTCCGTCCTCCAGAAATTCGCTGTAACCCGCGCTTTCCACGTAATCGGCAAGCGAGTGGCCGCCGGTTTTTACTATTTTTCCGCCTACCAGGATGTGGACGAACTGGGGCCTGATGTTTTTCAGCATCCTGTTGTAGTGCGTTATCATCAATATGCCGGACTCGTTTTGTTCGTGAATGCTGGTTATCCCCTGTGAAATCGTTTTCATCGCATCCACGTCTGTTCCTGAATCGGTTTCATCGAGTATTACGAAGGCCGGCTGCAAAACCAGCGCCTGCAAAACTTCGCTTTTTTTCTTTTCTCCCCCAGAGAGGCCTTCGTTGAGGTACCTTTTGGAAAAGGAGTCGTCGACCCTGAGCATGTTCATCATCTCCTTAAGCATTTTCCTGAAGTCGGCTACGGACTCCAGCTCTTTTTGCCTGTCCTTTTCTTCTGCCTGCTTTTTCACGGTCTTGTATGCGGTACGCAGGAAACTGGACAGCGGCACCCCGGAAACCTCGACGGGATGCTGGAAGGCCATGAATAGGCCGTGTTTTGCGCGCTCATTGGCGGGCATTGGAAGCATGCTTTCCCGGTTGAGAAGTATGTCGCCGCCGGTCACTTTGTATTTAGGGTGGCCCATGATCACGTTTGCGAGCGTTGATTTTCCGGAGCCATTCGGCCCCATTATGGCGTGTATTTCACCCTGCTTTATCGTGAGATCCAGACCATTCAATATGCCTTTGCCTTCTATAGAAGCGTGGAGGTTTTTGATTTCGAGCACAGAACCCATAACACCAGCGATTTCCCGATAGTATATATTCTATAGTCAATAGAGGCACAATCTATATAAGCCTTAGACAACGCAGTTGTTTTAGCGGGTGCGAATGAAAAGAAAACCGTTGTCGTGCGAAGCCAACATGGCCTCCTGTCCTCTCATACCTTATTTGGAACTGGTCAGCAAGAAATGGTCTTTGCAGGTTCTGAAATCGCTTGCTGCCGGAGACAGCAGGCGTTTCAACGAAATGATCAAGTCTGTCAGGGGAATAACGCCCAGGGTATTGTCCCAACGGTTGGCCGAGCTGGAAGAACTGGGCATAGTTTCAAAAGAAAAATTCAGGGAAGCGCCCCCGCGGGTCGAGTATTTTCTTACTGAACGGGGCAAAGAGTTGACACGATGCTACAGGCCGGGCGTTACGCACATTATCAAAAGCTGATCCTATGAAACTCGGGTTTGTGGCGAGCCTTGTCGACGCGGAAGAAGGTTGGATCCTGAACACCGCGAAAAAATTTTCGGAGCACACGGACCATGTTGTTTTTGAACTGCACCAGGAGCATGGCTGGCTGAAGAAAGCGGGCTTACAGGCAAAAAGGAAAAAGGCGGTTTCTAAAACGCTTAACGAATTCTGCGAGCCGGCGTTCGGTTTGCATATTCCATGGGAGCCGAAAAAGAGCTACCGCGCAATAGACAAGGGTTTCACGGACAAGCACGTTATTTCCTGGTTGCGTTTTTGCGCAGACAACGGGATAGAGTTCGCGAACATGCACATAGAATGGGGGGACGGCGTGCCGGCTGATGAATGGAAAAACGATCCTGCTGTGCGGTCAGGGTATGTTGAGACTGCCGCCGACAACCTGGAAAACGTTTTTTCCTTTGCCGAGTCAAACGATATAAAATTGTCCCTTGAGATAATCACGTCCTGCCTGTACGTGGAAAAATACGGGAAAGAGTTCGTGCATTTTCCGGCGTTTCCTGCGGACTATTTAAAACTGCAAAAAATTTCGGGCTTTAAGTTCGGCATAAACCCGGACGTTTGTCACGCCTCGATAACCTGGTGGAACATGCGCAATGGCATTAAAGCCGGCATTTATGACGAGGACCTTGTGTGGCAGAATATGGGAATGGAAGAATTTTTGGAAAAGATGGTCAAGGCGTCGCAGCCTATGCACCAGATACATTTAGCGGATTTCGGCGGTTACAGAAGCACGTCGGAGCATGCCATCGCGCTTGGGACCGGGCTGCTAACAGACAATGCCATTAAAACCGTCTTGGACAGCATTGGAAAAAAGACGGCTTTGATACTCGAGATAAAGGAAGACTGGAAAACCAAGGAAAACATTAGGAAATGCGGCTATTTGCCTGAGACAATACGATCGTTGGAGAAACTTTCGGGGTTTGGAAAGTTATTTAAATAGCAGCCTCGAGAGTTATAGAGCGGTAAACCAAAAATACGCCTTTGGCGAGCTTGGTCTACATAAACTCTATTATATTACAGTGGTTTGATGGCTGAAAGAAGATTTGAAGAAATAGTGCGTCTGATGGACACGGACTTAGACGGATCTAAATCCCTTGAAATGGCGTTGAGGGAAATTAAAGGATTACATTTCCGCTTAAGCAGGTCTGTTATTGCTGTGGCGGGGCTGGAACCGAAGAAAAAGTTGAAGGAAATTTCTGAAGATGACATAAAGAAAATCGAAGGCATCATACGGGATCCTATAAAATCCGGTATTCCTTTGTGGATGATAAACAGGAGAAAGGACGTGGAAACGGGTGCGGACATGCATCTGGTTTCAAACGATCTCGATTTTGCGAGAAAATCCGACATAGACAGGATGAAAAAAATAAGGACATGGAAAGGCGCGCGGCACATACTAGGCCAGCCTGTGCGCGGGCAAAGCACGCGCTCGTCATTCCGCGTTTCCGGAATGGTGATAGGCGTTTCGAGAAAGGCTGCAAAAGCGGCCGCGGCGCCTGCACCAGCAGCGGCAGAAGCGGCAACTGCGCCAGCCGCGGCTGGAGCAAAGCCAGTTGCAGGAGCGAAACCGGCAACACCAGCAGCGGCTAAACCCGTAGCTGGAGCGAAGCCTGTAGCGGGAGCGAAACCGGCAGCGCCAGCACCGGCAGCAGCGAAACCGGCGGCAAAGCCTGCCGAAGCGAAGAAGAAGTGATGATTTATGAGAAAAATAAGATCCAAGATTAAGCCGGTCATCGACCACTGGAACGAGGAACGCATAGCGTCTGAACGGGCGTTAATGAACAAATATGGGCTGAGACGAAAAAAGGAGCTCAGGATAGCTGAAGCGATCCTGAGAGGATTCAGGAGCCAGGCCAAACAGCTTTTGACAAAGGCCGACGAGACAAGGAAAAAGGTCCTGTTCGGGAAGCTTCAATCGCTGAATATGCTCGGCGCTGACCAGACGCTTGATGATGTGCTTGCTTTATCGCTCGAAAATATCCTTGAAAGAAGGCTGCAAACCGTAGTCAACAAGAAGGGCTTTGCCAAGACCGTTAAACAGTCGCGCCAGATGATAACGCACGGCCGGGTTTACATAAGCTCACGAAAGATGACATTTCCCTCGTATTTGGTCAGAAAGGCGGAAGAAGATACTATCATTGTTAACGGGTTGGGTGAGGCAAAATGATGCTTCGAAGAGGTCAGGAAAGAGGGCAAAAATTCACAGGACAAGTCGGCCGCTGGGGCATTGCCTACATATTTGCGTCGCCGAATAATACGATTATCCATGTGACTGATATCACAGGTTCGGAAACCGTTGCACGTTTTTCAGCTGGGATGATGACGGACAAGGACCGCGAGGGCGGTTCTCCGTTTCCTGCTATGCTTGCCGCCAGAAAAGCGGCCGAAGAAACCATGCAGAAAGGGATAGCGGGCATCCACATCAAGGTGCGCGGTCCGGGCGGCAACAAATCAAAGATGCCTGGGGCGGGTGCACAGCCTGCGATAAGGGCGTTGGCACGTGCCGGCTTGCGAATCGGAAGGATCGAGGAGATAACGCCTATCAGCCATGACGGCGTCAAGAAGAAAGGCGGGCGCAGAGGCCGCAGAGTTTAAATTAAGCTGAAACAGACTGATACACTATACAGTCTGTTTTAATCGCGTTACGAGGAGGATAATGATGAAAGTTAAAATTACGGACCAGAATGAAAGCAGGATTGCGTTTACGCTGGAAGATGCGGATGTGGCATTCGCGAATGCCATGCGCAGGGTTATGATGGTTGAAGTCCCTACAATGGCTGTCGAGTTCGTCGATTTTCACGACAACAATTCTGCTATGTATGACGAGGTCGTCGCCCATCGTTTGGGCTTAATACCCATCTCGTTTGACCCAAAGATGTACAATTTTGCAGAGGAATGCGTCTGTGAGGGCAAAGGATGCTCCCAGTGCCAGGTTTATTTTGTGCTTGACAAGAAAGGGCCATGCGTAATTTACTCGGGCGACCTGAAATCGACTGATGAAACTGTAAAGCCCGTTGATCCGAATTTCCCGATTGTCGAACTGCTTGACGGGCAGAGCCTAAAGCTTGATGCGATCGCGCAACTGGGCAAAGGCGAGGCGCATGTGAAATGGCAAGCGGCCATCGCGGCGTACAAGTATGCGAAAAACAACGACACCAAGTTCAATTTTACGGTAGAGACTGTTTCCGGTTTGGAGCCGTCGTATATAGTCCAGAAGGCTGCGGAAGTCATTGGGAAAAAGGCCGAAGAGTTCCGCGAACAACTAAAGGAAGTAAAATAACCGAAAAAAACAATTTCAATTAACAGTCAGGGTTTATCACGGGCATCTTTTCCTAAGACACCCTTTTTCGGCTTTGGCATTGTGACTTTTAGATAAGTAGCACGATCCTCCAGTACATTATTAGGTCTTCCGAGCCAGTCTCTGTCCACCAAACCTTCCCTGATAGCGATATAGTGCACCCTATCGTGCTTTTTATCAGCATCCGAATACGTTGAATGTTCTACGCGTGTGACATATCTATCTCCAGCTTTTTCGCGTTGTTGTTTGCTTTCCGGGCTCCCGTAAATTTTCTCTAAAAAGCCCACTACGGGCCCATAACCAGCATCTTTCCCAGCCCCGCCGGCGTATGTGTGTTTAAACTTTCCCCGCCGGGCGGTTGGATCCAAATTGCTCACACCTTCCCTGTGCTTCACTTCCACTTTTGTCCCGGGTGGCAAGTTTTCCAGAAAACGTCTCACTTCTTCTAAACTCTCAACCTTTTTTTCTTTAAAACTGTGACCCTTTACCATAAATTCAAAGAAATTTCGCGGTATTTCCATAAATTCCCTATCCCTCAATCTTTATTTAGCGTGCCTGAATATTAATTAATATGGCGCAGGCCGATTTGGATGCGATTCTGAAGGAATTCCTCGATTTTGGCACTGTAAAATCCGATATCAGCGACATTTCAAACAATGTGAAGCTTATTTCGTCCAAAATCGTTGAGATTGAAAAACAACTGGATTACCTGGCAAAGCAAGTGCTCGAGCAGAATAACAGGATAGATTCTGTAGCTCAATATATGACCGAGCAAATGGAAATATTTTCCGAGCAAATCGGTGATAAGACTGGTATTATTCAGCCAAAAACCGAGCAACCGAGCGTTGATCAGGCGCCGAAACAGAACGAAAAGACGCCTGTGCTGCTGTCCAACGCGACCGGCCGTTACAGGGAGATCCTTTCATTGCTGATTAACGAGGGCTTTTTCACATATTCCAAGCTTGCTGACAGGCTAAGCATCTCACAGTCGCGGGTCAGGGCATACATAGCAGACCTTAAACGATACTATTCTGTTCCTATAACCTCTATACGCGACAACGAAGGCGTAAAGGTGGGCATCAGCCCGGAATTTGTCAACCAGATACTTGGCGTACGCTAAACGTGCTGTGATATTGCTAATTATGCTGTAAGTTTAATAGCAGCCGTCTTTGTACTGTTCTTTGTGTGCTCGGTTGCTCGCAAATTATGCTCGCATATTGCTCGGTATTTGTATGGACACAATGCGAGCCATACCGAGCGCTCGGTTGCTTGCTCAGTCGTGTTCAGTGGGGATCGACAATGCTGCGCTTCGTGGAAAACATGGTAGCATAACATCATACTGTACAATATAGCGTACTATACATACATTTATATACCACACAATTACATGTATATTCTACATGGCTTCGGATAACTACATAGCCAAAAAAATATTGAACGAGCTTAGGAAGAAACCGATGTCCGTGGCCAGGCTTTCGGCGGAATTAAAAATGCGGCGGGAATTCCTGGGCGGCTATCTGGAAGCTTTGAGAAGCGTAGGAAAATTGGAAATGATACAAGTCGGAAAGGCTAAAGTTTATAAACCCAAAAACTGAGGTTATTATCAATGAATTTAAAAGGTTTTGCTGGCTTTGCGGCGTGGGGATTAATCGCAGCATCAGTTTCCTTGATTCTCGTTTTTGCCTTTTCCACATTGTTTGGTTTGGCAGAGTCGCTTGTTGTAAACGGCGTTAACGTTTCAGCGTCGCTGCCGAACGGCGACACGTCTGTTCTTGGTTCGATGAACAGCATAGTCGTCAAAAACAGCACCACAGTATTATACAATTTCACAATCAACGTAACATCCGGAATGAACATATCAACAATTAATATAACATTCCCGGCTTGGCCGTTCGATTCCGCTTCCGCAAACATTTCTCTGGTAAATACTTCTGCAGCACCTGCAGTCTTCCAATTAGGCGCGCCTGCGTTAACCGGCTGGTCCACAAGGTTTGTCCAGAACTATTCGAACGGCGCAATAAAAACCGTAGAATTAAACGGCACATTCGCGCCGCAGACAATCAACGGTACCAACGGCAGCGTAATGGCGTGGTTCGCATTCAATGCGACATCTAATATCACAGGCGTTGGTAACTTGTCGGATAATCAAACAATGACATGGCATGTGTATGTCGCAAACGGCACCGATGCGCAATTGACAAAAGTAACAACAATTGTGGACAACAACCCGCCGCGTGTTTTGCTTACGAGGCCGCTCGTTAACTCATCGGGCAATACGTACGTACGCGGTTTATCAAACGAGGTTTTCCAGCTCAATATAACAGAAACCGCCTTGAACATATCAAGGAGGTCCAGCAACGACGGTTCAACCAACGTGACTTTGTGGTACAAGCAGTCCGGTGTAAGCACATGGAATGCGAAAACACTCACATGTTACAATGAAACAGGCCTGCCAAACGTTAATGACCCGTCAAAGGCACTGTACATGTGTAACACTACACTGGACCTGTCCCAAGGCGGCGCACTGGGCGTTTTGGAAGAAGATGTGATAGATTTCTTCTTCAACGCGTCTGACATGGTCCTTAACACAGGTTACAACGGCACGCAGGCTTCGCCGCACAAAGCGCAGGTTGACAGGACGCCTCCGGTCTTCTCAAATGTTGAGTCCAATGTTACTTACATCAACACGCTTAGCGCGTTGACCTCGAACATGAGCTTGAATGCAAGGTTAACAGACAACTTCGGGCTTGGAAACGCCACACTCGCGACAAATGAAACTAATGTGGCAGCAACCACATTTACGAACTACACGGCCAACAACACATATGCATCGCCGATACGCATGGCGGGAAGCGCGTATGTTCTTAATTTCACATGGAAAAACACCACACTGAAGACCGGTTTCATAGTAGGCTGGCGTGTTTCGGCTACAGACGAAGCGGGCAACGAGAACACAACAGCCGTGAATGCGTTTACGATCGACAACGATGCGCCGGCAACCCACGGCGGATTCATAAACCTGATAAACAACGCCAACGTTTCGAACGTGTTCACAGTAAACGTTTCGGTAAACGACACGCTTTCAGGCATGTCATTTGTTTATCTTAACATATCGTACGAAGCGCCTGACGCTTCAATAAGAGGCATCAATAACATAACGCTCACGCAAGGCATTACAGGCTATTGGAACGCCACGATAAACTCGACATTCAACATGCTTGGCGCTATAGCGGACGGCAATTACACTTTCCGCATTGTCGCGAACGACACGTTGAACAACCTTAACAACAGCCATGCGATTAAAGTGTGGATCGATAACCAGTTGCCCGTGATTTCTGTCACAAGGCCAACTGCCAGCCAAGTCATTACAGGACAATTCTCAGTCGAGGCTTTGGTCACAGATTCGGTGCGCGTCAGCAATGTGCAATATTACATAAGCAATGCTACATTCTCGAGCGGCGTGCTGTTCCAAATGACAAATACCTCCGGCGATATACAGCTTCTGAATAACAACAGCGGCGTTTACAATTCTACGAACGTAACAAATGCAAACGTGTTTGTCGACGGCGTTTACAATGTAACGATAAGGGCCAATGACAGCGCCAACAATTTCACATACGCCAACGTTTCCATAACCATTGACAACGTGCAAAACGCTACGGAACTTGATGCAGCTTCCTATACAAACGGAACCATAAGGAAGGCCGGCCAGACTATCAACCTGAACTTCACAACAATAGGCAACCTTTACGGCAACTTCCCGTCAGGTTACGGCTACAACGTTTCCGTTTACATAGTCAACTCATCAGGAACAGCGATATTTGCAGGCAACGTGTCAAATGTTTCGCAGTTCTGGGCAAACGGGTCCATAACAATTCCGACGAACACAGCCGGCAACGTGATCGACGACGGCAACAGGACATTCCAATTCCGCGTCCGGGACAATGCCGGCAACATACTGATAAACGGATCGTCCAATTTCACTGTGAACATTGACAATTCGGCTGCCAATTATTCGAACCCGACGCCCCTGAACACAAGCTACATAACAGGCACATCAACACAATTGTTCCAAATCAGTATGACCGAAGTCAATATGAACATAAGCAAGAACGTGACGCTTTACTGGGGCAACGGGCCGGCGATACCGTCAACATGGAACGCAAAAACATTGCTGTGTTCAAACTCGACAGCGTTATACAGTTCATTGGGGTCGAACCTGGTCTGCAACACAACGCTAGACCTGTCCGGACAGCCGAATAACAGGATAATCTATTACTTCTTCAACAATTCCAATGTCACGGATCCAAACGGAGACAAAGCCGGCAACGGCGGCTATTTCGGAAACGAAATCATACCGTTGAACACGACGATAGACAGGACTAACCCGGCTGTTGGCGTGCTATTGCCATTGGGCCGGGCGAACGTTTCAGGTTCGTTTACGCTGAACATAACCGCAAACAACACGCCTGCTGGTATATCGAATGTCTCGTACAGGATAACCAATGACACATGGCAATCGGACATGATACTGTTAACGAGAGGAATCGGAACCGCGACAGCAGGCTACTGGAACGGCACCAACACGACTACAGGACTGGCTGCGCTGGGAGACGGCTTGTACAGGATCAGCATCAATGCGACAGACTTCGCAGGAAATGTAAACACCACAGTGAACGTGACGATAACGATAGACAACACAAAGCCCAATGTGACTGTAGTCAGGCCGACGACAAAGCAGAACTTCTCCTCAAGTATTTCGATTAACGCAACGGTAAGGGATTCGGGCATATCCCGGACAATTGCAGACGGCGACATAAAATCAGTCGAGTACATACTTTCGAACGGCACGTGGACAGGTCCAGCCATTCAAATAACAAACACCACCAGTGGGCCTGCCAATTTCTTTGACATGTACAACGGGACCAATTTCACAAGTGCCACGCTCGCGGACGGCTTGTACAACATAACGGTCAACGCAACGGATTACGCAAACAACTTCAACGACACCCAATACGTTTCGGTGAACATAGACCGCAACGCGCCGACCATTTCGATCAGATCGCCTACAGCCAACCAGTTTATCAAAGGCAACATGAGCATTGTCGCTGAAGTTAACGACACGGTCTGGGTGTGGTATGTCCAGTACAAAATAGGCAACGGCACGTTTGCGGCGGATGGCATTGATTCGCCGTTAAGGATGACGAACATTTCAGGATCGACGGCGACCAACAACGGGTATTACAACGCGACCAATGACACGTCTGCCATAACGTCAGCGCTGTACCCGGGCGTTTACAACATAACTGTGTGGGCCAATGACACTGTGAACAATATAGTGCAGGTTAATTTGAGCGTTACGATAGACAACATAATCCCGGGAGCGCCCGGAGGAACGACCGGCAACATAACCTCACCGGCCAGCGGCATACAATATTTCCCGAACAGGGTCTACAAATTCAACAAGACCTTTAACGATTCGGTGGGCGTTGTCAACGTAACCCTTGAAATAGGATTGCCCACAGGCGGAAGAAATTACACCGCATTCCTCGCAGACGACACAGCCGTAAAAGGCAACTGGTCTGCTAATGTAACAGACTTGGCAGCGAACACGACCGGTTATTCGTTGACATGGTATGCAACCGACCAGTCCGGAAACGTGTTGAAAGTGGCCTCACACGATTACGTGGTCAACAAGAATATCACCCAATCTGTGAGAGTGGAGGTTAACGGCACATTCGCGATCGGAGGCGAAGTGAACACGACAACATGGCAGCGCGGGACCGCGATAAATATCACGGCATATTCAAGCACAACAAATGTCAACGTCTCGATATTTGCCAACATAACACAGTTCGCGTTATCGTCGATAACCTATGTCCCGTATCCGGCAGGCATACAGAACATCACGATATCGAACTCGAACATGGCTCTCGGAGCGTATAACATAACCGCAAACACGACTGGTAACGACAACTATACAGCCAATGCAACAGCCGCGGTGATAACGATCACGTTGCAGGACGACGCGCCATGGTCATTGATATTGTCGCCGGCAAACAACTCGAACATATCCAATATGTTTGGCAAGATGCTGATCAACGTGTCTGCTACAGACCTTAGCGGCGTTTCGGCCGTACTTTACACCATAGGCAACACGACAATGCAAACGGTTACGACCGGCCTGTTAAACAGCACAGGCAATATTGCGAGCCATTATAACGTCAGCATAGACACGACGCTGTACGCTGAGGGCAAATACAACCTGACCATATCGATCAACGACACTGTAGGCAATGTCAACAGCAGCTACCGGTTCAACATAACGTTTGACAGGACAGGGCCTGTGACGATCTTCAATTACCAGTTGGAAGGCACGAGGCTGGTCGGATTAACGCCGGGCAACAACTCGTACAGGTCAGGAACAATAGTAGCCAACGCGACAATATCAGACGATACCTCCGGCGTGCACAGCAGCCACCAGACAATAAGAATCGGAAACACGACGCACTGGATGGGACCGACGTTCCCGATGTCTACGATATCGGGCGCATTCAACGCTTCGAACGTGACGACCGTCCTAGCTGATGGCCTCTACAACATTACCATTACAGCGAACGATACAGCGGGCAATAACAGGACCAATGTGACGTTCTTCTATGTGGACAATACGGCGCCTTCGCTTGTTGGCGCATTATCGAACAGCACTGTTGGCACGTACAGGGCTAACACTACAGAGCAGATCAGGGTGCAGATCAATGATGCGTTGCAAACAAACGCCACTATAGACATTTACACAAGGTGGCCTAACGGCACGACAAACCTCTATAACATTAGCTGGGCCGCCCCAGGCACGTCAGGCATATACTCGTGGAGAATAGATACGTCCGATTTGGTTACGGACCAGATGGTGAAATTCTATGTCGTAGCTACGGACAACGCAAGCAATGCCGCAACAGGCGTAGGAACTTTGGCCTCGCCGCTTTCGAACATAACAATAAACACGAACTGCGGGCATGTGGGCAGGGCGTTGAATTGGTGCTCTGACGGCGCGTTAAAGACGACTGCGAACGGCTGGGCGACCGTGAACATGCCTACGAAGGGTATCATAGAGCAGTTCAGTTCGCTGCAAGGCAATTATTCGGTCCACAACGTGACATCAAGGTCTGGCATATGGGCCAAATTCAATTACACCTACCACTACACAGGGTCTTCATGGCTGTCGTTTGACCCGAACAGCGCGGCTTCGGAGAACACGCTGAAAGAGTTTAACCAGACAAACACTGAATACTGGTTCAACATCAACACGTCCAACGTGGTATTCAGAATAGAATAAGGTTGATAACCCTTGAGGTTTAAAGATGTTCATGGCAAAAATACCCAAACAGGTAGCTTATAGCTTTTTAGCCTCCCTGTTCTTTTTTTCCTTTTTTTCCACGTTCATAGCAGCTGTGCCTGGTACATGGAAAGGTTACGCATACGCAAACACGACGCTTGCAGAAAACAGTTTGCCTGTTTCCGCGTACATACTAGGCTCGTTAAAGGCCAACACAAGCACAACAACAGCGCAGAGCAGGGGCTTTTTCATACTTGAAGTCGAAGGCGGATCCGGCGATGTTGTCGGATTCCAAATCTGCGGCGTGAACGTCAACCAGGAGAACCAGTCATGGTCTTCAGGCCCGCATTACAACGGCACGGAACCGCGCTTTAACCTATCGTTTAGTCGCCAAACCGACAGTACAGCATGCACATACGCCTGCGGATGCACGGGCGGTTATTGCAATTCCGGTTCTTGCGCGAGCAGCGCGCCTTCGTCAGGAACAACCGGCGGTTCGTCAGGCGGCGGCGGGGGTGGCGGCGGAACGACGACAACTACGACCGTGGCAACGACAACTACGACCACGACAGCACCGGCGACTACGACGACAACCACAACAACGACGACCACTACAACGGTCGTAACGCAGACAGTAGACCAGGTCCCTGCCAATGTTCCTGTTGAAATAAAACTGCCCGCGCCCGAGTCGACATCGGTTGAGTCGATAACGATCAACACAGCGACTGCGGCAAGCAATGTCCAGGTGACTGTGGCGACTACATCAGCGCCTTCCACAGCGTCAACGATAATCTCATCTTCGGTGGGCGCAGTTTACAGGTACCTTGACGTAAAGACCGTCAATGTCGAATCAACTGCGGTAAAAAGCGCTAAATTTAAGTTCAAAGTCGAAAGGTCGTGGTTCACTGCGAATGAAATAGACCAGACCACTGTCAACTTAAACAGGCTGGTTAACGGCGATTGGGTCAAACTCGCCACAAACATCGAAGGTGGGGATAACAATTACGTGTTCTACGAGGCGGAGTCGCCCGGCTTCTCAATATTTGCCATAACAGGCGAAAAGATAAAGCCCGGCGCAACCACAACAACCGTGCCGATCCCGACAACCACGACGCAGCCGTCTTTAACGAGCACCACAACAGCGCCGGCGCAGCCGTCAGGCACGGGCGTCATCGTTGTTATTTTAGTGCTTATAGTCATAGCCGCGGGTTATTTCTACATGAAAAGCAAGAGCCAGGGAAGGTTCAGCTTTCCGAAAGTATAAGCTTTTTCTTTTGACAACGGTTTGCAATGCAAGCAAGTTTTGCGATGCAAAACTGCTCCAGTTTGCCTGATGGCAAACTTGGAACCGTGCAAAGGAAATGATTATTTCCTTTGAAAGAAAAACCCTCAACAACGAAAATCGTTAGATTTTCGTGTGCAGGAAACTAAAGTTTCCTACAGGTAAAAAGAAAAAATGGAAAAACTCAGGCTTTTATTTCTTTGTTTCCACAATAACCCTTTGATGGCCATGAAAGAGAACAGCGTGGACAAGGTCAGGGGTCTGGACATTTCAAAAGATATCACCATAGCAGAATTTCTTAAAAGCGTGAAACACACGGGATTCCAGGCCACCAACCTGGGCAAGGCCGCGGAAATCGTGGAAAAAATGAAGCGCGACAAGGCGACAATTTTTTTGGCGTTCACATCAAATATGGTTTCGTCAGGCTTGCGCGATGTTTTCGCTTACCTCGCAAAAAACAAGCTCATCGACGTTATCATAACGTCCGTAGGCTCGGTTGAGGAGGATTTGATAAAATCGCAGAAGCCTTTCCTGCTTGGAAGTTTTGACATGAATGATATAGAACTGCACAAAGAGGGCGTCAACCGGATAGGCAATGTTTTGGTCCCCAATGACCGTTATGAACACCTTGAAAAGGTCTTGCAGCCCTTTTTCGCAAAAATGCACGACAAGCAAAAGAAGACGGGCAAGATGGTTTCGCCCAGCGAGTTAATACGCGAGCTTGGCGTTCTGGCGGGCGAGGACTCATTTATTTACTGGGCGTCGAAAAACGGCATACCGGTATTTTGCCCGGCCATAACTGACGGCGCTTTCGGTTTACAGGCATTTTTCTACAAGCAGGACCACAAAGATTTTGGAATTGATGTTACAGCGGACATGCAGCGCTTGGCGGAGATTGTTTTGCAGTCCAAGAAAGCGGGCGCGATAATCTTAGGCGGCGGCGTTGCGAAACACCACACCATCGGCGTTAACATTCTTCGTGACGGGCTGGATTATGCCGTTTACGTTACAACAGCCGGCGAAGGCGACGGGTCTGTGGCCGGAGCACGCCCGCGCGAAGCGAAGTCGTGGTCGAAATTGAAGGAAGAATCGCACTCCGTTTGCGTGGAAGGTGACGCGACCATAGTTTTTAGTTTGCTGGCCTTCGCGCTCAAGGATTGATCCTTATGGCGCCTGAACTATTCGCGGCCGCTTTTGCGGCAGGAATTGTCGTGAAGCTTGTTGACCAGATAGAGGACGATGGGTTGAAATTAAAAAATACGGCATTGCTTTTTGGCTTATTTTACGGGTTTTTGCTGGCGTATGTCATGATCAAATCATCTTTGGCCGCGAACCTGTGGATGGCGGCCGTGCTTGCGAACGTGCTTGCCGGGAAAATAGACGCGCCCGGACACAGGCTGGGGGTTTTTTCCATGTTGTTTATCCTGTCCATCATAGGATTTCCGAAATTCGATGCCAGCCTGCTGGCATTGTTCGCGCTTGCGGCGTACGCCGACGAGTTTTTGGAAGGCCT
Organism: Candidatus Aenigmatarchaeota archaeon; assembly: GCA_016202815.1. Lineage (GTDB taxonomy): Archaea > Aenigmatarchaeota > Aenigmatarchaeia > JACPZZ01 > JACPZZ01 > JACPZZ01. Next base: position 39,936 of record JACQNZ010000004.1, read on the forward strand.
GGGCGAAAGAAAGAAAATAAAAAACAAAAGCTTATCCAAAATAGCAAGGCTGAGAGCCGTACTTGAAATTACCGCGTTCGCGGTTTCAGTTTACACGGGCCAATGGACGCTGTTCGCCTTGATACTGCTTTTCGACGCAGGTTATATTGCGGCGAGCGTGCGGGCCGGAAAATATTAATAGTATCAGAAGCGAATTATTGAGTGGTCTTATGGCGAATAACCTTTTTTTGCCCGCGTTGCTTGCTTTGGCGGTCCTGGCCAGCGGCTGCACGTCAGCTACAACAGGCACGACGACTACTACAACCACAGCAACGGCCACAACCCAGGCGACTACAACGACCGCGAGCGCGGTGACAACGACAACAACGGCTACGACAACGACGCAGCCGAGCGTAAAAGAAATACAAATGACGGCCAGCCAGTGGAAGTTTGAACCCAGCGAAATAACTGTTAATCAGGGCGATACGGTAAGACTGGAAATAAAAAACATAGACGTGGCGCACGGTTTCAGCCTTTCAGAGTTCGGCATCAGCAAACAATTGCCGGCCGGCGCGACAACGACGGTTGAGTTTGCCGCTAACAAAAAGGGCACGTTCACGTTCTTCTGCTCCGTGTTCTGCGGATCCGGCCACGGCGGGATGACCGGCAAGCTGGTCGTGCAATAAGAATGTTTTAAATCTGCAAATTCAAAATAAAATATGAGTTGGCTAAAAAGTATTATCGAAAGTGGAGGTACTTGGTATAATTTTAAACAAATAAATAATGAAAGCGGAACAATAACGAACGTCATTTTTGGTTATTCTGGAATAGGAAGTCCACATGGGCATGATGTATTTGTGAATCAAGATACGATTTACGCAAGACCATTTATAGACTTGGCATGCCGACTTTCTGGAACGCAGGTAATTATTCATCGTGCACTAAAGCCGTAAATCTGCACTTTTAGTCGTTAAAATTGACTACATTGGGCGCAAGCTATAGAAACGGCCTTGCTTATAAGTCCCCTATTTAAACCCCGGAACAAGCTTATAAGTCTGCGGCATCATTTTAGTCTAGACATAAAGGGAGCTTCTTTCTGAAAGGAGTTTTTTCTTTGTGTCGGATATAGGAAAAAAAGGTGAATAAGGAAAATGGCATTTGGTGGACGCAATTTCGGCGGTCCCAGAGAGATGCACAAGGTAACTTGCGCAGATTGCGGGAACGAATCTGAAGTCCCTTTCAAGCCGGACGGTAAACGTCCTGTTTATTGCAGGGATTGCTTCAACAAGAGACGCGGCGCTTAAATCTTAAGCGACGGCTTTTAGAAAAGTAAATAAGACGTTATTTGGTTTTGGGCCCTATTGCCCTGATTTTGTTTTTTATTGCCCAGCCTTGGCTTTGTGTTTCGGCGGCAGCCTTTTTTTGAGGCGGGACCTTAATACAGGAATTAACCTCTTTATCTCCAACACCCTTTCCCTGTACTTTTCCATCTTGATCCCGTAGCCTTCCCTTGTCAGCGTGCGCTTCTGAAAATGGTCGTACTGCGCTTTTTTCATCAGGCCTTTCAGCACGGTTTTTTCAATCGCGAGATTTTTTATCCTGTTTTTGGTGCGCATTTCTGTTATCCTGGCAAAAACAACAAAAGATGTTAAGGCGGCGATGAAAACGCCGGCGATGATGGTGTTTTGGTTGTCCTTTACAAAGGAGATTAAGTTCTCCCTTGCGGCTTTTATCCTGATCTGGACAATTGTAGCCTCTGCCCTGACGCTTGTCAGTTCTGCGTAGCCTTGTTTTATCAGCTTTTCAGCCTCTTCGTAGCGCTCCTGCTGGAATGCGGTCCGGCTTTTACCCAGGACCTCTTCAACGTCTGATGTGTTGAGGCCGTACGACCTGACGTCCTCTATGCCCAGAGCCAGCGCCGTGATTGAATCGCTGATGTTGTAAGCCTGCAGTTTCCTGTCTGAAATCAGGCCGGCTTTTTCGGTTACGATGGAATAGACCGTTGCATTGAACGCTTTCCTGGCATCCAACAGCGCGTCGCTGACAAATGCAACACCGAAGCCGGCGTCAGACATTTCCTTTATTTCATTTTCAGCCTGGGCCAGCAGCGCGGTGTAATTGGTTCCGGCCTGGCCGGCTGCGAAGCTGCCGGCGAGTAAAACCATTGCCAATGATATCAGATACGCCAGTTTCATCAACTCACCTTCAGCCTTAACTTAGCGATTAGTTTTTTGGCCTTAAAGAACATTTTATCCGATATGGAAGGTTTGTATACAGAATATTTGTAGTAATGCCTGGTTTTGTATAACGCCTGCTTAATGGATTCGCTTCTTATCCTGCCGATTTTTCCCCTGATGGACCCCTCCAAATTGGCAACATTTCTCCGCAGCCATGCGCCGGGTTTTTTTACAAACGTTTTTTCAAACTCTTCCAAAACACGGGTTTGCGGCCTTATTTCAATAATTGTTTTTTCTTCTCCGGCCTCTTCCGCGGCTTCTTCGCGCACTTCTTCCAGTTCTTCCGGCTCTTCTTGCAGTTTTTCGCCACTTTTCTCAAACGGCTTTTTGATTTTGGAGAAAAACCTGTTAAAATCCATATTTGGGATTTCTATTTTTTTGTGTTTTTCCCGGCCTGCCCCTTTTTTCAGAAATTTTTTCTTCAGGCTCTTTCTGACCCACTTGCCCAGCAGCCTGCTTATTCCGGATTTTTTTCGCGCTGCCGGCCTGCTTTTTCTGGCCAGCCTGGTTTCCAGCACGGCGAGCGCCTCCTCTATCTCAGTTTTCCTCGCCTTGTACGCCTCCATCCTTTGCGAGTAAACCGATTTTTTCATAGAGCGCTTTTCAAAATATTCCCGTTGCAGGGTTTTCATCAGGTTAAGGATCCCGTCGTCCTCTTTTTTCAGGTTTTCCATCTCTTTCGAGGCTTTGATTATTCCTATTCTCCTGGACCTGAGCCTGGCGCGCTCTTCCCTGATCTCTGACAGCCTGCTTTCGTATTTGCGAACCGATTTGCGGTAATCTGTCGCGGACATTGTTTTTTCCACGTAAACCTTCCTTTGGGACTGTTTCATCAGCTTTGTTATGTTTTCCTCTTCCACCGAAAGGTCTTTCAGTTTTTTCGCAATGAGCAGCGCAGCCACGCGCCTGTAGGTTATTGCGCCTACAACACAAGCTGCGGCGGCCAGGGTGGCAACGGCCCACCAGTAATCCATCAGGAATTTCGCGTAATTTATCCTGCCGCCCGTTTCGATAGCGTAAATCAGCTGCGCGTCCCTGACCCTTTGCGCGGCTGACGCGTAATCCTCCCGCTCAAACGCGGCGAGCGCAAGGTTGAGAAGGTTCTTTGTCCCGTCGACGCGCAAACCTCTGCTTTCCGCGTCTTTGATGCTGTGCATGAGCTCTTGTACCGAATTTCTCGCGCTGAAGGCGGTGTCTTTCGCGAGCGTTATCAGGCCGGTTATCTCGTTTACTTTTTCATAATCCCTTTTTTCGAACGTGGTTTTTGCCTGGTCAAGAAGTTTTTTGATTGCGGCGGCCGGGATGTCTGCGGCCAGCATTTCCTGGTAATATTTGGCCGCCTGTTCCAGCGTTTCGTTGGCGTCGGCCCTGCTTATTTCATGGACGGACAAAGTCACGAACCTTTGTTCTATGATGTCCCTTTCCGATGCGCCTTCTACCAGCCTCCCTTTGATCGTGAAATTCAGCGGATGCTCGCCTTTGGTCAGGTAAGCTGGCGCTGTGACAGCTATCCTGAACAGGCCGGTCTCATTGTATGGAATTTCCGTTATCCTTTCCGGCGATGTTGATACGTATTGGGCTAAAAAACCTTTCACGTCAAGAACCACGTTTTTCATGACAGAATTCCTGAAGGGGTTGGTAACCTTTATTTCAAACGTGTCATTCAATCCCCTCACAAGCTCAAGCGTTTCTTCTGTCTGCAATAGCAGCGCTTTTTGTTCGGGCGTTGCCGCAGAAGTCGCGGGTGCGGTTATCCCGCCGCCTGACGAGCTGCCGGACGATGGCGATGACGGCGATGAGGCAGAATTGACGGACACGGTTCTGGAATCGCTGCCTGTCGCGGCTTCGTTAGAACCGGCTACGGCCGATATCGTGTGCGTGCCTGTCGCGGCTGACGAGTTAACAGAGATTGTGATGTTGCTTGTAACCCTGGAGCCTACGCCGAGGAATCCTATGAAATCATTTATTGAGCCGGACGTGTTGGCCCACCCGGAAGGAAGCGACCAGTTAAACCACGCGCCTGTCGCCTCGCTTGTGCCGAGGTTTGACAAAGTTGCTGTTAAAACAATTCCCGAGTCGCCGTGCGTAACAGTTGCGTCGTAGCTGGTTATCGCAACCTCGAACAGCGGGCCTGCCACGTTCTGTATAACAACTGTGCCGTTTATGGTTTGGGAGGAAATCAGCGTCGGGTTTATCGTGTACGCGGCGATTGTTATGCTGTACGCGTATGTGCCGACAGCAAACCCTGTGGTGTTCGCTGTCACATTGAACGTTGTCTTATTGAAAGTTGAATTGACTATCAATCGCATGGACGTATTGGTCCTGTTGAACAGGATCCAGCTGCTGTCCGATGTTATTGTGAAGTTCAGGTCGAAGTCGGCGGTGTTGTTTATTGTTATGTTCCCGAGGCTTATTTCCCGCGGATCCGTGCGGATTATTGCCTTTGTTTCCGCTACTGTTGTCATGTTGAGCCACGTATAATCAAGGCTTACCGTGATATTCGTTACGGGGGTGGCATTCACATTTCCGGAGGTGTCGTTTGCGTATATGCGGAAGCTCCAGTTGCCTGCTGCCGGCGTGAAGTTGCCTGAATACATTGCGGTTGTTACAGGGGACATCAGGCGTTCCAGCCAAACGTCCGACGTGTTTAGCCTGTACTGGACGACGACAGAGCTGACTGAGACATTGTCGGAAACGAACGCGGTCAGGTTTACCATAACGTTCGGATCCAGACTGTCTGTGGTGTTCGGCAGGTATGTGACATTTTCTATTGCAGGGGAAGTGACATCCGATACGCTTATCGTCCATGTTGTCGTGTTCACCCGGCCGGCCTTGTCAAACGCGTAAGCCTTGCATTGCACGGTCCCGGGGGTCGTGTTCGCGGAGCTTATGGTGTAATTTATCCAGCTGCTGCCCAAAGAAATCAGGCTGGAGTTTATCGCCGTGCCGGTTTCATTGTGCTCCATGTAGCCGTAATCCAACGCGACGTTGTCGCTCCATTGGGAGTAACAGGTTATGTCCGTATTTTCATCCGGGGACAGCGGCGTGTTGTTTTTCAGGATGTTCTGCGGCGCTGCCGTGTCGATGAAGAAATAAACCAATGACGAATTCCCGGCGTTCTTGTTCGCCGACGTGTCGTTGGCGTAGAACATTATTGTGTGCGGGCCGTCTGCCGGCGCAATGGTCGCGTTCCAGCTCGCCAAAGAAATGTTGCTCATGCTTACGTTCGCGGTCCCGTTTATGGAATAAGAGGCCGAGCTTCCGGATTCGCTGAGCGTTATGTTTGCAAGGACGCTGGCCGAGGAGTAATACGTGCCGTTCACAGGCGACCATACTGTTATAGTGGGCGGAGACGTGTCCGTAAGCGTCGTGTCCACGGAAAATATCCTGGAACTTGTTCCCATGTTGCCGTATGAATCGTTTGCGTAGAACAGGAGCGTGTGCCCGCTGTTGGACAGGCCGGATATGGCTGCGCTCCAGAATGTCGGCGTCGAGTTTACCATGGTCACGTTTGCCGCGCCGTCAAGGGAATAACCGGACCAGCTCACTGCCTCGTCCATGCCCAATTGCGCGGTCACGGAATTTTCCGGGTGCGTCTGGTTGGCCGGGTTTATTACCGTTATAGAAGGTCCGGTCGAATCTGTTGTGTATGTGCCTGACGCGTTGAAAGACGCGGTCTCGTTCAGGCTGTCGTAAAGGAACGCGTACCACGTGTGCGCCGCGTCGTTGTTCTCTGAGTTGAAAACGCAGCTTGCGTTGGGCGAAGTTGTTGCATTCGAACAGTAAGTGTTGTTGCAGCCGGCTGATGAAACGGAAGTTGAATTGCAAACGAAAAAGTTCAGCGTCTGGCCCGAATCGGCGTCGGATGAGAATGTTGTTACCGTTACGGCGGAGCCGCCTTTGATTGTTGCGGCGTTGTCCGCCGCTGACGTCAACACCGGCAATTGATTTATGCTGATTGTCTTGCTTTGGACGGATTGGATGTTGCCTGCAGGGTCAGAGGAATTGTACCTTAAGAAATTGGTTCCCCTGCTTGAGGACGTGAATGTCACCACGCCGCCCGAATCTATGGCCGTGGAGGGCGTGCACGAGTTTGACGTATCGGTGCAGAATTTTGTCTGGATGTTGGCGAAACCGTATTCGAGGTTGTCGTTTTCGGTTATTGCTACATAGTACGGAGGGACCTGCACAGATGATGACGAGTTATCAGATGTTGTCGGCGCGGTCCAATCCGTGACTAAAGAAACTATGTCAAGGTTCTGGGTCGTGTTTTGCGAGTTGCCGAGCGAGTCCTGGCAGCTTACATAAAAATTGTACGCATCAAGGCCTTGCGTCGTCGTGGTTGCCGGGCATGTTGCCTGGCTGCCTGATATTGTGCAGTCGTTTGCCATCGAACCGTACACGATGTCCGAAGTCCCCCACCTGCACGCCATGCCGGCCTCGCCGTTGATTGTCATGTTGGTCCAGCCGTCGTCGGTTTTGTCATAATATGTGATGTCCGCGTCGCCGGCAACGTCGGCAACAGAAGTGGCAGGAGGCGACGAGTCTGTGACAAAAGTCGTGTTGACTGCGTAGGAATAGAAATCGTTGTCGAACGCCCTGCAATAGGACGTGTGCAGTGCATCGTCCGCGGTTACGGCGTATGTGCATGTCAGTCCATACGGCCGGGTTGTGTCTGTAATCGTCCCGCCTGTGCATATTGTGCTGGCGGCGGTTGGCGTCGACGAAGATTCGGAACAGTACAAATTAAGCGTCTGGCCGTTCGGGTCGTCTATGCCCGCGCCCGTGATAGTCACGACATTCCCGCCCTTTATCGGGCTTGGCGATGCGGAAACGGAACGCATCACCGGCGTGGAATTTTCCAGCAAAACCGATATCAACCTCGCCCTTTTGATGCCGAAATTGCTTAGCGTGCCGCCGGTCGCGCTGTGCTCTATCCTGTCAGACTGGAAAGCTGACGTCAAATTCGCAACGGTTATGAACAGCGGCGCAGCCCAGTCTGTAGTGTCCGTGGCTTCCAATGAGACGTTATAAGATTTTGTGGTGCCGTTGTAGAAAGTAATTTTGTTCGAGGTTGTCGTGCCGGACTGGTGCTCGGCTGATCCTAAAATCAAATGGCGGCCTGGCGTGGTTGAATAGCTGTTGACAGTCTTATTGTACCAGTTGTTCGCTGCTGCAGGGCTTGTCTCGGATTCGCTTTCATTGTAATAAGATTTGTTGAACGAATCGAGCCTGACCGCGATCAGGTGTGCGTTTTTAATGGTCGCTGTGTCGGCTGCGTTGTTCGTTTTGAAGGTCAGGTTAAGCACAACCTCGCTGGCGTTGAGCGTGATGTTTTTTATTGTTGCGCAGCCGTAGCGGTTTCTTAAGTCGCGCTGTTCAAACCGGCATTCCATGTATTCGGTGCCGTCGATGTACAGGTTGACCGGGGCTGCGCGGCCGGTGGCCGAGTTCTGTATGTTTGCAGAGGCCATTATAAGATAACTGCCCGCCGATGCCGGGGTGAAGTTTAATCTCGATTTCTCAACAGGCGTTGTGCTGCTCGTGGTTGTTGCGTCCTCGCTTTCGTTGTATTCAGAATCTATCTGCATTACGGCTATTCTCGCGTTCCTTATGAACCCGGTCGACGTCGCGTTCCACCTTATTGTTATGTTGTGCTGGCTTGTGTTCAACGCGATCCTCTTCACAGCTGAAAATGGAAACCAGTCCGTAAGGTCCTTTGGCCTGTATAAAATCTCATGGTGCACTATGCCGTCGATGACTAACGCGGCGCCAACGAACTCGCCTGCGCCTCCGCTTGAATGGTTGGCCTCTGCGGCTGCTATTACCGTGTAGTTCGCCGCTGCAGCGGGCGTGAAGCCTATGCCGACCTTGTCGGTGTATGCGGACGAAGTGATGGATTGTTCGGCTGCGCTTTCATTGAAATAGAACTCCAGGGCGTTTACATCACCTGTCAACAGCCCTGATGAAATTAGTAAAATTGCAATTGTAAAAAGCTGTTTAAAATTCATTTTTTTATTCTCCACAGGTTAAGGTTGCTGATCTTCAGCCTTTCTAATTTTCCTTCGAGCTGCAGTTGCATGCAATGTGTATTGACAGAATGCCACGCCCTGTTGATTTTGATGGCAATTTCTCTGGTAGAAACAGGATTTTCAGACCCCCTCAAAATTTTCAAGACAGCTACGTCTATGGACTTGTCTACGTTCATATCAACGATTATGCGAACGTTCGCACTTAAAGCTTGTAGCCAGCCGCGAAGTTATGCAAAAAAATTCAGCCTTTCTCTTCTACCCCGCCGAACACTTCCTGCTCCGGATAGACGATTATGCCCTTGTCCGTGATCTGGAAGGCGACGATCTTTTTCTGGTGCTTTGCCCCGCGCATCTTAAGGATCTCGATTGCGTTTTCCCTGATTGTCCCTCTCCGGATGTTGTAAAGGACTATCACGCCGTCGGCCAGAAATTCCTCTATGCCGTTCTCGCTGAACTTTGTCGGCAATTGCTCGGTCTCGGATATTAAAAACGACAGGACACCTTTCCTTTCAAAATACCTGAACAGCTGTTCTATGTATATCCTGTACGTCTCCTCCCTGTTGCTGAATGCGGCGGCCAGTGCGGACAATGAATCCAGCACGACCCTGTCCGGTTTGAAGCCTTCGGGTATCAGGCCCGGAATCTCGTCCAGCTCTATAAGCAGTTCGCCCTTGGCCTTGGCCAATAAGGCTTCGACGGACGTGGATATGTCGAATGCGTCGGCCTGCTTTATTTTCAGCAGGCCTTTCCTTTCCAATGCGTCCGGGTCCCAGCCGAAATCCTTCATGTGTTTTTTCAGGTTCTTTTCAGACTCCTCGAATGATATGTAAAGGCATTTTTCGCTGTTGGCCGCGGCGTAGTTCAGTGTCTGGAGCGCAAATATGGTCTTTCCCGAGCCTGCGCCGCCAGACAACAGTATCGCGGAGCCTTTTGGTATCCCGTTTTCAAGCAGCTCGTCGAAACCGGTTATGCCTGTCTTGATCCAGCCTGCGGCAGGCGGTTTTTTCAGGGCTTTTCCCTTTACCCTGCTGGCAGGCTTCGGCCTTTTGGTTATCTCGCTTCGCGTGGGGTAATTTTTTATCCTGTGTTTTTGCGGGATTCGCCGCTCCTTCTTTTTCCTGCTTATAAAAGCCTTAAGCGCATCTTTTTTTAAGGTTTCCAGAAGGCTGCCAAGCATATTTCCTTTGACTTTCGTTTTTTTTATCCGAGCCATGGTAATCCGCACCGCCCAACCCCGGATTATTTCTGCCTGCCGGACGGCTTGTCGAATTTTATCTTTGAGTTATACGACCTTAAAAGCTGGACAACGGCCACGAAGACAAGGAGGTATCCGACCAGCCTCAGGCCGGATAAAAACACGAGCTGGCCTGCGAACTGCGCCGAGGCCTGCAATATTCCGTGCGAGGCAACGAAAACAAAACCGAACATCAGGTAGAGCCAAAACGGGGGTTTTTCCATGCCTTTGAAGTAGACTGTTATTGTGTATACAAAACCTACCGTTATCCCTATCAACAAAGCTATTGACAAACCGTCCAGTATAGTTTCCAGCGCCATGTTATCAACCGATTACTATTTTGTTGTCCCTTATTGAATAGTTTACGCTTTTTTCCACACCCAGACCGTCCGTTTCGATAGCCCAGCCGGAGCCGCTTTTTTTCATGTGTATCAATGAATCCAGGATAGAATTTAACGCGGTCACGTCCTTTTCGTCGTGCATGCCTTCCTCGACAATGAACATGCTGCTTGCGCCGCTGGCCTTTATCTTGCTGTTCATCTGCTGCACGAAAATTTCTATTGTGCGCGGGTTGTTGTACAGCAATAACGTAGACACGGAATCAAAGACAACCCTTACGTTGTTTTTTTTCGGAATCCTTTTCACGACCTCGGAATAAGCTATGCCTATTTCAGTCAGCGCGGTCGGCCCGTCCACCCTGATAATGAAAGCCGTGTTGCCCTTGTGCACGCCCGCGTGCACGGAGTAGCAGTCCACGAACCTCAGCAAGCCGTTTTCTAGCATCTTGTCCACGAGGCCTATGTCCTCCATTTTTTTCACAACGTCTTCCGGGAAGCTGTTGGTGACAATGTAAATGCCGGACTCGTTGCTTTTCAGGCCTTCGAGCAGGAAGTGCAGCCCGAACAAAGACTTGCCGGCCTTTGGCGGACCCAGTATCATCACAGACGATTTGTTCGGGATTCCGCCCTTTAGCAGGGAATCGAACTTGTTCAATCCTGTCTTGACGGGCATGGATAATATTTTCTCGGGTTGCAGGAATATATACGCGGTCCGGCTATCGTAACGCCTGCTTTGCCTATTTTTAAATTCCTGCCCGATATTTTTGTGCATGGTAAACGAAATCCGCGCGAGCCACATACTTGTTAAGACGGAGTCCGGTTGGCATTTGATAACATAGGAAATATAAATTTCCTAATTGAGAAAACTGATGTTTTCCCAATGCACGATTGCAAGTTTGCCCGAAGGCAAACTGCAGCAGTTTTGCCCAAGCAAAACTTGCTTGATATGCAAATCGTTGAAGTTACGGACAAGAAATAAATCAGAATGACTGTGATGCGATCCCGTTTACCCTGAAGAAATCCTTTGTGACCCCGATTGCTGTTTTTTCATCGAATTTTTTGCATGTGTAAATTATCAGCGACAGGAATTTAGAACCGCCCCATGATATACAAGGAGATACCCGAATCAACCAGGGGTATAAATGCGTCATAACCCTGGTTTTCCTCTTTTCCCAACCCATTCGGAGAAAAGATAGTGGGTTTTCCATAAGCTTTCAGGTTTAACGATTTTGTGATTTTTTCGAAATATTCTTCTATAGTTTTTTTGTCTACCCTGATGCCGTAGAAGCCTTCTATCAGCAATCTTTGCCTGACAATATTCGGAGCCAAATTTTTCATCGTAATCACTTAATAAATTTCTCTATCGGCTGTACCAAAATGTTGCTTATCAAAAGCCCGCCCGTGATTGCGTATTTCGGGACAAGCAGGCCGAGAGCGAAAATTATTACCGCGCTGGTTATCCCATATGCGATGCGCGCGTTTTTCGTAATCGGCGCTGTCTTAGGTTCCAAAATCATGAAGAACGCCGAAAAATAAACCACGCCGCCAAATACGTCGTGGTAAACCGGGTGCGTATTGTAATACAATTTGTGAAGAATGGAAAGCGAGGCGTGCGTTGCGATGAACGGAACCACGAGATGGAAACGCCTGTATTTTTGCGCGACCAATAAACCCAGGATTAAAACAGGCAAAAGCTGCGAAGCGCCGAGCCAGGCGTCTCCGGAGCCTGTAAACAACACCGCAGCAAGCACCCCGGCCATTGCCGGATTAAAGATATGTCTGCTGTTTAATTTTATCAGTTTAGATAAAACGGCGGCAAGCGAGGCGATAACCAAGGCGTAGGGGCTGTTTGGCACAAGTATGAGCGCGACCAGCAGGCCCGTTATTGCCGCAGATTCGTAGGATATTTGCGCTTTGTTCCGCAATTTGCTGACAGCGTAATGGAAGATGAATACGCTTGCGAGCGCGGCCGGCGCACTGGCCAACAGTTGCGGGTAGTTAAAAGAATTTACGGCCACAAGCAGCGAAAGCGATATTATCATCAGCTGGTATATTGTGACGCGGCTGTAGCGCGCCTTAATATCGGATAAAAAACCCCTGCTTTGTCCAGCCTCGGATAGCGGGCCCATAAACTATCATTGCGCTTTAATATTTAATTTCACAGTTAATTTCATGGTGCTGGCGACCAGGCGCATCAAACCAAACATTTTTTCGCTTCCCGTTCTTGCGCCAACCGTTCCGACACAAACGTCTGGAGCACCGGATTTTTTCGGCCAGCCGGATTTTCCGGAAGAAGTTTACGAGCCTACTGCGGAGGGAGAAGATTTCATTTCGGAAGAGTTGAACGCAGCTTACGAGGCTGAAGAAACTTATCAGGCTTCGCTAATTCCAACGAGCGGCCACCACAGCAACGGCTATCCGGAGCTTACGCAGGAAGAGGCTGATGAAATGAGGCTGATTGAAGCGAAATTTACAGCCGAATACATACTGGAGCGGGTTGGCGGCCTTTCGCACCTGAGATATGTCAGTTTTGTGTCAAAATCGAAAGGGCGCTACCGTTCCGGCAATAAAGCGGGCCAGAAAAAACCCAGGCGTGGCTGGATTGAAGTTGAGTTAGTCAGCCGCGGCGTTGAACCGACGTATTTCATAGGCGGCGGTTATCGGCACCGCGTCTTCTGGCCGTCTAGTAAATTTCCGTGGGACGAAGCCGCGGACGGGATGGGAATTACGGAACGCGGGCTGATGTCGTTACTGCCAACGCTTGCGCAGAACGCAAAAGAGGCGCGACGGTATTTGCTTACAGGCAAACAGCCCGATTACAGGAAACCGGGCGTTGTAAATTATTGATATTTCCGGTCCTGCGCCGCTTATTTAAGCCTGCTGCTGACTAATTACGTCTTGTCGAAATATGCCATCCATTGCGCCAGCGAAGGCGGAGAATAAAGCAATCATAATGTTCAGCGTGCTTTCGGGCCTGTTTTTGGCAGCGCTGGACCAGACAATTGTTTCGACAGCATTGCCGAAGATCGCATCATCGCTGGGCGGGATAAACCTGTTAAGCTGGGTTGTTTCGGCTTATTTGCTGTCGTCGACTGCTTCTGTGATAGTTTACGGCAAGCTTTCCGACATGTACGGGAGGAAAAAATTATTCATTATAGGGATATTGATATTCCTCGCAGGTTCCGTGCTGTGCGGGCTGTCAAACAGCATCGAGTCGCTGATAATTTTCCGCCTTGTCCAGGGTATCGGGGGCGGCGCGATTTTCGCGAATTCGATGGCCATTATCGGCGATTTGTTCCCTCCTGTTGAACGAGGCAAATGGCAAGGCGCAATAGGCGCGACGTTCGGGCTGGCGTCCATAGCCGGGCCGCTGCTCGGCGGATTCCTAACGGACACGATCAGCTGGCATTGGATTTTCTTCATCAATGTGCCTATCGGCATGGTTTCGATCGCAATATTGCACAAATTTTTGCCGCGCACGCAGGCGCACCCAAACAGGCCGATAGATTACAGGGGCGCGTTTTTGCTGATGGCAGGTATAACGGCGTTTATGCTCGGCCTGCTGACTGATGGCGTTTTAAATCACACCAGAACAGCGATATTGTTCGCATTTTCAGCCGCCACACTCGCGGCTTTCGTAAAAGCCGAGAAAAACGCAGAGGAGCCTGTTATGCCGCTTGAAATTTTCCGCAACAGGATATTTTTGGTTTCGATTTCAGTCATATTCATAACAACGATGGGATTTTTCGGCACTATAACGTACATACCGCTTTTCGTGCAGGGCGTGCTCGGTAAAACGGCCACAAGCTCCGGATTAATAATGACGCCCATGGTTTTGGCAATGGTAGCGTCGAACATAACGTCAGGCCAAATCGTCTCGCGCACAGGAAAATACAAGGTTGTTGCGGTCTTGGGCATGGGCATGTTAACTGCGGGGATTTTATTGCTCTCGTCAATAGGTGTGGATACATCCGATTCGGAGCTATTCCGTGACATGGTGCTGGTCGGCGCCGGTCTCGGCACAACATTCCCGATAATCATGCTGGCCGCGCAAAACGCGTTCGACCATTCGAAGATAGGCGTTGTTACGGCGTCGCTCCAGTTTTTCAGGAGCATAGGCGGCCTGATCGGCGTGACAATGTTCGGGTCGATAATGGTTTCGTCCCTTAACGCGAATTTAACCGGGCTGGCAATCGCTGATCCGAGCGTGCTTATTGAAGGCGGTTTATCAGGGTTTAGCGCAGAACAGTTGACGCAATTGAAATCCGCTTTGTCTTTGTCGATAAGCAAAATCTATTCGATAGCGTCCGTTGTCGCGATCGTGGGTTTTTTAATTTCATTGTTCCTTAAGGAAATCCCGTTAAGGAAAACGCACAAGCCCGCAGCGGAAGAGGCGGGCATAGAGCTTGCCGAAGACGAAGGTTTTTTTGACCCGAAGGACGAGCCGAAGAGATAAATTTATTGGGGGGATATAGATATCTCCAAATTATTGAACAAAGGTAGGATATCGTAATACTTATCAATTGAGAATATGAAGAATTATGATACCTTAAGACCCTGTTGAATAATGCTGGTTGGGTGTTATAGTGGAAATAAAAGATTTGGACAACAAAGATCAGAAACTGATTATCGAAGATTGTGAATTAAATTCTTTTCGATTAACACCTAAGTACACCAAAGAAGATATGAGAAACGACATTGAAAGTAAAAAACTAAATTTTGTGACTACTGGTGGTGCGGTTGGGGCTTTTGGCAAGAAAGCCTTCAGTTTTATTAAGGGCGAAAAGGATGATGGCAACGATGTTAAAGTAGAATTTATCGAAGAGCTTTCCCCAATCTTTTGGTTGGTCTCTGGCGTATATGGATGTAAATTTTATAGAAAAGGCAGTGAAATTAAATATACAATTCCTGTGGAAAAAAATGTACAGAAAATATGGGTAGATGGTAAGGAAGTACCCTTTTCGAGTAAAGACGTAAATTTAAGCGATTTTATGGGGAAGATTATATCAAAGGTTTCTATAGCACATATCAACCTTGATGGCTTAGAAACTATGTTCAGCGATTCTTCAGAAAAGTTATTATCCACTTTAGGTATGCAGAACAAGAACATAACCAAAGAAGGTAAAGCAATGTTACCTAATGTGATAGAGCAAGCTTTTAACATTTGTGAAACTCTACTTTGCATAAATGATGAAAATTCTTCTAAAACGGACGGTAAACTGAAGAAAGATATAATCACTTCTTTTAAAGACGTTGTTAAGAAAACTGAGCATAAAACTAAAGCTAGACTAAACAACGATAAAATCGTAGATATTGTAAAAACCGAAATTGTCAAGGAACCGAATGATAGTCCCAGAAAGATAGAGGAGCAAAAATTGCATATTAATGAGTTAGTTTGCATCACAATTCCATTTTATCATTTTAAAGTTAAAGGAAAAGATAAGACAAAAAATGTTTTTATTAACTCGGTCACAAAGTCTTTTTACGAAGATGCGATAAAATAAATTATTTCTCCAACTCTTTAGCCTTCTCCAACACTTCTTTACCAACTCTGGTTATTCCGTACACTCTGCTCTTTCTTAAGTCGGGTGTCAGAGATTCGACTAATCCCGAATTAACCAACTCTCTTATCGTTCTGCTTATATGAGACATTTTTATATCAAGCTCTTTTGAAAGTTGCGTAGGCATTCTGGGCGTTTCGGCTAACCTTGAAAGAACCTTCACTCTGTAGGAACTGGCATGAACCTTACCAGCTAATTCCCACTTATTTACCATAATAATTTGTTCTAGAAGCTTAAAGAGTTCGTTAGTTCCCAGTTAATTACCATTTATATACCCAACATGAAAAGTAATTTCATGGTAAAAAACAGGAAGAAACCGTGGCTGGCCGGTTTACTATCCTTTCTCTTAGGGGACATTGCTCTTTATCTCTGGAATTAGTCTTTTATGGGCTGGAGGCAAGTATTCTTCTACGGATCTCAGTCTCATTGGCGTCATCATATGGTTATTCTCAGTAATAGACGCCTACCTAAAAGCTGATAAAACTATCAACGAAGAACCAGACAAACGTGCTATCTGGTGTGTGGTCTTTGTATTTGTTTTGATTTTCATTGCCGGCTTATTGGCTACTTGGTCGACACAATATATGAGCCAGCAAACTGGAAATTATACAACCATACAAAGTTCAACAAATTTACAAAAATACTCTGAAATGAATGAGAAAACCCAGAAGGAATTACAACAATTCTCCAATAAACTAACCGAATCTTCTCTTTCTTTATCGGCTGGAGATACGCTTACATCTAGAACCAAGATTAGCGAAGCTAGAAATTTATTAATAAACATTAAGAGTGGCCTTGGAGTTGTTTGTGATTTCCAAGAAAATAACAAAGGGTTGTTTGGTAGTGGGATAGAAAATACGATACAAACATGCAAAGGCTTCTTGGACTTATCCAATCTCTGCTGGTCAAAATATCTTGATTCATTATACAGCGTAACTTATTTAGAGGAACAAAGAAAACAAGTAAATAATCAGACCAGCTTGCAAAATTATCAGAACTCATGTAATTCTTGGTTAAATGACTACAACGTTGTTAGAGGTGGCTGCAATACGATCTCACAAAAATACAGCCTAGATTTCAAGATTGAGGATATATCTAGCATGTGTAAAACGGTATAATTTATATTCTCTTATTCTACCAGTATACAATCACACTCGCTCTTTAACTTTCCACATCTTTTACACGGTTTCTGATATCTGTATTCATCTACATTTGCAGTTAAGCACTTATCTATAACGAAGGCCATGCGACAAAAGTTACAGTTGAAGTAGATCTTGCCTCTTGTGTTGGACTCTCTCTGACACTTAGGACATTTAACAACTTTATACATCAGATCATCTCGCTTTCATTCATTTCATGTAAATTCATGTAGCTTCATATTCGTTTCTATCGATTTCTAACGCTTTCTGCAGAAATCTATAGGTTTTCTTAGATAATCGCAGAGATTCGCATGACTTCGCACGTTTCTTTATGTAGAACCATGTACTTCGATGTATTCCCATGCGTTTGGCTTCGTTTGTTGTCATTTGTAACAATTTGTCTATGAATGCTTTAGGATCGTTGTAAATGTTATAATCTGGTTGTCTAAGTATGCCAACGCTTTCAAGTTCATCCGTTTCTTTACCAATGTAGACAACTTTATCAACAAAAATATGTTTTCTTCTAAGAACGCCTTTATCACCATCAAACTTATTCTCTTTGTGGTCAACATAATCAAAAAAGACTTGATCTAATGGTTTCCAGTATTCGAGACCGTTTAATGTTTTACCAGTGTTGTAATCCACAAAATCTTGATAAACTGCTTCTTGAGGATTCTTTGTGAACGGTACTATAGGTTTGACGTCCTTCGAATTTCCGATTCCAATTAAAATAAAATTGAATGGTCTGAGCGTCTTGAATCTATCAGCTAATCTTGAAGTTGTTATAGCAAATCTAACTATAGCGTATAGACTAGAGTATTTTTCTCGAAGTTGTTGTTCTGAAGTTTTCTTGTAATGCAGTTTGAGTACATCTTCCCAAAACAGTGTCTGCCAATCTACTTTAGAATTGAAAGGGTTGGTGAGGTGTCCTAATCCATGCAAAGACTTCTTGATTATATCAAAATTACCATTTTCAATCTTGTAAAGCACGTATCGTTTTGCGCTTATACCATAGAACCATACGTCCTCTTTTTCTACTTTGAAGAGTGGCGTTTCGAATGAATACGGATTTAATGGCATGAAAAACTCTTGTATCTTTCTCACGCAATGAGGTGAAACAGCCATGCTATCAGTATCGCAAAAGGCGTAGGTCTCGTTATCTTTGGATAATATCGTTTCTGTTATAGCAAGTATCAATCTAGATGCAGAAGTTATTAGGGTCGCTATTATCGGATTGTAAGCAAATCCAATCCTTTCTATACTATTGACATGAATATCGAATGATTCTAGTCCATGTATGGTTACATCTGCTTCTTCATCCGAAGGATTGGTTTCTATGAATATACCATAACTAGTAGAATTTGCTATGATTTTTAGTATCTTCTTCCGTTTCTCATCGCTTCTGTTCCTTTCCTCTATCAATACTTTGAAAAGGTCGTCTTCGTATGGATCTATCTCCATCCCTAGAATATTGGCTTTGTTCATGCCTTTCTGTTTTTCTTTAGAAAGAAATTTGAAAGCTTTGATTATTGTCGGTGTCTTGCCAGTAAGAATCTTGGAAGCTATAACATCCGATAATGCATAATAAAGCGGTTTCTTGAAAGTTGCATAATTCAAGCCTATATTGTAGGCTTCCTTTTCTCCATATTTCATTCTAATCGGAAGTATGTCATTATTCGGAAGGATTTGGACTATGCGATTAAGATTCTTCCAAGTATCCCTATCTCTCAGTTTTTCTAACGTGATGTCATTTACGAATTCTCTTGCTTTTTCTGTATCGTCTATAACTTCAATCTGTTCTGATGTGATCAAATCCCATAGATTCTGAAGTATGCATACACTGGGGTACATGCTTAGGAAGTCAATTAGGGTAACTTTTGTTGGTTCTTCTCTGATCTTTACTTCGCTTCTACCACCATAGTAAGCGGTCATGACATAACCGAGAATATCCTTTGAAAAGTTGGGATTCTTTTCGAAGAATGACTTTATTCCGAACTTAGAAAGGCACGCCTTACCTAATGAGGCTGGAGAAAAGACTTTAGTTAAAGGCAAATCCAAACCGTATCCGGCATACTCTCCTTTCAGTTTTTCGTAGAGTTCATACGTTATTTGGACATCGTTTAAGTTGTATTGCAGATGTTTCTCTGTTATGTTATTGTATTCTGTCTCAGTCTTTCTATGCTCTGTATTGAAACGTTCACATGCGCTTTTCAATGTCAATTTATCATTAGTAAGCGCAAAACTCAATGTTTTTAGATCCAAGAAATTGCCGCTGAAGTTTTTCTTCTTACCATTGTATAGAATTCCTGAAGCAAATTGAATGAATGATAACGTATTGCTAATGTGCTTTATCTTGACTCTGGGTTGTTTCTTATACCTACTCAGTTGCAACGAGAATCCATTTCTCATGCCTTTTCTCGCATGACCAAATTTGATAGCTAATCTTGAGATATCAAACGGCAAATTGAATCCAATGCAAGGTGTTTCTAGATAGTAGACTTCCGGATAGAATATGTTCTCTATGAACTCTTCTTTTGTGTACAGGTTTAGGTTATGTTTCTTGCAGAATATTTGAATTATTTCCTTATCGATTTCTGATATGTTGGGGTCATAAAAGATGCCTTGAATTTCTATTGCGTCTTTATTTCGTATCTGGAAAGATCCGTAAATTAGATTCTGATAAATATCTGTTGTTGTTTCCGTATCGAATATCAAAACCCTATCGAAGTTAGGAGCATCTCTGATTATCGTTTTATGATTATCCTTTTTGTAATCCACGTAAGATCTTAGAGCAATTTCACTCATCGAAAAAACCTCGTTTGTTTAGTCTATCGCTAATGCATCTGAGAAGAGAACCGATTGAAATGTCTTCCATTCTCGGATTGTATGCGTTTGATTTCTTTCTAATTTTCAAAGGTAATTTGTTCTGATTATCCGTAACGATTTTGTGGCAATTCTGACAAAGACAAACTGTTACTTTGCTGTTATTTCTGCCGAATACATGATGTTTCTGTAGAACTCTGGGATCATTTTCTCTGCAGATAAAGCATGCTCCGCCAGCGTCTAATATTTCTCTGATGTTTTCTTCTGATCTTCTGTTTTCGATCAATAACTTCTGGTATCTCTTGAATTGTTCCTTGTCCATTCTAAACACCATAAATATCGTAGAATTCCTCGTCTTCTCTGGCTTCTGCTATCTCGAAGAGTGTTTTGGGACTGGTTTCGAGTTTGTGTCGCTTGCCTTTAGCGTCCTTTATGACTCTTCGCTTGAATTTCTTCAGAATTGACTTGTCGCCGGTTTCTAGGTATCTTCTAACAGCACTATGATATTGGCCAATGAGGGATGCATCCTTTGAGTTTGTAACTATTATCTCGATTGATAGCCCCCTTTCATTGATGACCATACCCCTCTGAATTCTATCGGTCTTTCTGGACACCCATCTTCGATTTTTAGCCTTCCTTATTGCTGATCCTAGATGTATCTTTGCGGTTTCTTTATCCAGTCCATACTCCTTTGAGGACTTTGTGAGGGATTTACCGGATCGCATCTCGGTTAGGACTTTCAGAGAAAGGATGCGGAGATATCTGTCCTTCGGTTTGAGCTTAGACCATTTTAGATTACTCGGTATTTTGACCATAGAATAGAAATGGGCAAAATATCATACTAGGATAGTTCGTAAATTAGATTAAATTTCTAAGAACTAACTTAAAATATGAACAACAGGAACATACTTCTCACTTTGTTATATCTATGCTCAATAAAACCATTTTGTTCTAAGGAAATATCTGATATTCTGTTCGGGCATGAGCGTAATGACCGGAGTATCAAAAAATATCTTTCAAATATGAAAAAGAACGGTCTACTAAAACTCGTTGATTATCAAAATACAAAATACCCAAAATCTGAGTTCTTTGTCATTAACCTAGAAAGATTTCCTAATTGGGAAAATGACAGAGACAAAATCTTTGTTCCAGTAGGCGATCCAAACAAGGGTATAACAAGACTGTATATAGAAACGGAAAAAATTCCATTCAAGGAATTATTTGACTTACTTGGAATTTCAACAGCCATAGGGTCTGGAAAACTGATAGCCACCATCAAAGGACGTATACCTGACGGTAGGGTAGGGTATTTAAACAGGGCAGTTCAAGAGAATGGTATGGAAAAACCCATAAACAATCTTAAAGTCGTATTCTACATTCCGCAGGGGTTAGAGGATTCGAAAGAAGTGATAGAAATACTGGAACGTCTTAAAACCCTGAAACCTCCCAAATCAATCGGTTTCGAGTATTCTGTTAAAAAAATGAAGAAAGAAGATGAAGAAGAATTGAAGATTAAGGTGCTTATTCCGTTAGCTGTTAATTTCGGAATAAAGATAAAACAGACTCAAAACACAAAATCCCTATATCCACAGTTGATAACATACAATGGGAACGATTTGTGGACTTTTTACCCTCAACATAGGAAGGGAGAAGGCGAGATATCAATTATCAACTTCTTGAACGCCCTAGAATCTGGAAAATTCTTGGGGTTACATATAACACAGTATGAAAGGCGATTAGGATGAAGCACCTTGTCCTAAGTGGACATGGAATAAACATCAACGTAGATAATAGCAGACTTCATGTCAAAGACGGTAGAAACGACCCAGACACAGAGCCCAAGAAATACACCTTCAAACCAAAAATGATGGACTTCGATAATGTCATTGTCTATGGTCATAGCGGAAACATAACACTCGAAGCTATGAGATGGCTCGTTAAGCAGAATGTGCAATTGACGCTGTTGGATTGGAATGGCAACTTGCTAACAAGCGTAATGCCACCGGAATCAAAACAAATCAACTACAGAATGGTTCAATACCAAGCGTATCAAACTGAAGAAAGAACAAGACTTGCCAAACTTCTCGTAGACGCTAAAATCAAGAGTAGCAAAGTTGTCCTAAGTTGGTTGAAGAGTAAGTATCCTCAGATAAGCGATGATATCGAATACCGATACTCGAAACTACCAAGCGCAAATTCTGTAAAATACGTAATGGACGTTGAAGGCAAAGTTGCAATTGTCTATTGGAGAGAACTTTCAAAGATATTCAACAAGACTTTTGAATTTGAAACCAGAGGTTATGGAAAGACACCTAGACCATTAGGAGCTGTAGACCCTATCAATGTCCTTTTGAACTATGGTTATGCCGTTTTAGAAAGCGTATGTCTCAAAGCGATAAACACCGTGGGATTAGACCCTAAGATAGGATTCTTGCATGAGGCTCAAACAGGAAAGAACCCACTCGTATACGACTTACAAGAGCCTTTCAGATGGATTATTGATGTCGCTATCCTGAATGGTCTAGAGAAACGATTGTTCAAGAAGGACGATTTCATACGGACTGAGAACTATAACCTGAGGCTAAGGCCGAGTGGTGCAAAGAAGCTGGTTAGAGAGATAGAGTTGCAGATGAACAAGACTGTAGATTACAGAGGTTACAACTACAGTTGGGCATATATCATCGGTTTGAAGGCTTTGGAATTGGCGCAGTATTTAGCAGAGAAGAGGAAAACCATCGACTTCAGTAATCCTTCGCCTGAGTTGGAGATGAAGGATAACGCTGAGTTGAGACAAAAAATACTAGATTTGTCGTCTGCTAAGGCCGAGAAATTGGGGATCGGACGAAATGAATTGCACTATCTGAGGAAGAAAGCGAAGTCAGAGAAAGCGTTTAAAATTTATGGAAAAGTAAAAGATAGACTGAGATGTTAAAATGGGTTATAAGACGAAAAAGATCATACTGAAAATGAATGGTAAGCACCTCAAAGGTATGTATGTAGAAAGGAGCAAAAAATGTATGGTCTTAGAAATTCCCGGAACTAGTATACATTCAACTTTCCCTTTGGTTAGTAAGGACTATCATTGGACACCTGTTGTAGAATTATCAGAAGAAGAAGCAGAAATTGTTGGAAAGTGTTTAAAACAAGATAAAAATTTTAGATATACATTGAAAGATGGAAAATTGAGAATATACCCAAAAATTAGTACAGACAACTTCGATGTTTTTGGAGTCCATTTGGGCACATTTGCAGGATTTATGAAAGAGTGCAGTACACTCAAAAAAGATTATGAGATTATAGACTTGGACGCTCTTGGATGTAAAATTCCTAATATCTGGGTTACAATCCGTCCTCAAACAGAAAAAAAATTATACATGCCGGATATGCCATACATACTGAAAACTTTGCGAATAGACTATCCAGATGTTATAGTAATTCTGGAGTTTATCGACGCAACTAAACATGCTGAATGCGTCAAACAAAGTGATAACAGCTCTTTTGGAAAGACTAAACTCATTGAGAAAACAGAGAAGTACTATGGAGATGTGTCTAGATGAAAGGAGAACGATTAACGATAAAATTAACAATTATTGGATTACTACTCGCTATGATCTTTGGTATATCAACTTTTTATGGAGATAAAAGACTTCCCGTTGGATTCGATCTATTTTTAGCGGTCTTGTCTAAATCTATGATACCTATTTCGTCATTGTTTTTCATTTACATTGTTGGGTTGGCTGGGGATTATAAAAACTATTCCTATAAACGTGGTTATCGTTGGTATAACGCATTTTATGATCTGGGTGTAGTATTATCGACATTTACTGTCGCATTTTCAGCGTTAATAACATTTGTACTGTACGTTTCGGGAGAATTAAATAGTATACCCTTGTTCATAGCTGGGCTTTTTGCAACAGTATTAGTAGTGTTCTATCTGATCAGAAATGATTTAAGACGTTCTATTTTAGATTTGTCAAAAATTACACTAGATCTAATTAATCATATATCTTCGGTAGTCATGAAATCGAAGAAAGTGGCTGTTCAAAGGGTTAAGGCTGACGTGAAAAAACGTTCAAGATCTAGAAAAAAATATACGCCTAAGCGGCTGAAAAAACCTTAAATTTGATTCATGAACTCCGTTTTTTATTATTCGAAGTCAGTATTTTGAGATCTGTTCTATATTCCAAAAAGTTTAGTATAGCCATAATTATCAGCACCCAAAACATTATAGAAACGGTTGAAAAAACCATCCAAATAAAAAACCAATAAAGACCTATGAACATAGATAAAATACCGTATCTAAAAAGCCTTTTTTGCATCAAATAATAGAAACGTTTTATACCGGAAAATACATGTAACTTGTAAGAAATTAGTAAAAGAGAAATTGAAAACACCCACGCGAAAGATATGTCCACAATTGTTTTTTGATAGGGTTGTGCGCTCAAAGTCAGAATTATTGATAGCGAAGTTAGCACAAGACCACCAAATGTAAGTGAGTCGCTCGATAATTTCTCAATTTCATCTATGATGCTGTGTTGTTTATCTTCAATCTCATCTTTTCTAAAACCAGAGTCCAAGATTTTTTTACCTATTAACTTCGAATCTGCTAAGGTTTCTATCAAGATACAAACAGCAAGACCAACAACCGTTATTATTCCCAGATTGCTACTAACAAGACCGAATAAATAGTCTATCACTTTCCACAACTCTGGCATTTACCATAAGAATTTTTTATTGCTTGGCAATATGGACATGTTAAATATTTTTTGACTTCTATCTCGGGTTCTCCCATAAATAATCTTTTCGTATTTTGATTGATAAGTATTACATCATCCCACTTTTGTCCAATTTCTGGGAGATATCTATATCCCATAAATTTATTGGGGAAACCGTGATTTGAACACGGGTCACCGACTATCTCTAAGCTTTTCTTTCCCTCAAGGCTTTCTTTCTTGAAAAGAAAGGCTTGCCCGAAGCCGGTATCTTAGACCAGGCTGGACCATTTCCCCCTTCTTACAGGCACACACCAATATTATGCGCCAATCGTTATAACACTCTTTCTTTTATTATGGCCATCATCTTTTAAAATAGGCTTTTATTACGGCTCCGAATTAAGTTAAATAATGCGAGGTACCAGAAACATTGTTCCGGCGCTAACAGCCTTTTTATTAGTTTTACCCATGGCGATTTCGCCTGCTCTGGCAACGGGTTACGATGTGCAGAAGGTCGATATTTCATTCGACGTAGGCTCTGATAATTCAGTTAAGCAAACGACCAGATTCTATTTTTCAAGTCCTGTGACGGACGGTTCGATAAATTACACGCTAAACGAGCCTGTCAAAAACATAGTGGTTTATGGTGGCAATAAACAGTTGGATAGTAAATTGGACGGTGAGGGGGACAATTATAACTTGCAGATATTTTTGGACGGACCGGTTGAGACATTGTTAATAACCTATTCTGCCAGCGGTATAGTGTTCCACAGCGGTTCGGTGAACCATTTATTCACACAGTTTTCCTTTGAAAAGGAGATACCGATCGTGAACTCGCAACTAAAATTGCCGACAGGCTACGAAGTCTACCAGAATTCGTACAATCCCGCCGACGGCACGATAACATCGGACGGCAAAAGTATAATCTTGGCGTGGAATGAAAGCAACGTAAGCGGTTCTATACTATTCTCGGTAAAGTACGTCAATCCGGATAAAGGTTTTATTTTTTTGGTTGCTTTTGCCTTTTTGGCCACAGGAATCGTTGCGTTTCTCTATTTCCATTTCAGGAAGAAGACAGCAGAAGCGTTTTTAAAAGGTTTCCGGGAAGACGAAAAGAAAACCATCCTGTACCTCAGGGGCAAGCAAACCGCCTTGCAAAGGGATTTGCAGGCCGAGTTCGGCTTTTCGAGAGCCAAGTCCACAAGAATAATCTACGAGTTGGAGAAGAAGGGCCTTGTCAGGAAACAAAGGCACGGGCGGACCAACAAGTTATTTTGGCTAAATAAATGACTGTTTCACGACTGTTTCAACACCCAGATTAGGATCTGAAACGGACAATAAACCGATGTCAAGAAAAGCGCAGGAGACGCTTTTTTATGACGGAGGTGGGAGCATGAAGTCGTGGATGGCAGGAATGCTGGTGGCGCTGGTAATGACAGCGCCATTAGCAGCGGGGCAGGGCATAAATACGTCTGCAAGTACGGACGTAAGGGCCGTGAACACATTGAGCCTCGGCCTGAGGCAGGTAGGCGAGTCGTTTAGCGACTTTGTCTTTCGTATAAAAGCAATTTTAACATTTGACGAAAGGGCAAGGCTGGATCTGCTAAAGGCCAGAAACGAGGAAATGAAATCCAGGCAACACGCCTGGTTGAAAATAAAAAGCGATATGCTTGCACAGGTAAAGGCAGGCAACTTGACAGCCGAAGAAAAGCAGCAGGTAATGAAACAGGTAAAAGCCGAGCACGAGGCAATAATCAGGGAGCATTTCGGGCTGACAGCTGATATGAGAAAAATCCAGCTGAAGGCAAAAGCGCATGGAAGAACCGAGTTGGAGAGATCAGCCGAAGAGGAAGCGGATGAGGCTGAGGAATCGGATGTCTCCCTTGGGCTGAACATAGGTGCGGAGCTTAGTATCGGAGTGAGTGAAAACGTGACGGCGGACCAGGCTAAAACTCTAGTAGGAGAGAAGCTTGGTTTTGAAACAGCCGACGTTAGGACGGAGACAAGAAACGGCACTACATTTTACGTGGTGTCAGGAACAGAGACGAGCGCAGCCGGAAACTACACGCTGAAAAAAGGTTTTGAGGCGTGGGTCAGAGCCGACACGGGAATGATACATTCCTTGGGTATGGACGCCCGGTTGGACAGCGCAGTAGGAGTCAGCGTATAGAAAACTGCAATAGCACCCCAATAAGGTGGGCCGGCGGGACCAGAGCCAGCAGCCATAGGTTAAATTTCCGCCGGCCCATTAATTTATCAAATTAAAGGATAGGTTTGCTAATAAATTATCAAAGCAGATGTGGATTGAGATGAGAAAAAATTTAATTATGCTTGTGCAGATGGTTATGCTTGCAGTATTAACCAGTCCCGTTTCCGCGCAGATCGCATCGCAATCCTTTGTTCACGTAGACTTCGCGGACGACAATTTGACTGACGCGAAATTGGAAGTCGCGGAAACCACATTTTCGGAACCCGGGTTGTTGCCAAACCATCCGCTGTACCCTTTGAAGAGGGGTTTTGAGAATATCCGGCTTCTGTTAACGTTTGGCAACGAGAAAAAGGCCGAACTCCACCAGGAGTTTGCAAAAACCAGACTTGCAGAAGTCAAAAAACTGGTCGAAGAAAATAATACCTTTGATGTCAAGAGGTCGTTGGACGAATTTGACAGGGAGTTGAACGATTCTGAAAACCTTTACGTTAAAATTAGGAAAAACAATTCAGTTACGACAAAAGCCAGGGAAGATTTCATGATCCAAAGTAACCTGGTTCTTGGTTCTGTATTAAAGAAAGTTCCCGAGCAATCCAAACCTTCGATAGAAAAAGTGTTAAACAGATCCGGTGAAAGGAAATTGAACATAAAATTCAGGCCGGCCAACAGCGAGAACACAGAAAACCGCACGGAGAACGAAGAGACTGTCAAGGAAAAGACCGGGACGGAAAAGAATAAGCCCGAGGCTGTGAAAAAGAAAACCGAGAGATCGGAAGTATGCATACAGGTCATTACACCTGCGATAAGTCCTAGCGGGGAGTGCAAGGAATTCCCGACGCCTTGTGATGTTCCGAGAGGGTGGAAAAAAGTAAGCGCATGTGAACCGGATACAACGCAGAAAAAACCGGAAAAGTCGGGCGAGTCCACGATGAAAAGTCCCTTGGATGTTCCTTCTAAGGTTCCGGGTGTAAAGAAAATTATCGGCCTTTAAGCAGATTTTCCCAAAATTTCAACCATCAATGTTAAATCCCCGCCTGCGCAATCAAATCTGGTAAAAATGAGGAAAATACCGGCTATAATGTCGACCCAGCACCCGGATTGCGCCAGCCTTCCCGATTTCGTGAAAGGCGACATATTCAGCAACGACGACGAGGTTGCTGAAGCGGCTAACGCCTTTAAGATCGGCTGCGACGAACAGCTTTGGGACTGGGAAGGCAAGGAAGTGGACACGCATGTTGTGCGAAAGCTGCTTTCTGCGGACGAACGGTTTTTCCGCGAAAACGCGCTTGGCAAGGACGTTTTTATAACTTACCGCATACCGAACCCCGAGGTCGAAGGCGCCGAGCGCAAGCTTGTCGTGGAAGCGCTAGAATCAATACCGAGAAACTTCGATGTTGCGAAAAAGTTCTACGGAAACTGCGAGCCGCCGATAATAGAAGTCGCGCTGCCGATGACGACGTCACACGAACAGATGCTGCGCGTGTCTTCGTACTACGAGAACGTTGTCGTCAATAAAGAAAATATGCCGGTTTACGGCGGCATAAAGCTGAAGGAGTGGATAGGCGAATTCAACCCAAAAACGGTCGGCGTCATACCGCTGATAGAGGACATGCAAAGCATTTTAAACACCAAAGGAATATTGGGCGGTTTTTTGGCGAACAAGAACGCCGAGTACACACGGCCGTGGATCGCGAGATCCGACACGGCGCTGAACTACGGGCTGGTCCCGTCGACATTGCTTGTGAAATTTTTCCTGTCATGCGTCGCGGCTTCGGAAGCGGAAACGGGCGTTCCCCATTATCCGATACTTGCCACAGGCGCGATGCCTTTCCGCGGAGGGCTAAACCCGGACAATGTGGAAAATTTCCTGGAAGAATATGGAGCTTTCAAAACGTACGCGTTGCAGTCGTCGGCGAAATACGATTTTGAGCGCGAAAAGGTGGCGAAGATGATAGATTCGCTAAAAAAGCATTCGCAGCACAAGGCCAAGGAAATGGGCGAGGACGAAAAGCGGGGGCTGCTAGGCATTGTGGAGGCGTTCTCGGGCGGATACAGGAAAAGGGTGGAAGGCCTGGCGCATGTTGTCAACGTTGTATCAGGCAAGGTGCCGAACAGGCGAAGCAGGCATTTGCATATAGGGTTGTTCGGCTACAGCCGTAATTTCTCCGATTCTGTAAAGCTGCCGCGTGCGATAAAATTTGCAGCTTCGCTTTATTCGATCGGGCTGCCGCCTGAAATAATCGGGATAAGCTCGTTGAATGCTGCCGAAAGCAGCGGAAATAAAAACGGGCTTGACAGGCTTTATGTTAACCTAAAAGGCGATCTTGCTACAGTGTCAGGTTTAGTTTCCAAATCAGCGATTAAAATAGCATGCGAGAAGGGCTTGATAGGCCAGGAGACGCTGGACATGGTCAATGAAGACATAGAAGCTGTCGAAAGTTTTGGGATCGAAATCGGGGCGAAGACGCTGGAGGAAGAGCAGCACCAGCTTCTTGCCAAGCAGATTGTTTCTAACATAGGCGACGGCAAGGTTACCGACAGGATAACCGAGGCTGCGAAAATCAGGAAATCGCTGGGTTAGTTAAATAAGAATATCCAAATAATGGCATGACACCGGAAAGGGAAATCAAAATAAAGCCGATAGGATTTGTGAAAAACGGCATCAAAAAACCCAGGTTCGGAAATTTTGCGGACGAAATTTCAGAGATAGTCGTGGACAAGAAATTCGCTGACGGGCTGGATAACATCGGTGATTATTCCCATGTGATCATAGTGTACTGGATGGACAAGGTAAAAGGTTATGTCACAAAACACAAACCGCAGGGCACCGGGCCTTTAGTCGGGATATTCGCGTGCCGGTGCGCGCAGAGGCCGAACCCTGTCGCGATAACGACTGTGAAACTTCTGGGACGCAATGGAAACAAAATAAAAGTCAAGGGCCTTGACGTGTTAAACGGGACGCCTGTGATTGATATAAAGCCGTACTGGCCGCAATACGATAAAGTCAGGAATGGAAAAGTGCCTTCGTGGGTGGGCAGGCTGAAATTTTAGGGGTTCGGCACATTTTTATACAAAACGCGACAAAGATAATTAAGGAATGTTATGCGGGACCTTGCGCTTTTGCTTCACATAATGCTTGGGATCTCTTTGGTCGTATTGCCGCTGGTGATACTTTCCAAGCTCGGCAAAAAATCCTCGCTGGCGAGGACTCTTTCCCTTTTGAGCGCGGGCGCAAGCTGGACCCTCCTTTTTCCTGCCGGCATTTTATACACTATGTTTTATCCGGCTACTAAGACGCTCATCAAGTCAGGAGCATGGCCGTGGGCACATTCGGTTGTGATGGAAACGAAGGAACATTGGGGCCTGCTGTTGCCTGTGATAACAACTGTGGCGGCGTGGCTCGTCCTTGCGAACAAGGAAAAAGAAAGCAGGCGATGGTGGGTTCTCGCCGCTGTTTTGGCAGCGTTGCTGGGTGTCATGGGAAGGGTTGTAAAAATGGGGGCTTTGGCATGACCAAGAAGTTAAACGTTTACGCAGGGGCGCACGCCGCATCGTGGACGCTGGCAGCTCTTGTTGTTGGCGCAGAGCTTTTGGCGCCGTTAAAGGCCGTGTTAAGCGCAGTTTTCGGCCACCATTGGATCGGAAAGGCCGTGATCACAACGTTCATGTTTATCGCATTCAGCTACGCGTTCAAGGGAAAGAGACTGTCCAAAAAAACCTCCGATAACGACGTTGCGTGGAACAGCGCTGTTGGAAGCCTAACCGCGATATTCCTTTTTTATCTGGCAGAGTTTTTACTGTGATTGTCTATGATACACAAGAAAAAACACAACGATGCGCCTGTGGGGCTTGTCCTAGTCTTGTTTTTTGCCGCTGCCATAATTTACCTTTTCGCCTCTTCTGACAGTGCGAAGGGCCAAATTCCATCGTATGTCACAGGCGATGTGCGCGCGGTTTACGAATGGGCTAGAACACAGGAGGGGAACGATTTGCTGGAACAAATGCCATGTTACTGCGGCTGCAAGTATGAAGGCCACAAGCATGCCAGGCATTGCTTTTGGAGGGACGACGGGAGTTTTGACAGGCACGGCACAACCTGTTCGACATGCCTGGACATTGCGAAAAAAACCATGCAAATGAGCAAGCAGGGAAAGAGCGTTTGCGAGATACGAAACGAGATAGACAGGTTCTATGCTCCCAACGTTAACCTGGGGACTAACACGCCGATGCCCAGGGGCTGCGCGGCGTCTTGACCTGTCGGCATTTGAAGGTTTTTGCATGTCAGAACAGCTTGCGTTGGGGATAGTGGTTGCGGCCGCGTTAGCTGACAGCATAAACCCGTGCGTATTCGGCGTGCTGATATTTTTGCTTGCGTATATGACCCGCGTTTTCAAAAACAAAAACAGGATGCTGCTGGCAGGAATTATTTATATCATCGCGGTTTACATCACGTATTTCCTTCTGGGAGTGGGCATATTCACGCTCGCGTACACAGCGGGTTTTGCAAAGCAGTTTTATTGGTTCGCCGCAGTCGTTGCCATAGCGGCAGGCCTTTTTGAGATCAAGGATTTCTTCTGGTACGGCAAGGGTTTCTCGCTCCAGATAATACCCGGAGGGGCGGAGAGGATCAAGAGATACTCTAAGTTAATGGAAAGGATGGAAACGAAGCATCCGTTGTTGAGTTTGCTAGTGGCGGCTTTCCTGGGAGTTTTCGTGGTTTTCGTGGAGCTTCCGTGCACGGGTGCGCCTTACCTTGCGATATTGGGCATGCTGTCCAGCGGCGATTACGCCACAGGTGTTCCCCTACTCCTGATTTACAACCTTGTTTTCATACTGCCGCTGATTGTCATAGTCGGCCTTGTGTATGCGGGTTACACGTTCAAAACGCTCGAAAACTGGAGAAAAAAGCACAGGGCCCTGATGAGGCTGCTTATCGGCCTGTTTTTGATGTCACTGGGCGCGTACATGATATGGGCGGTCATTTAAGCGGTTTTAGGAATTTTTCCAGCCTGTCCATCGCTTTTTCCAGATTAACCACCGAGGCTGCGTAGCTTATCCTTATCCTTTTGCCGTCGCCGAATTCCGCTCCCGGGACAGTGGCCACGAGGTTTTTTTCCAGAAGTTGCGCGCTGAATTCTGCGGAATTTTTTGCGCCTTTTCCGAAAAATCCGGACACGTCAGGAAAAACATAGAACGCGCCTTTTGGTTTGTCGATATCAATGCCCATTTCATCCAATCTTTTGACAACAAAGTCCCGGCGTTTTTCAAACTCCTTTCCCATTGCTTCAACGCTGTCCTGCGGGCCTGTGATAGCCTCGAGCGCGGCTTTCTGCGCTATCGAATTGGTTCCGGAGGTAGTGTGGTTCTGTATGTTCAGCGCCGCTTTCGTTACGTCTTCGTGCGCGGCGGCATAACCTATGCGCCAGCCTGTCATAGCGTACGCCTTTGAAAATCCGTTGACTGTTATTGTCAAATCCCTGATCTCTTTTCCAAGCGATGCTATGCTGACATGTTCGGAGCCGTAAACGAATTTCTCGTATATCTCGTCGGATATCACATAGATTCCGCTTTCTATAGCAAGCCCAGCGATTTTTTCCAATTCTTTCCTGCCCATCACGCTGCCCGACGGATTGTTTGGGCTGTTTATGATCACGGCTTTTGTTTTCGGCGTTATAGCATTTGCCATGCCTTCAACGCTGTTTACCACAACAGGGTTTCCGCCGGCCAATCGGATTTGTCCGATGTAACTTACCCAGTACGGAGAGAACACGATGACCTCGTCCTTAGTCTCTACAACAGTTTGCGTGTAATTGTACAGCGAGTCTTTCGCCCCGCAAGACACAAGCACCTGGCCTGCGGAATAACCGATGCCGTTGTCTTTTTTTAATTTGTCTGCGATTGCCTGGCGTAACTCGGGCAGACCTGCGACGGGCGTGTATTTCGTAAAGCCATCGTTCAGCGCCTTTATAGCCGCGTCTTTTATGTTTTGCGGCGTGTCGAAGTCCGGTTCGCCGACGCCGAGATCTATGACGTCGATGCCGGATTTTTTCATCTGTTTAACTTTGTTTCCCAGTTCAAGGGTTGCGCTCGGTTTTATGGCCGACGTCCTGGCAGCTAAGGGTTTCATAGATCAAAATAATAACGCGAACAATAAAAGCGCGTTGTTTTTCACAACAAGTCCAGTTCCAGGCGGACCAGCGACCTGATGTTCCTTATAACCTGCGCCGCTTCGTGACCTTCATCAATTAGGTTAGGCAGGTCGTCGCCGTGGTCGAACCTGTACCTTCCGTTGGACATGCGAGCACTGAAAACCTGGTTGGGTGTGAACAGGTGGCGTGGCCGCCAGCCGAGAAGATAATCGCTTCTTGCAAATTCCTGAAGGTCTTCGCGTGAAAAGGTTACGTCGACTGGATGCGTGTGGAATTGCGTCAGGAAAAAACCGTTTGCCATGTTTTGCTCCAGGAAACCGTCGATTATTTGTATCATGTCAGGGTCGTCTGTGACCTTGAGTTTTTCTCCCCGCCCCGTGCGGTAAGACGCTATTACCAGATTATTTCCGGCCGAAGGATACCCCTGCGGTTGGGTGTTGCATATTAAAAAACCGGAGTGCTCTGTTCCTGATACGGAAAGCCTGCGCAGCTTTTCATACTCAACGATTCGCATCAGGTATGCCATGCTTAATCAACAAGCCGGAGGAATTTAAGCGCAAAATCAGCAGAACTCGCAGGCCTTCCTGCTCTTGTAGACTTTCCTTTTGCGTTTTTTCGCAGCCATAGTTATTAATTATCCGGCACCAGTCTTATTGTTATGCCTGTAAATGCCGGATACGATTATTTCGCTGCACAAAAGAAATATCAGGAAGCCAAGACATTAGATGAGAAAATACGTGCGCTAGAAGAGCTTATTAGAGTGTCGCCCGGCCACAAGGGGGCTGAAAATGTGTTGGCTCAGTTGAAAACTAAGCTTTCCAAGTTGAAGTCCCAGAGGGTGTCGGCAAAAAAGAAATCCGGCGGGCGCGTCACAACAGTCCCGAAAACCGGGGCTGCGCAGGTCTGCATTGTCGGCTTTGCCAATTCCGGCAAATCCGAACTACTGAAAGCGCTGACAGGGATCGGAGAGCCGTCGCCTACACCTTATTCAACAAAATCGCCGCGCGTCGGCATGATGCTGTACGAGGACGTCCAGATACAAATTGTGGAGATCCCGTCCAGCATGCAGCCGGAATTTTTATCCATCGCGCACAATTCCGAGCTGGTTGTTTTTTTATACGATGCCGCGAAGCCCGAAGACGTTGAAAGGCTGATGGAAACAGCCGAGCGGGAGGATTTGAAAAACGTTTTGTGGGTTGCAAATGTCATTTCGGCCAAGAAAGCGGTGGGCTTTGCAGTAAACGCGTCGACAGGCGAGAACGTGGATGAACTGAAACGGGCGGTCTGGCACAGGCTAAGGCTTGTGCGGATCTATACGAAAGTTGCCGGGAAACCGGCCGAAACGAGGCCGATGACGCTGCCGAAAGGCTGTACGGTCCGCGACGTCGCCCGCGACGTCCACAAGGATTTTTTGAAAAATTTCAAGTTCGCCCGCGTGTGGGGCTCTGCGAAATTCCCGGGAGCGCAGGTCGGGCTGGACCATATTGTGAAAGACAAGGATACCATTGAGATCCACGTGAGCTGATTTGTTGGAAAGAAAATTCATCTTTGCGTTGGCTTTTGTTTTGGTTCTGTTATTTTTGCTGCCGAAACCGTTGAAGGAAAAGACAATCCATTTTCACCCGGGCGGCAATAACGTTGCTTTATCCGTTAAAATAGCGGACACCGGCGAGGCGAGAGCAGGGGGCCTGATGTTTGTTAAATCGCTTGGCGAAGCGGAGGGCATGCTTTTCGTTTTTCCGGACGAGGCCAAAAGAGAGTTCTGGATGAAAAATACACCGGTTCCGTTGGACATGATTTTCGTTTCTTCCAATGGCACGGCTGTCGGCGTGGTTGAAAACGCAATGCCATGTGAAAAAGATCCGTGCCAAACTTATTCTGTCAATTCACCGTCCAAATTCGTCGTAGAAACGAACGCCGGTTTTGCAAAGGAGAACGGCATAGGCATTGGCACGCCTCTAAGCGATTTATATCAGACAGGCTGGTAAGAATCTTATGGAAAGCGTGAAAGTAAGGAGCATGATGACAACCAGAGTCTCCACAGTAGGCGCGAACCAGACTATAATGGAAGCGTCGCAGATGATGGGGCGTGAGAAAGTCAATTGCCTTGTTGTCATGGCCGGCCGAAGCCCTGCCGGCATGATCACGGACTCTGACATAACAAGGTATGTTGTGAGCAAGGGGCTGGATCCGAAGGAAACAAAAGTCAGCGAGGTAATGTCGTCGCCGCTTGTTTTTGTTAGCCCTGAAGACAGCATTGAAAAGGCCAGGAAAACGCTTTCCGGCCATAAGGTAAACAGGCTTGCTGTCATTGAAAACGGCAACCTTGCCGGGATTATAACAGACGCGGACATTTCGAGAGTGCGAACCGCAGATAAAATTGATCAGCCACAATCCCCGTTCGACAATAACTTTTCCGAGGGCATGACCAAAAAGCCGGACTGGGACCGGGGAAGCGGATTCTGCGATTTTTGCGGCAACCACGAGGACGACCTTGTAACATCAGGTGACGAGCGGCTTTGCAGGACCTGTATGGAGCGAAAAAGACAGGCCGGACCATATTGGGTGAGCAGGAAAAAATCAGGCGAGTCATTTACAGGTTAAGGCGTTACGCAGCAGAGCGGACTGCGATTTTTGCCGGCTTGTACCTGGCCATAACCGCGTCGGCTTCCTCCTTTTCCCCGATAGAGCAAAGCTCTTCGTACAACCCGAATATGCCGCGGCTTAGCATTCTCCGCCCCGAACTGTTTCTGTAACCCATTACTTCAGGCGGGTTGTTCTTGCGTACGATTTGTTCATAATCAAGCATCCTAACAAGCGAGCTGACGTACACGGCTTTCATTCCGGCTCGCGTTCTTTCGTCAATTTTTGTTGTCATAATTAATTATTCGACCCGGGCGTATTTAACGGGGATGGTTAAACGGGTTGTTGGTTTGGAAAGTTGCCTTTATATTTCTGGGTTTCGGCGATTAAACTGATCGGGTATGCTGGCAGATGAGCGTTGGGAACAACTGAAAATATCCGTGGCCTATTACAGGACGGGTATTTTAGACAACCTGCGGACAGTGGCAGGCAACAAATACAGCAGGTTTGCAGACTATTCCAGAGGCATTCGTGTTGCGTACACAGACATGGAACACGTCGAATCTTACACGGCCAAGGTTCGTGAAGCGACCGGTGGTGATGTACTACAATCTTACGCGGAACATGACAATATCACAGGTTTTCCTATGCTGACCGACCATGCCAGGATGGATGTCACGAAAGACGGGAATGTCAGGATGGAGCCTAAGAGATTCGTCGGGTCTTGCGGTCCTATGATATTTACGCGCGAGGGCCTTGAAGACCGTTCAAAACCTTCCGCGTATGGGGAAGAATACGGGCCGTTGAGGTGTTTCCTGCATGAGCTCGGACACTTTGTCGCTTGGTTCTCGGCTAATATGCCAAAACATTTTGTTGGGTATGCAATAGAACGCGGGGTCGCAAACAAGAATGGGATGAGCATTTACCGAAAACCGGACACGGACAAACAGGTCGATCCTGCATGTTTGCCTTTCATGAGACTTGGCGCTGCCGTATACATCCTGAACGAAACCGATGCTGAATATTTTGCCGTGAACACACTTTGCAGGATTGCGGGCGTGCCGCCCAAGGCCACTGAAACTTGGAAAAGCAGGGACATGGCGGTTGCTACAGGGCTTTTGCCAGCGGAGTTGAGGCGCATGTTTGAAACCGATCTTGACGCGATTAGCGCCATGCTTCGGGAAAATGGATTTGGACTGGGCATAACGCCTGAGCTAAGGCATTTCGTTGCTGAAATGAAAAAAGTTCCGGTAATCAAAAGGCCGGTTACTTCTGGTGTTCCGGCTTTTGACGACGCCTACGAAACCACTACGGCTGGTTTGTTGTTAGGGCTTTATTGAAAGACTGTTTGAATCACAGGAATCGGGTATAAATCCGGAGTTTGGAAATAATAAAGAAGGACGATCAGATGAGTGAAGAACAAATACGTTTATCGGCATCGTCTCTTGGGTTGATGCTCGACTGTGAACGCTGCTTCTGGCTGAAAATTGTTAAAAAAGTTGATAGACCTAACGGACCTTTTCCTAGTTTGCCAGGCGGCATCGACGCTGTTATGAAGAAACACTTTGATGCCTATCGCAGCAAAGGGCTACCGCCTGAACTGGTTGGGAAAGTTGACGGCAAGCTGTTTGATGACATTGAACTGATTGACAAGTGGAGGAATTGGAGGACAGGACTATCGGTTGTAGACAATAATATAAAATTAGTTGCGGCGTTTGATGACCTGCTTGTTAACGATGGGAAGTTTATTCCATTTGACGTCAAAACAAAGGGCTGGAAACCGAAGGTAGACGCCAAGGATCATTATCAGCACCAAATGGATATCTATGCATACGTGTTGTTGAGAAACGGATACGAGATCTCAGATCACGCTTACCTAGCTTTCTATTACCCAGATATTGCCAATGGTGACGGTTCGATACAGTTCATGACGGATGTTGTCAAGGTTGATATTAAACTAGACCATGCGGTCCAGATGCTGAAAGATGCTGCTAAGGTTATCGAAGGCAGAGAGCCGAAAGCGGCTGATAAATGCGAGTTTTGCGGGTGGAATACAGCTCTAAATAAATGTCAATAAACAGTGTTATTATCATGGACGATCAGACTACGATTAATGAATTAAAGGGGCTCGTAAGAAAATTTTGTGAAGAGAGGGATTGGGATAAATATCACAATCCTAAAGACCTTGCTATTGGAATCATAACAGAATCTTCTGAACTCTTAGAACATTTTAGATTCAAAACAAATGAAGAAACAGAAGAAATGTTTGAGAACGTGAAAAATAGAAAGGAGATATCAGAGGAGCTATCTGATATATTATATTTTGTTCTTAGGCTAGCGCAAAAATACAGCATAGATTTGTCAGAAGAGTTAAAAGCTAAGATAGAAAAAAACGGTAAAAAATACCCTATCGAAAAATCGAAAGGATTGAATAAAAAGTATACGGAGCTATAAAATTTGAGATTATACGAAGGCACTGTACAAGAGTTCAAGAAAGATGTGATTGAAAATCGAATAGCTGACATTCTTTCAGAAAACTATTTTATTCAAATTAAAAAAAGGGTAACCCCGTCGGAACAGCGGTCTTGGCAGGTCTCTCTTAGGGTACTAAAAGATACGCTTGACATATCTGGTTTATTACAAAATAAAATTGTTATCGAAAATAGGCTTCCGTACACAGAGAGGAGGATAGATGTGCTTCTATTTGGAAAAGGATATGACGGAACTGATAGGATTGTGCTAATAGAACTGAAGCAATGGTCAAATGATAATGTTTTTGATGATAACATAGATGGAAATGTTGAAGTCTATTTCGGTAAGAACAAAATACATAGAGAACACCCTTCACTACAGGTACAAGGATATGTCATTGATTTGCAGGATTTCATGAAATTTTTTAGTGAGATTCCTAGGGTTAATTTAGAAGGGTGCTCTTATTGTCACAATTACAGCAAAAAAGATAACGCTATATTGTTCGCTGAAAGATTTTCTGAACCCCTGGAAAAATACCCGCTTTTTTCAAAGGAAGATGCTTATGAACTTGGAAACTATCTAAAAGAAAGACTTTCGATTGATCCGGGTTTCGAAGTGTTTAATAGATTTGATAATAGTGAGATATTTCCGTCTAAGAAACTGTTGGATCACATCGGGGATATGATCAATAAACAGCAAATGTTCAATTTGATCGACGATCAAATAGCAGCCTATAATGTGATTATGGATAGAGCAAAAAAACAGGTAAAGCGAAAAGAGAAGTCTGTTATAATTGTAAAGGGGGGTCCAGGCACTGGAAAATCGGTGATAGCATTGGAAGTTATGGGCGAACTGCTTAGAAAAGGAAAAAAAGTTTTTCATGCCACGGGTTCATCGGCATTTACAAAGACCTTACGAGATTTGATAGGAAAAGAGAGAAAAAGTGCAGAGAACTTTTTTAAATTCTTTTATGCTTTTACCAAAGCACCAGCAGACGATATAGATGTGCTCATATGTGATGAAGCACACAGAATCAGGAGTAATAGCAATGACTGGGGGGTGCCCAGCATGTACAAATCAAAAAATCCTCAAATTGATGATCTTATCAGACCTGCAAAACTTTCCGTGTTTTTTATAGATGAATATCAGGTGGTCAGACCCAATGAGGTGGGCAGTATAGCATTGATTAAAGAGTCTGCCAAAAAACTTGGTGTTAAGGATTCGGAAATATTTGAATTCGAATTAAAAACACAGTTCAGATGTTCCGGCTCTGATACTTATCTGCAATGGTTGGAGAATACGCTCGGTATAAGGGAATCTGAAAATGTAATTTTGAATACAGATCTGATGGAATTTAAAATATTCAATTCACCACAAGAATTTTATGACGCCATAAAGCAGAAAAATAAAGAAAAACCCAACTGCGCGAGAATAGTAGCTGGTTTTTGCTGGCCTTGGAGCAAACCGAATAAAGACGGCACGTTGGTGAATGATGTGGTTATCGATGGTTTTAGTATGCCGTGGGAAAAGAAAGATGAATTTTGGAAATGGGCCAGAGACTCGTCAGGAATGGAACAGGTGGGTACAGTTTATACATCGCAGGGGTTTGAGTTTGATTACATAGGTGTAATATTCGGAAAAGATCTCGTTTATGATTCCACCAGCCAAAAATGGGAATGCAAACCAGAAAATTCGTACGATAATACTGCGAAAAGAGGAAATTCAAAGTTTACTGAACACCTTAAGAATGTTTACCGTGTTTTGATGTCAAGAGCACACAAAGGTTGTTATGTTTATTTCA
This sequence comes from Candidatus Aenigmatarchaeota archaeon, assembly GCA_016202815.1. Lineage (GTDB taxonomy): Archaea > Aenigmatarchaeota > Aenigmatarchaeia > JACPZZ01 > JACPZZ01 > JACPZZ01. Next base: position 79,205 of record JACQNZ010000004.1, read on the forward strand.
TGGACAAATCTACGGAAGAATTTTTCAAATCACGAATAGAAGGATCTAAATAGGAATATTATCGGAGTATACGGGGGTTATAATTCAGAGTATTGATTGAATAATCAATCATCTTTTTTTATATCCAAAATATTTTTCATAGGTTCTATGGGAAATTGCATCAAGGACTATTGCCAGTATTTCGATCTCGTTTGTGTGTAAAGTGTATATCAACCGCCAGCCATCAAAAAGATCAACTTTCCAAAGATTGTTCACATCCGCCATTGTGATGTATCTTTTTGGTATGTATTTTTTGGGTATCTGAATCCCTGAAATGGGATCAATTTTGAGTTGGTCAATGGCCACCTTGATAGAGCTGAACAATTTTTGTTTTTCAGAATCGACTATGCCCCGTTTTGTTTCATTTTTGACCTCTTCGTGCAATTCATGTAATTCAGCAGCAACTTCTTTTCTGTTTCTCACCCTGATTCGTTTAATCACGTTTCAGTGCCTTCTCTGATTATTTTGTCAAGTTTAGGACTAGGGTTGTATGTCCAAATAACACCCTTATGACTATCAATGATCATACCATGATCCTCAAAGTAACTGAGAATTACATTCAATGTCTGATGCATGATTTGAACCGGTAACTTTCGTTTGATTTCTTCTCTGCTTATAGCAACGTCAGAGTCCTTTAGAACTTTCTCTACCATACGGACAGTTCTTAGAGTCGGTGAGTGCAAAATCTCTTGAGTTTGAAGCTTGTTCTTCATAGTTATATCATTATACAGATATCTATATATAGTTATACATAGTAGTAATAATCGTTAAATGTGACCTAAGTAGACGTTTTGGGTTTTATTTTCTGTGATTAAAGTCGCCTTGTTGTGATTTTAGTCGTTGTTTTCGGTTACTTTAAGCACAAGGCTCCCCCCCCCCGCGGCGTTGTAGAGGAAGTCTACTAAATTGACGTACATTAGATACGGAATGGGGACTTTAGGTACAAAACGCCGAAAATAGTTGTCTATTTATTTATCAAGCAATGAATGGTGATTATTGTCGTCTTAATCGACGGTTTGGCTCTGATCTTCCTGAAAAATAGGGGGATCTTAAATGAAATCGAGAACTTATTCGGGCGGATCAGAGCTTTGGCAGTTTTAAAAAACGTTGATTGACGTATTTTATTATTTAAATGTCTAAGGTCTAATTATAAAGCGAGATGATCATGGTAAACTGCCATGCTATCACCTACAAATAGACTTTATAGGCTGTAATCAGCTTCGCTGGTCGCCTATAGGGGATGAGGCGCGTCGCGCATTTATTTTTTATATTTTTTAAATAATTCAATGAAACATTTCGGATCAGGACTTATGTTAATGGTTCTGAAATAATTAAAATTTCTAAGGGTTTCTGCATTTATTTTTCTATGGGATGCTGCAATGTAATCTGCGAATTTTAGAAGTTTTGTATGCTTTGCATTGCTAACGGAAAAATCAAAATTTCTATTGAAAGAATTACTTATTCTCCTACAACTGTCTAGCGCTTTGTTTATGTTCATCCAGCTTTCTTCACAAAATACTATATCGTATTTAAGTTCTTGTTTAGATTCTGGAAATGTCATTTGACGCAGTAAAGTGAAATAATAAATTGCTATTAATCTTTCTTTGAAAAAAGCCTCCTCACCATAATTTCTTTTATAATTAACCCAATCTTGTTGACTTATGGATATTGATCGCATTCTAATCTTCCTTTCATCAAAAAATCTTATTATTCTTTCAAGATCTGTTGCGTCTAATTTTACTCCTTTCCATTTAGATCTTTCAAATTCTTTCAAATGTTCAGAAAATTCCTTTTCTATTTTAGTTATCGAATAAGTTGGTGAGGAAATAGAACCTATAAAGATTTTGTCATACGGTACTCCACTGATATCTATTGCGATCTTAATTGGTACTTGTCCCATACAAATCACCTGTTTAGAGGGTTATATTAAAGCGGTGGTAGTTGTCTGAATTATCAACTATCTTTTAAATCAGTCAACTTCGTTTATTTTTACTAATCACTAATACTCATATTCAGATTTATACTATAATCTTGAGATTCTTTGATCAGTACGCAGATGTTGTGTGATAATATCTTGCACAGTAGTTCATTCTCTTGTGCAGTTCTATTCTTTGATTTCAACGAATCTCCAAACTTAGCTTTAATCATAGAGAACGTGCTCTCGATGTTGCTTCTTCTATGATAGTGAGCCATAAATTCCGGTTGCCTGAATTTGAAATAGTGATACATTTTATGCCAAATTGGCGAGCCTTTGCTCTTTCCTGTGGTGTTTACTTTAAACGGAATGAACGCTTCCACGCCCAACTTATCAACGATTTTGTAATTTTCTCTTGATAGATAGGCTTTGTCCGCCGAAACCTCTTCTACGTTGAAATCTTGTACGGTTTCTTCTACCAATGGACTGAATTGTTTAATATCCGCTCCGTTTTCATCTGTGATTCTAACAGCGGTTATCAAGTTTGTTTTTGTTCCACAGATCGCATGACACTTCAGCCATTTATGTTTCCTTGATAATCCATGCTTTACGATGCAGTATTCCGTAAATCTCGTTGTTCTGAAGCCTGTTGAATCTACGGCGAACTGAGTTTCTAAATCCTTCAAAGGTAAAGCTGTGAGAGTTATCAATCTGTGGAGTATTGGTGTTATTGTTGGATTGTTCAAAACCTTAGAGGTAGCTGTGAAATGCGGTGATTTCTCGATTATTTCATCTTCTTCGGCATTATCGAACAGACCGTTAGCCCTTCGGCACGACATCATAGAGTAGACTTTCTTGATAGAACAAAACAACAAATCTCTAAGAGGTAAGGTTGGTCTGCCGAATTTGTATTCCGGTTCTTCGACACCTTCGAGTAAGTCTTTCAGAAGAACGTCAAACTGGTTTAACTCCATACACTGTGCTCTATTGTAAGCTGGCCAGTTCTGGGTGCTTTGTTGTTTCCAGAGGTCTTGTAACGGATTGTTTTTCATAGTGTTATTAGGTACCTATAAATATTTAAATAGATAGGTACCGAAAGATTATATGTTATGAAGCTTCAAAAACAGCTTTCTCGCAAAGCCGGAAACGTTGTATATCCCAAGTGGGTCATTGTAATATCCCCTAAAGATATAGATAAACTGGGCTGGAAAGAAGGTGTTGAACTGGAATCAGAAACAACACAAAACAAGTTATTGTTGAAGCCTAAGAAAAATTAAATTTTCGTGCCCTTAAAATTATTTACTGTTTGTTAATCTGTTTAACTCTTTTATCATTTCGGATATTGGAATTTTTTTATCGGCTCGCACTAGTTTTTCTATAAGTTCTATTTGAGTTTGGGTAAATCTGGGGCTAAGGTTTTTACGTAGATGATTTTCGAGTAACCATAAATCTTCAAACGATCTCTCATTACTCCAAGGTGCATTTCTTATGTATTTTTGTATCATCTTCTCTGTATAGGCTATTTCTATTGGGATTATGTAAATCTCGGGACACTTGCTCCTAAGGAAAGATTCTATGGTGTTTGGTGTAACCGAATAAACTTCACTCAGAATTTCGTCTTCTATTATTTTTTTGTATCTTTTCCTTGATGGTTCATTTTCGTGTCCTTCTTTAAACAGGCTGTAAACCGTTGTACCTACATGACTTACAACTTCTCCTGTTTGATGACCGCTTTCTAACCATCCTTGAAAATCTTTGTTCTTCAGGTCTATGAAATCCACGAGTTTTATGCTATTAGAACCTCCTCCTTGTCTCCAGTTTCTTATCCATCCATCACAAACCAAGCTCCATATAGGTAAGAGACGGGAATTAATTATTTTTCTATCACCGGAAAATATCATGGGCACAGCTACACAGAATACGCGTTTGCCCGTCATCATCTTGAAGAACACTATTTTCTTACATATGGAATCGAACGCTGGATATTGTCCATAATGAACTCCGTAGAATAGTGCCAAATGATCAAATTTCTCGGATTTAGCTGCCGGTATTATTTGATTCTGTATGACGACATCTTCTAACTTGTAAGACACCTCGAGTATTATGTCTTTTTTAGAAAACCCTCTTTTCAGGATTTCGGCCAGTTCTATTTTTTCAACTACATCGTACTCCGTTTCGTCTTTGAAGTATGGCAATATTATGAACTCTCCGTTCATTTTTATCTGCTCTTCAACGACACTCTTCAATATTTTCTTCGAGAATGTAAGATACGAACAATCGGGATAATTAATTACTCCCATATTCTCATTTATCTGATCATTGACTTTTTCGAACGGCTGATCTTGATTAGTTTTGTTGAAGAAAACTTGTCTTTCCACGAATTCTATTTGCATGTCGTCCAGATCGGATGTCTTGAACATCCTAAACGGAGCGCGTAAAACTTTTCCACTTTTAGTTTGTAAATTATCTTCCATCTTTAACATCTTCCTCTCTCACTACGAAGGTGAAAAGTTTAAGGTAGTCTGACTGTTTCATCCTTTTCAACGATTCGGCGTATCTCTGAACTGTAACACGGTGTATACCAAGCTTGTTCGCAAGAATTGTGTTATTATAACCTTTCGCTGAGAGTAAGAATAAATTTTTGAGCAATGCCATATTCAATGAATGTTCCCTGCAAATTCTATTGATTTCTTCCTCTTCTTTTAGTGAAGATAACAGTTTGCTCATACTACTAAGTGTAGCATCCTGATATTTAAATATATCGGTCATGTTTCCTCGTCTTCTGGGTACAGGATATACACAATTTTTCCGATGTCTTCTTGCGGAAAATTAACTTTACCACTGGACTCGTTATTTTTCGAAATTGTAACCGTTCTTATTTGGCCGAATTTTATCTGATCGAAAGAAAACGAACCCTTGAACTTTCCATTGATCTTAATTGATTTCATATAGCTAAAATTAGCTATTAATAGCTATAAAGCTTTTGTATTGACTTTAGCTACAAACAAGCCACTTTAGCTACAAAATCGACTTCTGCTACAAGGCTCCCCCCCGCGATAACTTTATATACAAGGTATGATATAGTAGGATATAGTGGTATAATGTCGTATACGCTAATGCAATTGCCTGACGGGGGCGGGACGCAATGCGTTGCGCGCAGGCCTGCCCCCGTTTTCATGCTCACTGCCAGCACAAGTGAGAAGCTGGTTTCTCGGCAAGTAGAATTTCTTTCTACGCCAGCCATGCCGTTTGGCCAGTTTGTAGTTGGGAACGGACGGCGTCCGTTCCAGTTTCAGGGAGGTGGACTTTATGTAAAATTGGCCGGAGAGTATAAACACGGAAATCCGTGGGAAAGCAGACAGGGTATGCTTTTATGCCGCGGGTTCCCGGAAACATGAAACACAGATCACTTTTCGTCCCGCATTCTTACCGCATTTGATTTCGCTTTCTCGACGTCTATGCCGCAGGTTTCCAGCTTTTCCAGGGTATCTTTTTTGACCATTTCGTTAAACAGTTTTACCGCTTTGTCGAATCCACAATACCGGTCCGATGACACCATGTTGAAAGAATGCTCTATTTCGTCCCATGTTTTTATGTCCGCCTCGTTGTGCTGTATTAAAACTTCGATCCTGTCGAGCGCTTTGACAAATTTTGATTCCGTGGTCTGTGAACTTTCATATTCTTGCCAGAGGCCGTAGATTTCATCACCGGCATTATTTCCAAGCATTTTTTTGATATTTTCAATCGCTTTTCGCTCGTTCTTTATTTTTTCTTCTTTCCTGTTTTCCTCAAAGGCCGGAACATCCCCGGCTTCGGCTTCTACAATGTCGTGTATAATAACCATCTTTAGGACTTTTTCCATATTGGTGGAATTTTTCAGGTAAGGCCCAAGAAGAATCGCCATTAAGGCCGTTCTCCAGGTGTGCTCGGCAACGCTTTCCTGTCTTCCGTCGGATAACCAGCTGTGCCGAAGTTCCGTTTTCAATTTTTCGGCAATGTGCAGGAATTGAAGTATTCTTGAGAATTCCTCTTCCATACTTTTTCATGAAAAGGCAGTATAATAAGCTTAGTTTCTTTTGGCTGATAATTTGTAGGATGCCAGCAATATTGTTATTGCGCCGGTAAGTTGGACGAAATTTAACGACTCCCCGAGCCATAAAAACGAAAGTGCTCCGCCGGCTATCGGCGTTATTGATAAAAGCGAGGCGACTCTCCACGCCTGCGTTTTTTTGAGCGCCTCGAACCATAATGAAAGGCCGACAACGTAAAACGTGATTACGCTGACCATTGTGAACAGCAGAGCGTTTGCGGGAATCGCCAGGTTTTTTACCAGAGCTGCTGATAGGATTAGAAGCACGATACCGCCGAAAAGGTTGCTATAGGCCGTTAAGATCAGCGGATCTGTTTTTTGCATCAGCCTTCTTGAAGGTATGTAGGAATAACCCAGGAATATCAATGACGACAAAACTAACAGGTCGCCGGTTTGCGTTTCGTTAAACGACAGGACACCTGAGGTGGAGACCAAAACCGCGCCGATTATCGTTGCGGTTACGTAGAAAATTTCTTTCTGCTTTAATTTTTCGCGCAGCAGCAGATAACCGAAAAATATCACGAAGGCCGGTTCTAAACGAAGGATAACGAGCGAGTTTATCGACGTTGTCATGCTCAACCCGTAAAGCAGCAGCAAAGTTCCGAAGACGTTGCGCGACAGGGTTATTTTCCAGAAATCCGCCTTTTTCCTCAATTTATTTATCGCATTCAATTTTTTGCCTTTGATTTTAGCCATCACGAGAAGTATTACAGACGAAATCAACAGTGCGTAAGTTGCTATTAAAACGGGCTGCGCGAGTTTTGACGCCTGCGATTGGAAAACTATCGAAACGCCGATCAGGATAGCGGAATAAACCGCCAGCCTTGCGCCTTCGTTCATGCACCGACACCCAGTTTTCTGAGCGCTTTGGCCGTTTGGTTTGCGGACACGAACCGTATTGTTTTTATCCCTACCGAGCGCGAACCCCTGACATAATGCGGGTTGTCGTCGATGAATATTATTTCGCCCGGTTTCGCGTGAATCTTCCTCAGCAAAAGGCGGAACATTTTTTTCCTAGGTTTTCGCGTTTTTGCTCTGTGCGAGTAGATCCCGAAATCGAACAGCCGGGAAATCCGGTATTTTTTCTCGAGATATGCGACTATCTCGCGCACGCTGTTCGATAAAAAACCGACTTTGTAACCGTTTTTGCGAAGCCCGGCGACCAGGTTTTTTGTTTCTTTTTTTATGCCGTAATATCCGTTCAGCCTTTCTTCAAGGGTTTTCGGATCCGTAGTTACGCCGAATTTCCTGTCGAATTTTTTCCAGAAGGCGAGTTCTGTGTGGCGGCCCTCGAACATGTGGTCGAATTCGGCCACTACGAACTTTTTCACTTTCATCTTGTCCAGTGAGAACTTGCTGCTCAGATGTCCGATCATCGGGTAGACGCCGTCAACTACGAGGACGCCACCAAGGTCAAAGACTATGATTTTTTTCATCCTTCGTTTTCACGCAGCCTTTTTCTTCCTTCCTTTTTTCTTCGGCGTTTCGGCTACAGGTTCTTCTTTTTTCGGCCCTTCTGCCGTTTTTGCGGCTTCCTCCGCTTTCGCCGCTTCGGCGGCTATTTTCGCCGGCGATTTGCAGTTCATGTCTATGCAATTGCGGAATACACGGCCGACCCTTCTAACTACTATCATGGGCTTTCCGCAGCGGGCGCAGTTTTGTTTTAACGGCTCTATTAATCCTGTCTGCGGCAGCGGAAATCCGGTTTTGCAGTCCGGGTATGACGAGCAGCCGATGAACCTTTTTCCCGATTTCATGGAGCGGATTATTTTTAATTCTCCTTTCTCGCAGTTGGGGCATTTGCCGACCAGCTTCGCGGCCCGGCGCATTGTTATGAACGCCTCGAGCAAATTTTCTCCGACAGCCTTTTCGTTGCTCTTGAAATTCGTGAGGGTTTTTTCCAGGATATCTTTCGCTTCTTTTATGACTGTCTCCTTGTCTATCTCTCCTGCTTGTATCTTTTCCATTTTCGCTTCAAAGTTCCTTGTAAGCTCCTCGGAAAGGATTTCAGGCGAATACTTTTCCAGAGTGTTGATGACCGTGAGGCCGAGATCAGACACTTCAATTGATTTGCCAAGCACGTAACCGCGCGAGAACAAGGTGCGCACAATCGTGGCGCGCGTCGCCTTTGTCCCTAGGGAGCGTGATTCCAACTCTTTTACAAGCGAAGCCTCGTTGTAACGTTTTGGCGGTTGCGTTTCCTTTGAAAGCATTGAAACAGCCGCGGCGAACGACTCGCCTTTCTTGAAATCGGGCAACGAAAGGTCTTCCGCGGATATGTACGGCTTGTAGAACCTTAGCCAGCCCTCTTCGGTCGTAGTTTTTCCGGTTGCGCTGAAGTTGTTGTTGGCTATTGTGAACGTGTATTTTACAGACTCTCTTGTGGCTTCTTCGGCAAAGACGGACAGGAACCTTTTCACGATCAGGTCGTACAATTTTTCCTGCTGGGCTGTTAATTTTTGGGGCATTTCACCTGTCGGGTATATTGACGGATGCGCAGGATCGGATTTCTCGCCTTCGTTGGGCTTTAACTCGGCTTTTTCAAGCAGAGCTTTGGCAAGCCTTGAGTAGGTTTTTATCTTGGCGATCTGCCCGATTATTTTGCGATGGCCGAGCTGTTCGGGCAGTTTTTGTGACGATGTGCGAGGATACGAAATTAAGCCGGATTCGTAAAGCGACTGCGAGAGGTTCTGCGTCTGCATGGGCGTGTAGCCGAACCAGCGGTAGGCCTCGCTCTGCAAGGTCGTCAAATCAAAAGGTACAGGAGGCTTTTGCTTGTATTTTTTCTTCTCTATCTCAGTCACGACAGCGCCCTTGCCGCTGCAATCGTCCAAAATTTTCTGCGCTTCTTTCTTGTCCCAGAATTTTTCGGTTTCATGGTTGGCGATTATCTCCATGTCACCCGCCTTAAGGCGAAGCTCCAGCTCCCAGAACGGCGTCGCGACGAACGCGCGTATTTCTTTTTCGCGCTCGGCGAGCAGCTGCAAGGCAGGGCCCTGCACACGGCCTGTGGAAAGCACGAAGAAACGGCCGGCAGCCTTCATCGCAAGGCTCAATGCACGACTTGTGTTGATGCCGTAGTACCAGTCCAGGACATGGCGAGCCAGGCCGGCGTTGACCTGCCCCGTGTCCATGCCGGCAGAAACGTTGTTGTATGACTCTTCCAACTCCGACTTGACCAGGGTTGAAAATTTCATCCTTCTGGCATCGTGCACGTTGCATATGTACTCCAGGATGTTTTTCGCTATTACGTCGCCTTCCGTGTCGTAGTCGGTTGCGACTACAAAATCCGAGGCGTCTTTTGCCAACAAAGCTATGTTATCGAAATATTTCTTGGTGTATGCGCTGCGCTTGTTTTCGTAGATAGGCTTCCACATAATGTCGAAAATGGGATATTTCCAGCCCTTTGACGCCTGTTTAAGGCCGAACAAATGGCCGACAGCCGGAACTATGACGAGCCGTTTGCCGCCGCGGGTTATTTCGTAGTAGCTTGCGCCCTCATCGTTTTTTTGCGTCTCTACCCGGCCTTCGGCTAATGATTGGGCAATGCGAAAAGCGGCTTTTGGCTTTTCCGAAATAATCAAAGTGTAAGACATGGAGCCTCAACAGGATAAGATTAACCATATATAATATGGCTGACATAAATACGTTCGGTGCTTTTTACCTTTTTTTTGTTTTGTCCGAGCATTGTTTATTCGGTAATTTGATCTATGCGTATTTTTTCATAGATAATTTTTATTTGCTTAATTTTTGCTTCATTTGTGAGTTTTTAGTGAAGTTTTGATGCGTTCTTGGTGATCATGTTTATATCTCTGGAGCATGATTTAAGGCTCGTGACAGGCATGAAAATCTGTGGGCATTGCGGGATTGAATATGCAGACTCACGCAGCACCTGTTCTCGCTGCGGAAACAGCCTTAGGAACACAGACCCGCATGCGCCGATAGCCATGGGATCAGGCGGCGCTGTTGAAAGGCATGCCAACTACAAATCGTGGTGACGCCTACTTCTGCACGACTATCCTTTCACCGAACGGAATCTTTTTCGGTTCAAAACCCAGACGTTTTGCTTTTTCCCAGAAGCTCCTGAAAACGTCTTCTGAGACGCGGTTGTACTCCACGCCTTCCTGGCCTTTTGTCTTGACGATGAAGCTTTTGATATCCTCTATCTTTGTGCACGAAAACTCTGTTACAGGAGAGCCCAAATAATTCAGGATGTCCTCGACGCGCTCCTTGATCACGCCTTTCTTTTTCAGGAGATCGGTCCACATCTTCTTTTCCGAGGCGTTCAGCGATTTCAGGAAGCATCTTACGCAGGTTAGCTCGTCGCTCTTCGCGATTGCGCATTTATCGCAGGCTATTTCGCTGCACACAGAACACACAACAGGTTTTGCGGCGGGTTCGTCGCAGCTTACGCAGTTTACCATGCTAATAATTGTCCTCGAAAGCTAAAATTGTTTTTAACATTCCAAGAGTATAACAATTTATGGACTTTTCACAATTCGGAAAGGCTTCGGGCCATGTTGAACGGCGTATCAGAAATATAACCGGTTATCTCAGCGGGGGAGGTTTGGGCGGGCCGGATATGGAGTCTGCTGTGACGGAATACGGCAAGGCCCGCTCGGAATTGGCTTTGGTAGGGTCTTATGCAAAAACGCCGGAACAAAGGCAAAGATACGATAAAGCTTTGGGCGCCCTCAAGGAGGCGGCGGTTTCGATAATAAGCAGGGGCTTGGAAGCGGCCAAAAACGACATCGGTACGTCAGAGGTGTATATGCAATTGATGGGCGACGCTTCACCTTCCGCTTATCGCGCCAATGCTCCGAAAGCGCCACGGTCTCCCTTTCCGTTGATGGTCCCGAACTCGGAGCGCGATCCTGTTACAGAACGCGCCAAAACACCATACGATGCTATCGACGGCACGGTAAGACGTGCCGAAGGGGCGTTGGGATATTCGAGACGGGTTGCAGAGGCCGAAAATAATCAAACGATGATTGCGGATATAGATTCTTTGGGGAAAAACGTGGCCGAGTTGAGACGGAAATTGGAAGCACACGCTCGCGGAAGTTAAATTTCTTTTACCAGGGAGCGGACGGTTTCGCGCACTGTTTGTTCAGAGGAGCGCTTCGGATACCAGCCGAAGCTTTTTGCCAGCGTGATATCAGGCTGGAATATGCGGATGTCGCCCTTCCAGCCCTTTGCTTCCCTGGCCGTGAATTTTAATCTTGCGGCGACGCCCATCTCTTCGATGACTATTTCCGCTATCCTTCTTACGCTGATGACGTCATCTGAACCGAGATTAACTATGTTCACAGGCTCGTCCGCGTTCTGGATAACACTTGCGATACCATTGACGCAATCTCCGACATCCATGTAGCACCTCTGCTGCGTGCCGTCGCCAAGTACTTCCAGCTCCGACGGGTTTTTCCGTATCTTGGCTATGAAATCGTGGGCCGGCCCATGCCGAAGCCGCGGGCCGCCTATGTTCGCGAAGCGGAATATCCACGATTTCATCGAGAAGCTGTGACAGTACGACGATATTAACGCCTCACAGGCCAGCTTTGACGCTGCGTAAAGAGAGTGCGGCTTTAACGGCCCATAAGATTCTTTGGTCGGGGTCGGCGCATTGCCGTAGATTATCGCGGACGAGGCGAAGGCGATGCTATTGATGCCGTTTTCCTTCATAGCCTCGAGTATGTTGTGCGTCATGTTTATGTTGCCGATCATTTCCGGGGAGGATGTCACGCTGGCCAGCGGGTTGGCTGCCAGATGGACGACAAGGTCGGCGTCTTTTATCGCTGCTGCCGCAGAGCGTTTGTCGAGAAGGTCGATGTTGACGTAATCCGCATTTTCGTTGATGGTTTTCGCCCGGCCAGGAGGGAGGTTGTCTGCGACAATGACGGAATTTTTCGCGACCAGAAGGTCCACAAGATGCGAGCCGATGAAGCCTGCGCCGCCTGTGATTAAGATCCGTTTGTTTTCAAGCTTCATGGCTTAGGTATGAATTTTCAGATTTAAAAACAGTTTTCGGGCGTTCGTATCTCTACTTCGTAAAGGCTGTGCCAGTCCGTGGTCTGGCTCAGTTCGCCCCTGCTATGCGCTATGCCTACCACAGGCCTGTATCTCCGTTCCTTCATCCTGCCGGTTATTTCTTTCAGGTGAGCGGACAGGTAGCCTTGTTCCGCCGGCTCTACGATCTCAAGGACAGCAAATTCGCCTTCCATCCTTGTTGAGATTCTGAGTTTTGGTGACGATCCGTTTGTTTGGCTTTCCAGTGATTCGGCAGCGTAAACCCCCATCACAGCCTTCGCTGCAAGGCTGGGGTGGTCCGGCACACTCAACAAAGCTGACAGTACGTTGGAAAGAGAGCCTTCGTAGGCGCGGGTTTCCAGGTTCACGTCTATGTAAACTCTTATCGGAGGCTTGGGTTTGAATGTGTTGTTGTACTTTGCCAGAGCCTCTTGCGTATTATCGCCTGCTGCAACGCCGCTTTCCGAAACCATGCATCCACCTTTGGCTAGGAGGAAAAAATTTCTCTCCTCGCGGAGCAAAAAACCCACCATTAATTAGTTCAAAAAGTATTTATATCAGAAACATAAAATAAAAGTACTACTACAATCAGACTTCTGGACAAAGTTTGATTGATTTGAATCGGATCTGTCTGGACAACAGATTTTGATTAAGTTTGTGCGCAACTAAATTTCTTCAGAGTTGTTAATGTTTTGCTTCTTAGCGGTGATTAGAAAACCTCTGGGTTTTCTAATTGAGAAAACAATTGGTTTTCTCAATGGACGCACCGATAAGAAATTTTTCTAAAGAATAATGGTGAAGCTGGAATAAAAAGTTTTGGGTCCAAACTTTTGGACAAAGTTTTGCCTAAGGCAAAACGTGCATAGGAAACTGAAGTTTCCTATGAAGTTTGATCAAAAAGGCGATTTTGGCCGATCGGGGCGCATAATGTGCGCACGAAAGTTATTGGGGGTGCGGAAGTTGAGTTTGCTTCAGAACGCCTTTGAAAAGGCGTACGGGTACAAGGAAACAGGGAACATGGAAAAATTTGACATGAAAACTTTAGAGGAGAAGATTGCGAGCGAGTTTGGCATCGAAGTCAAGAAAGCTAAGATAATGGTTTTCGGCTGCGGAGGCGGTGGCTGCAACACCATCTCACGATTAACGGAGATGGGAATCGACGGCGCTGCTACGGTAGCTATCAATACTGACGCCAAAGCGTTGGCGATGACAAAGGCTGACAAGAAGATCCTGATAGGAAAAGAAATAACGCGCGGCCTAGGAGCCGGGGGTTATCCTGAGATCGGGAGGAAATCCGCTGAAGAGTCAAGGCAGCAGATCAGGGAATCCATCCAGGGCTGCGACATGCTATTCGTTGTGGGTGGCATGGGCGGCGGCACAGGAACAGGGTCAGCGCCTGTCGTTGCGCAAATTGCAAAGGAGATGGGCTCGATGGTAATCGGAACAGTCACGATGCCTTTCAAGATCGAAGGCGCGCGGATTGTCAAGGCCGAAGACGGTTTGAGCCGCTTACGCGAGAACTGCGACAGCGTGATCGTTATCGAAAACGATAAGCTGCTGGAGTTTGCGGGCGATTTGCCGCTTCAACAGGCTTTCGCGCTTGCGGACGAGTTGGTAGCGACCATGATCAAGGGCATTTCGGAAACGATTAGCCAGCCATCGTTGGTCAATTTAGACTACGCTGATGTGAAGGCTATAATGCATTCCGGAGGCGTTGCAGCGATCGGGTTTGCGGAATCGTCGACTTCGAACCGGGCCGAAGACGCTATCCAGAAAGCGTTATCGAATCCGTTAATCGAGGTTGAATATGCCGGCGCTTCGGGCGCTTTGGTGCATATCACAGGCGGTGCTGACCTCAAGCTGGACGAAGTGAACGTCATAGGCGAATACGTTTCGAAACAACTCGACCCGTCGGCCCAGGTTGTCTGGGGCGCGCGTGTGGTTCCGAATTTCGGCAACAAAGTGCAGGTGATAACAATCGTAACCGGAGTCAAAAGCCCGTACATACTCGGGCAGGCTTCTGTGGAGCGATTGCAAACGTCTGAAGTGTCTTCGGAGCTTGGAATCGAGATATTGCGATAGAACAACGGTCTTGAGGCAGGTAGGCGAGATAGCCTACCTGCCGATTATTATTTTTTAAATTTTTGCTGGAATTAGAACTTGTATTCTTCCAATTTGTGAAGTCTGGTCACTAAAACCTCTTTCCAATCGCCGATAATATCCGAGAAGTTTTGCCTGATCTCGTTTTTCTTTTTTTCAATGTCTTCAGTGCCTGCGGCGAGTATCACAATGTAGAGGTCGTAATCGCCAGCCATTGACATCAGGTCTATTACGCGTGGGCTGGCTCTCAGGTATTTTATAAATTCTTCGAAACGCGACTGATTAAAATTCTTGAACTTCACGTAGATGTGAACGCCTAACGGAAGCCCTATTATCCCCGTATTTACCTGAATTGTGTATTTTGTTATGATCCCGCTCCTTTCCAATTTCATGATCCTTTTTTTGATAGAATCCACGGAAAGGCCGATTTTTTTCGATATCTGCGTCAACTTTGTCCGCGCGTTTTGTGACAGGATGTTTAGGATGTCGCGGTCTGTCCTGTCTAATTCCCTGTTTTTCGGAGGTTTTTCGTCTTCTTTTTTAAGATTTTCGTCCATATTTCAGCCTATTTATCTTAGTTATTCATCTATTAATATAAATTATCTTATTTTTTAAGTACAATTATGGTAAAAGGATTAATAACTAAGACACCACTATAGCGTAGTGATAAAAATGACATGCGAAAATTGCGAAAACAAATTTGAACGAACCGCGAAGAACGGCTGGTTCTATGACGAAACCTTTGGCACAAAGATCGAGGTTGTCAAACAGACAGCGCCAACAGTTTCAATTAATGGAGTTTGAGGGAGGTGCGATGATGGAGGGCATTGATGTAACGAATGAACGGGATGCAATGGAATTATTTGCAGATTTGTCCGACCCGGGAATAATTGGGAAAATGATGGCTGAAGCCAGATTCGTTGTCCCTCTTATGAGCGAGGAGCCTTCTACGGTTATCTTGGGCAGTGCTGGTCCTCGGAAATCGACCGATGTTGTAGATTCTGCCGGCGACCTTTACAGAGTTTCAGAGGCTGGTGAACATGCCAGACCAACGGTCAAAGGCTTTGATATTACTTATGACGTGGGAAAAACAATTGCGGACGCTGAAAGGGCGCTGAAACAACCAGCCGATCGGCGGGGCTATTCGATGCTCTTGAGAACCAGGGAAGGACTGTACATAACAAAACAATTCGGCGTACATGCAGGGTATTTTGGTGATTATTTCGGGGTCATTGAGCCGGACGGAAAAGTTATAGCGGACGGCCACAAGCTTGTGAGGCGGGAAAACAAACTTTACGTATTCCGTGGCAAGTACATTGCTCGTTTCGATTATTCTTCGTTGCTGGAAGAAAACAAAGCCGGCGCGCGAGGTGACCGCTGATGTCTGTAATTAATCCCGGAATGGACGAAATTGAAATGGAATTTAGTAACAGAAAAAATTATACGACAGCGCAGATTTGGGGGCGCGTTGAAAGGTCGAGAGTGGTTTTGTCCAACACAGGCCAAACCATAGATTATGTGGATTCCAGGGGAGACTTGTGTTACGCTTCCAGATTGTGCCCGCATGAATTCAGAGAAGGTGTGAGTGTGAAAGGTTTTGATATAACCGAAATGCCCTTCGGTTTGGATACAGAACATAAATGGACTGTACCGCGCGCTGATTGGCCAGTTCCATTTGCTGATTATCATTTGGTTTTGAAAACCATAGCCGGACTTTATGTGGCGCAGCACGGAGCCGTGTACACTGTTCACGGGCCTGAACCGGATTACGGCCTGTTGGTGCCCGAAGCGCATGAAATGCTTAGAAGAGGAAAAACGGTATACGGGCTGTTGGGATCAAAGATAACGCAGACCAAATTGTAATTTTCGATTTTTTACTCGGCCGAATTCCACAAGAAGTTGAAGTAATTGCCCAAAACATTGGCCGAGGCGTGTTCTGACCTTGTCCAGAACGCCAAATCCTGCGACTGGTGTTCTGCGTCGTCCGTTAAAGCCACGAGCGACTGCTTGTTGTCCACGATGAAAACGCGGCCGGACGGGTTCGGTAATTTCCTTACCTCTGCGATCTGGCCAAGCGCCTTGAACGCTTCAGCAGCTTCGCCTTTGTGATGGGCTGCGATCTTTATCGCGATTCCGCTGTCCTTTGCAGCTTTCAGTGTATCGTAATGGTTGATGTGCAGGTCCTTTAAACCCTGCGATGTTGTTATGATCTGGATGCTGCTTTTTGCGCCTTTGATCATTGCGCCCACATGCTGGAACACGGAATGGCGGCCCCTTACGGAACCGGTTATTTCCGATGGTTCGACCAGTTTAACGCCGTGGTTGTACAGCTCGGACATTTCCTTTAAAACGTCGGAGTTCTTTAGCTGTTCGATCTTTTTCATTGTCATTTCCATGTCGATTTTCAGTTTCTGGGATGCGCGGTCCAAAGCCTCTTTTGGGTCCACTGCGACATAACGCAACGGCTTGGCGTTTTGTGCGACCAAAAAGCCCTTCGCTGCAAGCGATTCCAGGACGTCATAGCTGCGCGAGCGGGGTACGCTGGCTATTTCGGCCAACTCGCCGGCTGTGGATGTGCCGCGGGCCAGCAAAGCGACGAAAAGCTTGCGCTCGTAAAGGTTAAGCCCGATATCACGCAGCGAATCAAGGACTTTTTGCGAAACGACCATATTTTTTACCAGCTAAATTAACTTAAGATAAGCTTATAAAGGTTTAGTGAAATTTGATGTCACTATTCAGTAGCATACGGTGGTGATAACTAAAGGATGTTTTTCGCTATTTATATAGATTTTTATGCCGACCAGTGGAGGCTTATATCTCTAGCATATATTCGATATTTTATGTTCCGGACAGATAGAAGGCTTGCGTCGAATTATCTCAGGCTTTCGCTGGAGTCCCAGGGGCTGGATGTCGCAGAGGTTGTTGACGTCATTGAACACTTGAAGAGGGTCAGAACACTCAAACAGGCCGGCCTTAGAAATACAGGTTATACCGAACCTTCCGGAAGCGCATCGTGGAGGATCGGCATTCACGCTTTCGAAACTGATTTGCAGTCAACGCCCACTTTGTCCGCGGACACCATTTCCGAGGCTGCCGGCACAGGCTCTCGCGGCTTATACGAAGCTTCGAGGCAGTATCTTGGCGAGCTTGGATTCAGGTCAGGTTACAAAATACGAAGCTCGGGAGGTTTTGTGGGCGATGAAATCGGTTATGCACGCGGGAACGGCGATTTCTTCGTTGCCGAAGGCGAGCTGACCTTGCCCAAATCCGGAAAAGAAATGCGGCTTACGGTGTCGATGCGCTACAACGTATCGCAGAAGTCTGCAATACAAAGGTAACGTCCCGCCCGGTTCATTGGTTTTCAAGCAATAAAATTTGATGCCTAAACTTTTTTCAAAAAATAAACAAGTATTAATGACATTCATTATTTTACATACCCGTTTATTTTTTCTGCATGTCGTACATTTTTTGCAGACGTTCCATGGTCTCGCTTTCGCGCTCGGACTTCTCATTCCGAATGCGGACAAAGCGCGGGAATCGCAAGCCGAAACCGGACGCGTAAGTCGGGCTTTTTTGGATCTCCTCGTACGCGACTTCGATCACAATTTTCGGTTTTATTTTTACAAGCCCGGATTCCTGTTTTTCTATCAGCGGTTTCAGCATTTCAGTCATGTCGCCGTATGTTATGTCCATGCCGTTTTCTTTTTTCTCCTTTATGCCGGTCGACATCATTCCGCATTCCAAAAATTTGTCTGTGTCCGGATCACGAACGGCTAAGACAAAGGACGTCAACCAGCCGGATCGTTTCCCCGTTCCCCATGTAGCGCCGACAATAACCAGGTCCAGGTTTTCCATAGTTGGTTTTACTTTTAACCAGCCGCCTGCGACATTGCGCCCGGGAATGTAAAGCGCATCAAGATTTTTTACCATCACGCCTTCCTGGTTGTTGTTCAGCGCCTCCTTGTAAAACTTTTCGGCCTTTTTCAAGTCTTTTGTCACCAGCTGGCCGATTATGCGGAAATCGTCGTCCGGCTTTATTATTTTTTCCAGGATTTTCCTTCTTTCGCGTAGCGGTTTTTCGAAAAGCTGCCCGCCTTCAACGTAGACAACGTCAAACAGGTTGACCTGGACCGGTATTTCCCGCACCATGCGTTCTATTTCATGCTTCCTTTGTATGCGCTGCGACAAAACCTGGAACGGCAAAGGCCTGCGCGTCTTCATGTCTATAGCAATCGCCTCGCCCTCTACGATGCAATCTTTTGCAGCAACGCATTTCTGGACGAGTTTAACCATGTCTGGAAACTGGCGCGTGACGTTTTCCAGCCTCCTGGTAAATATTAAAACCTTGTTTCCCTGTTTGTGGATCTGGCAGCGCATGCCGTCCATTTTCCATTCAATCGCAACGTTTTCGAAGCTGCCCAGCGCTGTTTTCAGGTCCGGCGACTTCTCTGCGAGAAGCACCTGCACGGATTTCCCTATTTCCAGCTTTATTTTTTTCAGGCCGTTTTCGCCGTGCTTTTTGGCCGCAACAGCTATTTCGCTGAAATCCGATTTCATGTTCCAGGCGCGCTCGACGCCTTCAGCGCTGACGTTGAAGGCCTTAGCGATCGCGTCCCTGATCACGCCTTCTGCTATGCCGACGCGCATTTGCTGGAGCAATGTGCGGATTATGTATCTTGCCTCGATGGGGGACGCGGCCGTTACCAAAGAGGATATCAGGGACAATTTCCTTTCCTGTGAACCTTTTCCAACCTGTTTTGCTATCTCCTGCGTTGTCCTGAAGACTTTTTCAACAGTCAACTGGCCAGATGATAACGTGGATTGCCTTTTGCGCGAAACAAAGTATTCTGCCACCAGGCCGATGTCGCCAAGGGCGACGAGTTTTTTTTCAACGTCTTTTTGCGGGGTGCCCGTGGCTTTTGCGACGGCCTTGACCGCGAGCTGGGCTGCAATTCCCAGTTCTGTGGGCTCGTAATCCGGGAATACGCGGCCGTTGGATAACATGACGACCTGAGGCAGGGCGTCACCTGAGCCGACAAACAGGCCTGCGAGAATGCCGGCCTTTGTCAGTTTCGACGGAGTCGATTCGAGCAGCTCGTAAGCCTTTGCAAGTTCAATGTATTTCGTAAAACACCACCCGTTTACACAATTTACTTCTCCGTATTGGTAATTTAAACCCTGTCTGACAAAAAAGTCTTCATGGCCGACGATTATGAAAAGTTGCTGAGCCGCGGGTTGTCCAGGATCAAAGATTCGGGCGGGCCGGGCAGGTTTGAAATGCCTGTTGCCGAAGTGGAGGCGCACGGCCAGCGCACCATAGTACGCAATTTCGCGCAAATAGCGGACAGGTTTCGCAGGGATCCGCAGCATATGCTCAAATTTTTTCAAAAGGAGCTGGCGACTTCCGGCAGCATAGAAAACGGGCAGGCTGTTTTCCTTGGCAACATAACCCCGGCGCTGATAGGGAGGAAGCTAACGGATTACGCAAGCGAATTCGTCTTCTGCAAGGCTTGCGGGCAACCGGACACTGGGATCGCAACTGAGGGCAAGGTTGAAATGCTGGCTTGCTGGGCGTGCGGAGCAAAGCGGCAGATAAGAAGCCTGAAATGACATTAAGCTTTAAATAGGTCTTTAACTAATTTTAATTATGTTTAAGGGCGTAACGCCTGTAATAGCAACTGTTATGCTTATTCTGATAACGGTTGGCGTTGTCGGCCTATTTTATGGCTGGTCCTCGGGACTTTTTAACACACAGATTGAAAAGTCGGTCATAATACCGTCCGGGGCTGCCACATGCAACAACGGGTTAGTTACGGTGCGAGTCCAGAACATTGGAAGTTCAAGCACAGTGACTGACAGCGACATCATCGTTGCGCAAATAGCGGGTAGAGAGTGCACTAAAGCTGCGTTAAGCATAGCGCCCGGACAGGCCGGCGTAATAATCAATGCGCAGGGATGCGGTGCGGCATGCGCCACAGGCACGCTTTGCTCCGGCAATGTTGAAGTCCGCGTTGGGACGCGCACAGGCGTTGTCGAATCGACAGCGTTCTGCGCCTAAGCTTTTTTCTTTTTTAAAAAAAGAAAAACCCTCAACAACGAAAATCGTTAGATTTTCGTGTGTAGGAAACTAAAGTTTCCTACAGGTAAAAAGAAAAAGTTGGACGGACGTTTTTCCCCGTTTCTTTTATATTTTTCAGTTCGTAATTTTACAAAGGTTTATGATGCAAAGATTTTACACAAAGATGGCGGAAGCTAACGGAGAAACTATTCTAGCGGCATGCGACGAGCCGGTTGCCGGGAAGACTTTTGAGGATGAGAAAGCACGCTTGGCCGTTTCCAGGCAATTTTATTGCGGCACACTGTGCGATGAGGCCGGACTGGTGGAAAAGATGCGGACAGCAACGATAATAAACCTTGCCGGAGACAGGTGCGTTGAAGTTGCGATCAGGTACGGTTTTGTCGGCAAAGGCCGGATAGTGCGGATAGGCGGCATTGCGCACGCGCAGGCCATAACTCCAAAGTACAGCAATGTTGAATAACATCCCAAAGCTTTTTATCAGAAAATCCTATTTTCGGGTATGAAAGGGCAGTTTTTCATCGTGGCGACCGTCGTTATTGTAGGCGTGTTGCTGGGCATATACCAGAGCCTCCAAAACTATTCCACGCTTGACCTTTCAGAGCCGCAAACATATTCCGAGGCGTTTGTACTCAAAAACATTGTTGACGTTTCCGAAAACCTTGGCAAGTCGCTCCAGTACAAGTCGCAATGCGGCGACACCACCCAGTTTGACGAATTAAAATATTTTTTTGAAAGCAGGGCTTCGGGGCCGTTTTCGATAGATTTCAATTACACGCTTGGCTGCACTTCGAACAACCTGCTCAGGAACGCCTATTACAACGTCACCCTGTCGTCGAGCAGGGCAAAATATTTTGCGTCGTTCAAGGCCTCAAGCTTTGACGGCTACACGATAATGGGATCGTGCGACTCGGCGTTTTACGGCTTTGCCGACATATTAAGCACGGATGACGCGTACAAGCAGCATAAGATAACAACGGGCTGCGACAGTAATCCGGGCGCAAAGTTCCTGTGGAACAAGAACGGCGCTTACATGGCCTTCAGGGCGGCGGGCGTAAATGCGAACAGCGTGGACGTAAAAGCTTACACGGAACAGGCGGGAGGCGCGGACACTGATACGATTTCCGTACACATATCGCCTGACGGGAAAACTTATTCGCAATGCGGGACAGACGCAACGGGAAGCGAGTCGTGGGTTATTAACAGGCTGTGCGCATGCGCAGGCTGCACCGATGTTTACGTTAAAGTCACGCTCAAGAATAAAGGATCGCAGCCGAACATACTGAGAAAAGTCGAGCTGACCATATTTTAGGCCTTTAATACCTCTGCTTCTTCTTCTGTAAGGCTGAACCTCGATGCGACGTCCCTGCTTTCAGAAATTATTTTGAGGAACGGCAGGTAGACCGCGTTTACGGAAGCGGAAGACTCGTGCAGTTGCTTCCCTATTTTTTTGCACGCCTCTTTCCTGAGCGCGCGCTTCTTTTTCGTGCGCGCCAACGAAGCGATTATTTCGGGCGGGCGGTACATCACGAACGAATTGTATTTTTGTTTTTTCGCCATGGCTGTGCCTGCGGTCATCATGTCAATGAAATAGCCCAGCATTTTCCAGTTTTGCTTGCGTATCCGCGCGCGGAACAAATCTGCCAAAGCCAATGCTTGCATAGCTGCGGCAAGGTCTTCGATATCCTTGTATTCTTCCATCACGTTGTTTTCTATCCACCAAAAAGCGTATTCCGGGTCTTCGGAAACGCTATTCAAAGACGACCTGGCGTCTTTCGCGTTTTCCGACTTGAAAACATTCCTTACAGCGTCGAATATGGAAGCCTTCCTTTCCCGGAACGGTGACGACAGCGATTCCAGGTCATTGATCGCGGAGCGCAAATCGCCGGCCGAATTCTCGGCTATGGATTCTATCAGGCTGTCATCCACGGCAATTTTCTCCTGCATCGCGACTTCTTTTAGCCTTCTCGCAACCGAAGAGGACATTATTTTTCTTAGTGGAGTCAGCGCGGAAACGTCATGCAGCGCCCTGATTTTCAGATCCCACGCTTCATTGGCGGTCATGACTATAGGGAACGAAGAACTTTTTATCAGGCTGACGAGCGGCGACACGGATTCTTCTTTTGCCAGCCCGTCGACCTCGTCTATCAGTATTAATTTTTTGCGTCCTGTCAGAGAGCCTTGCGAAGAGGCGGCGCCGACGATCTTTTCTATCTGGTCCGGCGTGCGGTAATCCGAAGCGTTCATTTCTATTAATTCCAGCCCATGTTCGTTTGCGAACGCGCTGACGATGCTTGTTTTTCCGCAGCCGGGGGGGCCGTAAAGAAACAACGCCTTGCCGCCTCTTTTCCAGCCGACAAACCAGTTTTTCAGCGTTTCAACGGCCGCGTTCTGGCTAACGATGTCTTTTGTGGTTTTTGGCCTGTATTTTTCAGTCAGCATTTTGTTTTGGCCTCTCTACCATAACGCTTAGTAAGATTAAAATCTCTTTCAGAAGCTTGAAGAACTCTTCCCTGCTTAATTTGGCCTGTTTAAGTATTTCACCCAGCATGTGAGGGTTTATCTGCTTCCTTCCGTGGACCGGGATTGGTATACTTCTTCCATCAGCATGTTCCAAAATGAGATGGCCTCCTGACTTCTGAAGAACCTTTAACAGCTTATCGATAGCTATGGTTATAAGCCTCGTTTTACTTCACCTCGATAATCTGTACACCGACGAATTCGGTTTTCTCGAAGCGTTTCTTTAACCCGAAGCATATTCCTATAACCTCCCGGATGTTTGCAACCAGCTTGCCAAGAGTTCCCGCCTGCGTAAAGCAGCCGGACAGGGAAGGCACATACCCAACGTAGCATCCTGTTTCCCCTTTTTCCATAATCGCTGTGAATGTTTTACGGGAACCTTTCGTTAGTTTTATTATCCTCACGCCTGCGAATTCGCCGTATGGAGCGCCGCCTTCCGCTTTCAGACAGCGCCTGATGGCCGTTATCACATTTTTTTAAGCCTGTCAAGTGTTTCAGCCCTAATTGAACAATCAGGAAATCCGGCAACCGTACCGATGTAGAATTTCCTGCCTTTCTCTATCACGACGGTAAATTTTTTTGCCATGTTCGTTAAATTAGTATCCGGTTGGCGGGTTAAATACGCTTCAAATTCCAGTTGTTTTAAAATTGCGGCTCCGAAGCTACCAGTTGTCGTCATCCGAAAACGATCCAGGTGTCATTTATATCGTTAATATTTCATGCCTGAATCGTTTTCACGTCGGACTGGGACGGTAAATCTTCGTCATTGCCGGAATTGTGTTGTGCACACAGATATATAATTTGAAAACTATCGAGTAATTCGGATCACATGGATTGGTTTTACGAACTTCCGAACCTGACAAAAAGCGACCCGGAAATAGCTGCGTTGATAAAGAAGGAGGTCGAGCGGTGGGAATTCGGGCTTCAGCTGATACCTTCGGAAAATTATGCGTCGCCAGCTTTGTTGGAGGCGCTTGGTTCTGTTTTGACGAACAAATACGCCGAAGGCTATCCGCGCAAGCGTTATTACAGCGGGTTCGAGTTCGTCGACCCGATCGAAACTATTGCGATTGAACGCGCCAAGAAGGCTTTCGGCGTGCCGCATGCCAATGTACAACCGTACTCGGGCAGCCCTGCGAACATGGCTATTTATCTTGCCACATGCAATCCGGGCGATGTGATAATGGGATTAAACCTGCCTGACGGCGGGCATTTGACGCACGGCTGGAAAACGAGCGTTTCCGGAATGTTTTACAAATCAGTTCCGTACCATGTCAACGAAAACGGCTACATAGACATGGAGGAAGTGCGCTCGCTTGCGCAACAGCATAGACCCAGGCTGATTTGGGTCGGTGCGACGGCGTATACGCGCGAGTTTGATTTTGAGGCGTTTGGTAAGATAGCGGATGACGTGGGTGCATACCTTGTTGCGGATATGTCCCACGTGACAGGCTTGATACTTGCGGGCGTCCACAAAAGCCCTGTTGACCATGTCCATTTGATAATGACAACCACGCACAAGACGTTGCGCGGCCCGCGCGGCGCCATGATACTGGTCACAAAAAAAGGCCTTGACAAAGATCCGGAACTGGCTGACAAGATAGACAGGGCCGTGTTTCCCGGCCTGCAAGGCGGGCCTCATGAGCACCAGATCGCGGCGACAGCGGTTGCATTGGGCGAAGCTTTGAAACCTGAATTCAGGGAACACGGCGCGCAGATTGTGAAAAACGCAAAGGCTCTCGCGTCCTCTTTAACGGATAATGGCTTGAAGCTGGTTTCCGGCGGCACGGACAACCACCTGATTTTGATTGATTTAACGCCTTTCGGTGCCGGGAAGGGAATTTTTGCGTCAGAGGCGCTTGAGGCTGCCGGCATATTCGTTAACAAGAACACCATACCGAACGATCCGTCAACGCCTTTTTACCCGAGCGGAATCAGGCTGGGAACGCCGGCGCTGACGACAAGAGGGATGAAAGAGGGAGAAATGGCGCAAATCGGCGAATGGATAGCGGCGGTGATAAACGAAACCAGGGTTTATGAACTGCCTGAAAAGGAGCAGCGCGCAGAGTACCTGAAAAAATTCAGGGCTGAAATAAAGGCAAACTCCGCGATCGGGCGCGTTAAAGACAATGTCAAGGCGCTTTGTTCAATGTTCCCGTTTTACACCGGCCGCGCTTGAGGTTTGTTATGATCGACGAGTTTACAGAGGACGAGAAAAACGTTTTGAGGCCGTTTTTTTCCAACATGGACAAGGATATTTTTGTAATTAAAAACCTGCCCGAAGTCGTAAAAGGTGCGCTATTTTCCCGTTATAGCCGCACCACGAAAAGCGTGCGACGCGTCCTTCTGGAGGAATTCATTAAAAAACCAGAAATGGGTTTCAGCCAGATCGTCGGCTCTGTCGAGGCGTCGAACCAGGCAAACGCCATTAAGAAGGCCGAGGAATTTTACGACCGCGTGCTTGTGGATTACGGCGACGATTCTGTTGCAGAGCTGGGCGGAGCGCACATAGCCTGCGAAAACGTGTCGATAATAGCCACCAAAATTATGGAGGATGCCAGGATAGGCTTGTCACCGCTGGAAAAGTCGACGCGATACGTGTTTTTCGACCAGAAAGAGAACGGCGGTTACAAGTTTTACAAGGAACCTGTGCTTGCGACTTCACAATTCGCGGACGAATATGAGCAGATCATGAGCCTGCTTTTCGATACTTATGCGCGGATGGTTGAACCCGTGAAAAAGTTCATGGTGGAGCGGTTTCCGAAAACTGATGACGTTTCCGACCGCGCTTACCAGTCGACGATACGTGCAAAGGCCTGTGACACCATACGCGGGTTGTTGCCGGCAGGCACGCTGACGAACATGGGAATCTACGGCAACGGAAGGGCGTTTGAATACTTGCTGATCAAAATGCGCGCCAATCCGCTCACGGAGATGAGGAACGCAGCAGATTCGATGAAAAACGAGCTCGGTACAGTGATACCGTCGTTTGTGAAACGCGTCTCGGACAAGCACGGCGACGCTTACAGGAATTACATATCCAAGAGCTTAGAGGATACGAAACGGTTTGCGTCCGGCTTTTCACAGTCCGCGGACGGCCAAAAAGCTGTCCAGCTGGTCGATTATGATAATGAAGCTGAGATAAAAATAATTTCCGCCATACTTTATCCCCACACACACCTGCCCGAAAGCAGGATACGGGAGCTGGTAGCATCGCTAGGCGCAGATGAAAGGCAAAGGATACTGAAGGCGTACGTATCGGAGCGCGCTAACCGCCGCCACAGGCCGGGCCGTGCGTTTGAAAACGCATATTACAAATTCGATATTGTCGGGAACTATGGCATGTTCCGAGACCTTCATCGCCACAGGATGCTGACCCAGGAGCGGCAATCGCTGACAACAAACCACGGCTATGACATGGCAAAAGAGCTTGCCGCAGCCGGGCTTGAATCAGGCTTCAAGGACGCCATGGAAGCAGCGAAAAACGCTTTCGGGCGCATCGCGGCCAAGTTTCCTGCCGAGGCGCAGTATGTTGTGCCGCTGGCGTACAGGGTCAGGTGGTATTTTTTGATGAACTTGCGCGAAGTTTACCATTTGTGCGAACTTCGCAGCGTCAGACAGGGCCATCCCGATTACCGTCTGGTTGCGCAGAAAATGTTTGAGGAAGTGAAGAAAGTCCATCCAAACCTTGCGGCCTTTGCCAATTTCCTTGACACGAATACATACGATCTTGAAAGGCTTGAAGCTGAGAAGAGGATAGACAGGAAAATCGAGGACATCGGTAAGAAATATCCCGGGAACTGGACAAAAAATAAATAGAAAAAGGAGCAAAAAAGTGACGAAGGGCCAAAAAACAAAGATCAGACCGATCTAATCAACTATCTCTTGCTCTTTTTTTTCTTCTTAGCCAAATTCAAGACCTCCTTTTTACAAAAAACTTCCCGAACAGAAGTTCATATATTAATTGGGCGAGCTTCCATATAAAATGCGCGGTCGAAAAATTTAGAAAAAAGAAAAAAAATTAAAAAAAGAAAAATTTGTAAATCCTGTTCAGCCGGATCTCATTTCGTTGACCGAGCCCAGGAGAAATTCCATCATTTCGTCGGTCATCGGGATAGCAACAGACCGTTTGTAAATCTTTTCTCCGGTTTTCGAGAAAAACCCTCTCGAGATGGAAAGGAATTCGTTCTCGCCTTCCTCCGTTTTAGCCCGCTTGCGCGCTATTTCAAGGAAGTTATTCCTCCCGAAGTTCATCTCTTTCGAACTTATTGTTTCAAACTCCACTATTCTTTCTGTCATTCAGTCTCACTCCTTGTCGTGTTAGATAACAAAAACAGGTTCTGATTTGTATGAACCTGTTTCCGTTTATACGGCTTTACCGTTTACTATCAGTTCCGGCGGCAGATTAATAAATCTTAGCCCTTATCAATAGCTGGAAGCATACCGCCGTTAACTAGAAGCGTAGGCTGTTAGAAACATACCGATACAGTATACGGTATGTTTCAGTTCCTCGATTGTTTCCAGCTATCCGGTATGCTTCAGTTTAAGAGCCTGTCTGCGGCCATGTGCGTTGCGTATCCAAGCAGCGCTGCCAGGACCAACATCCAAATGCCGGGTATTTTGAACACCATCCACACAGCAGCGCCGATAGCCGCGGAGACAAGAAGCATCGGAAGCATCCTATGCAACGAATGCCGACCTCTGTGCGACAACGGAAGCGATCCCATTGCGATGTGCGCGGCAAAAAGCGTTACAACACCGGCGGAAACCCTTGCCTCCACGCTTGCGTCTGTGTTGAATACGGCAAAAAACGATAAGACTGCGGGCACGAACATCGACACGCTCCTGCGGACCGTGGAATTTTTGGAGTCAACGTCAGGGAACACGGCCGCTGCCAAAAACGCCAGAAGCAAAGAGGCGTATTGCGGCTGCGCAACAGCCAGGATAACAATTACCGCGGCAACGGCCAGTACGATATGCTGGTAAAATGAAGGCAGTCAATCACCCGGCAAGATCCTCACGTCAGCGGCAACAATTGAATCACCGTTTGCGAAAAGCGGGTTTATGTCCATCTCTTTCACATTCTCCTTTTGGGCAAGAGAAGCTACGGCCAGTATGATTTTTTCAATTTTTTTCGTGTTAACCGGCTTTATTTTCCTGTAACCGTCCAATATTTTCGCGTATTTCAGGCCTTTCACCATTTCCTTCGCGTCGTAAGGCGTTATGGGCAGGGCGCGGAATGAAACGTCATTGAATAGCTCGACAAAAATCCCACCCAAACCGAAGCTGATAACCTTGCCGAACTGGTCGTTCTCCGTGACGCCTATGATTAGTTCCACACCCTCGGCCTGCTTCTGGACAAGTACGCCTTCGCTCCCGGTAAGTTTTTTGGATTTTTGTACAACTTTCAGCGCGTCAAACGCATCCGCGACGGCTTCAAGCGTGCTGATGTTCACCTTAACCGCACCGTGCTCTGTCTTATGCACAAACCCATGGGCTTTCATCACAACGGGCAATCCTATCTGGCTCGCTATGGTTATCGCGGCCTGCCTGCTGTTTACAAGGGCTTCGTCGGCAAACGGTATGCCGTATTTTCGCAGTATTTTCTCGGCTTCGGGCAGCGTCAATATCAAAAATATCGCCTATTAATATCTTACCCCGGACTGGTAAATAAAAACGGGCCGGGTACCAAAAATAATGCTTTAATATCTATGTGCCCAACCTGTTTTTAGATGTTCATGGCGACCATATTCCGATCCCTGTCTAAGACGGTTGAAGCGGCACTGGACTATCCGCTGCTTGGTTCTATGCCGTCGCACAAGCAGGAGGCTGTACGGAACGGTTTCAATCCGGTTGTCGGCAGCTTAACGTCAGCCGCAGCGGAATTTTTCATCAGCTTCTCGCTGCTGTTCATGCTGATGAACGGCGTTT
This sequence comes from Candidatus Aenigmatarchaeota archaeon, assembly GCA_016202815.1. GTDB lineage: Archaea > Aenigmatarchaeota > Aenigmatarchaeia > JACPZZ01 > JACPZZ01 > JACPZZ01. Next base: position 107,903 of record JACQNZ010000004.1, read on the forward strand.
TCACAAGCTATGTGATGCTGTCGCAAAGCTGGTTTTCGCTTTTAACAAAGGCTCTGCTTTCAGCGGCCGCGGCCGAAGGACTTTACAGGACGTTTTTAATCATATCAGGCAGGACGCGCTCCGTGGGCTCTGTTTTTTACGATGCGCTTGAACTGGTGTCAGCGGGCGTTTCCAAATTTTTCGCTGCCTTTGTTATCGGCTTGGCGATAAAACAAACACCTGAGGAAAAAAAGCAAAAGGAGATCGCGGAAAACTTCAAAAAGTTCATAGAATACGGCATGGATAACCCCGGCCTGACCTGGGAGAAGCAGTAGGGAACCGTTTTAAGCGTGCTGTCCCAATAATTAATTGTGAAGCTTTTCAAAGGCCGCGGAAGCGGTTCTGTTCTGGACTACAAAAACCAGCTTAAAGAGGCGGAGAAATACCTGAACGCAGCTGAAAAAGCCGCCACTGGATACCTTAGGTCAGTCGGGAAAGGAAAGCGGCGTTCTGACGATCCTGCGCCCCTGATCGCTGCTGATTATTCCATGGCCAGCATTAATATTGAAGGGCTTCGGGATGCTGCGAAAACGGCAAAGGAAAAGGATACTTACCAGAAATTGAGGGACAGGCTTGAAAGAGTTTCCGGAACTGTTGCAAAGGCCCTTGAAACAGGCGCCATGGATTATGTCTCTTCTGCGCGGGAATTTATGGAAACCGGGGACCGTATCCGCATAGACGATGAGATTAGGGATGAGAGGAACCGGAAAACAAGCGAGGACTCGGAAGCCAGACTCGAAAGAGATTTGGAAGCTCGCGGAGAAGTGGGAAAACTTAAGGTTGCAGGATATAGAGCGCAAAGAGAGCAGCGGAAAAGAGATGAAGAAGAACGGCTTGCGAGATTTGGCGGCGCACATTATTCAAACAGCGGTTATTCAACTGCAAGCCAACTGCTCACAGTGGCCGACAGCGTATTGGACTATGCATCCAAAGCGGCTGAAAATTCCGGAGCTGGCAGCTTAACAGGTGAAATTGAATCCGCGAAATCGGTTGTCGCGGATGCGAGAAAAGACCTGGAGTCCAGGCGAAAATCCGGCAAATAAGTTTTTATGAGGCCAACATACGATGCATTTTACAAAATTTGGAAGGGCTGTCGGCGGGTTTGAGCGCGACATAAAAAATGCGGAGCGATACCTCAACGCAGCGGCTAAGCACGAACCCGATATACAGCTTGCGTGCATATCATACCACTCGGCTTTGTTGGAAGCCGGCATTTCCCTTAGGTACGTAAAAACCGAGGGCCAGCGGGCAAGGTACGACAAGGCCGTGAACAGGCTCGGACAGTTGCAAAAATCGCTTGTCGAATACGGCATCCGGATGGCAGAACGTAAACTGGAAGAGGCGCATAGATCGATAACGGATGAGGAAAGACGGGTGAAGGAAGCGAGAGAAGTGGGGCTGCCGGCCAAACCTATTTACACGAGCGCCCGCACAGGTGTTTTGTCCGCTGAAATGAGCATAACCCCCCTGTTAAAAGCGCCGAATATCGGCGACAACGACAGATACACGAAATTGTTGGTGCCGATTGTGGACAGGATACTGGAACTAAGAAGACTTCTGGAAGCGAAGAAAGCTGTCGCGGCGTAAAAATATAAAAAAAATAAAAATTGAAGAAAAAGCGAAGAACCGTTGTTCATTTATGCTCAAACTTTCTTCTTCAGCATTGGCAAACCTGTCCTTTCGTTCTCGACGGTGTCCCAGTTGCCCGCGGGTAAATCTATTCCGCCTTCAGGCTTCTTGGAAAAGAAATACAATTTTCCCCTCGAATGAAGATAATACTTCACACCTTTGCTGTTCACTTTTTCATACGCCATTCAATCAACCTCCAAACCAACTTTAATCGTCATTAATGGTTGTCTGGGGCCATTTATATTTTTTCGCCAGGCACAGCAAGCTTAAAAACGTACAAAATGTGTCATTACGACGAAGGCATGAAACGTTTTATCGCTTCAAGATAAAGCAGTACGATGGAAAACAGGTTTCCGGCGCTGTTTTTTTCGTTGTCGGTCATAGGACTTTTGCTGATTTACGTGTCAGCCGGAAAAACAGAGGCCAAAACGGTTGGGATAAGCGGCATAGACGCTTCGATGGTAGGTTTTTATGTTGAGACAACAGGCTATGTTGAATCCGCTGATTTTGCAGAGAGCAAAATATCCGTGAAACTGTCTGACGGCTATGAAACGGTCAATGTGGTGGTTTTTTCCGACCTGCGGGCGGCGTTAGGCGACACGGGGGCGCTTTTTTCAGAAGGCTCCGTGATTTCGGTCAGGGGCGTTGTTGACGAATACAAGGGCGTTATCGAAATAATACCGAACAGGGTTTCGGACATAAGGAGGCTGGGGCGATGATCGACATCCTGTTGCTATCGCTGGCCGGTTGTGTCATAGGGCTTTTTACCGGAATGATACCTGGCCTGCACACGAACACGCTGGCTGTTTTGATAATTCCTATCTACAGCTATTTCGGTATTTCGCCACTGGGGGCGTCTGTGATGATATCGTCGATAATGGCGTCGCACATATTCTCCTCTTTCATACCAGCGGCTTTGCTTGGCGCACCGGACGAAGACACCGCCCTTTCCGTGTTGCCGGCCCATAAGCTATTGATGTCAGGCCGCGGGCTGGAGGCGATTTTCCTGATGGTCGCGGGTGCGTCGCTTGCATTATTGTTAAGCGTACCGATTTTATTTTTGTCGATGAAGGCTTTCGGCTCTTTTTACGAATTAACCAGGCCTTTTGTGCATTATGTGCTGATAGCGATCGTCAGCCTGATGGTGCTCGGCGAAGGCACGAAGGAAAAAATTTTTTACGCGGCGCTGGTTTTTTTGATGTCCGGGCTGCTCGGTCTTTTCGTGCTTGACGCGAGGGTTTTGGCGCCGCAGGACGCGTTGCTGCCGGTTTTGTCAGGACTTTTCGGTGTTAGTACGCTGCTGACGAGCCTTGAAAAGAAGGCGGCAATACCGCGGCAGAAACATTCCGCACCGGGGATTAACGGAAAGGAGATGATGAAATTCGCGTTAGTGGGAACGCTTGGCGGCCTTATGGTCGGACTGATGCCGGGAATAGGGGCGTCGCAGGCTGTTGCGTTGACGCAACAGGCGTTTGCGATTTCATCCGCGGAAAGTTTCCTTGTAATGTTAGGCTCTGTCAATGCTGCGGATTCGCTGTTCTCAATGTCAGCGTTGTACACTGTCGGAAACCCGCGAAGCGGGGCTTCTGTTGCGGTTGAGCGGTTAATGGGCGAAATAGGAATAAACGAACTTACGATCATCGTGGGCTCCATACTTTTGTCGTCGGGCGTTGCGGCTTTTTTGTCGCTGAAGATTTCTAAACGCGCTTTGGGCTTCATGCAGAAAATAAATTATTCCATGGTCTCGCGTTTTGTGATAGTTTTCATTTCGTTCATGGTGTTTTCGTTTTCCGGCCTGACAGGCCTTTTGGTATTGTCTACGGCAACGTCTATAGGAATTTTGTGCGAACGTTTCGGCGTCAAAAGGATGCACTGCATGGGCTGTTTGCTGCTGCCGACGATTTTGTTTTTTTCCGGCAACGTAAGCAATGTTATGTCTTTGTTCGGGCTGTGAAGAGCTGGAGACTTAGAAAAAGAAAAGTCCGTCGATTAATTCGTATAAATCTCCTTTTCGCATTGCGGTTCGTGGAAGCTGCACCTGCCTTGTCACGGTCCACGGCACCAGGCCGTTTGCGCTTTCCACTAAAATGACCTCGTTTCCTTTTTTGGCCCGTACAACGTCGTCGCCGTAGCCGATCCTTACGCCGGGCCGGCCTTTCAGCCATTCTATTTCCGAATAACCTTCCTTTTCCAGGCGTTCGGGAACAAAAGGCGTGCTTTTTGGCTGCGCCACTTTTACAGCTATCCTGTCCGGTTTGCCGGCCATAAACGCTATCTCTGCGGCCAATGCGATGAACCTGCTTTTGTACGGAGCAAACGCTTTTGCATCCGTCGACGGGCATTCCGGGGCGTATTGGTTGCAATGAGCATATGTTACTGTGAATATGCTGCTTGAAAGGTGATAGCCATGTTGCGCTGGTTTTGGCTCGCCTTTTTCGTCGATTAAAGGAAATTCAAACTCGTGCGAATGTGATGCTGTGACATCGACCCAGACGCGGCCCCTGCCATCCGGTAACTGCGGTCCGTAGAACCTGCCGAACTGGCGCGGATATTCTTCGCGGTAGGCCAGCACGCCGCCGAACTTGTATGGCGCGGTCGGCTTGTCAGCGTCCCTGTGCGCGTCAGCGCTTTTCGCGTCCGGGAACGCGGTCGCTGAAACGTATCTCACAGGCCGTGCGTGCGTAACGCCCAGCGTGCGCATGATCGTTTCATCCGCAACTTCCACACTTTTCGGATAGCCCAGATAAAATTCATTTCCGAGCCAGCTGTGCCAGAGGCCGACCAGGCTGTTGCCGGAGACTACCGAAAGGTGCCAGCCCGATTCGTGGTATTCCGGCCTTTGTTCGGTTAAATTCAGGGTTCGCAAGCTATCGAGATTTGCGTGAGCCATATTTGACAGGGCGGAGCCTAGAGGATCGGTTGCGTCAAAAACCGCGCCGTGCGCTTCCTTTGCCATCATTCCGATATTATGGTTAAACTCTTAAACCTTACTATGGGCGATTAAAACAACCTTATTTAAGAGCGTTGCCGCATCTAACTGATTTTATGATGCCAATTGTGCACGCCATTTTCGCGTACGCGCTTTCATATTTTTCCGGCGCCTACGCCTTCTTCGCGATAACAGGCGCGATATTGCCTGACGTAGATACACTGTTCACCCCGTACCGCGAAATACACAGGGCATTCCTGCACACGCCGATAGCAGGCATCGCATTGACGGTCGTTTTATACTATCTGATAAGGAACAAAAAAATCGCGGCGTCCTTTTTGATGGGATGGGTTTCGCACCTGTTCCTCGACACGCTAACGGTAACAGGCATAATGTGGAAATACCCTTTCTCAACAGACTATTTCACAACAGCGTCTTTCCGTTCAATTGACATAATACCGAATTTTGCGGTGATCTCGTTTTCAATCCTTTCAATCATGGCTGCCATCCTATTCAGCAGGAAAAGGATGAAGGCGCTAAAGAGATACATCCATTCTGCGGAAGCCAAGAGCGAAGGCGGGTTTGCCGTCCTTGCTTTGGCGTTTCTTATGGTCGCATCCGGCATGCTGCTAGCCTCGGAAAGGGACGGCTTCCCGAAAATAGAGGATTCGGTTCTGATATCCAAGCTTTTGCAGCAGCAAGGCCGTTATGACGGCAAATATGTGACCATTGCGGGCTATGCAAAAGGGGTTGACAACTACACTTCAAGGGGCGTCGGTTACCAGGTTCTCCTGGTCGACGACGGGTCCGGATCCATCCGCGTTTACAAGTCCGGTCTTGTGCCGCCAAGCCCGATAAACGCAGGCGATGAAATAATCGCAAGCGGGCTGTTTTCTACGGATCGCAGGATACCGGAGCTGCGCATAACGCCGAGCATCGGGCTGGTAAAGATTCAAAGCAGGTAGCGCCCGATGTGCGCAATGGCGAGTATGCCTAAGAAATTCGCAACGAAAGCGAAGACCAGGACTTTCTTTTTTTCATAGTGCGCTGCCCCCAGCATGCCTATCGCAATTTCGTCCGGAAGAGGGGAGGCTATTATCAGGCCGGCCAGAACCGGTGTAAGGTACATTTTTAATTTGTGCACCAAGGCCGGGTTCGGGTTGGTGTGCACGGGGTTGTGGCGTTCAATAAAAAATTTCAGCTCCAGGATTTCCTCTTTCAAGTTGTCGATTGAACGCCTCACGAACTGGAATATTATGTAGTCAGCGGTCATTGCGCCGAAAGCGCCTATCGCAGCTATCCATAACGGGTCAAGGCTTTTGCCCAGGATGGCCAGAACGGCCATGGATATGGGCGTTGTGAAAAGCGACGAGAAGAAAAAGCCTGCTACAAGCGCGCCGAGATATCCCAATTTTCCACTATGTCCTATCAGGCCTGCTATTTCAGGCGTTGTGAGCATGTAAACGGCAATCGCTGTAGATAAAAAAATGAACGCGAGGTTCCTGTGCTTCCACTCGTACTTCCATGGATACTTAATATTGAACATATATTGATTATTCCCCGCGGCACGATAATAAGCATTTTTTTATTTTGGCCCCTGATATCGGGCCTTCGCGGACCGTTTTCATGGTAATTAAATTAAATATTGTCGAGACCTTCCGTTTTGGGAGACTGCCTGTATTAATGATCGCGTCGGCTTTCTTGGCGAAAAGAGCGAACGCTTCCGGGAAGCTGTAGACAGGCTTTTCGCCTGATATGTTTGCGCTGGTGGCGGTTATCGGTTTCTTGAATTTTCCGGCAAGCGACAGCGCAAAACGATTGGCTGGTATGCGAAATGCGATTTCGTTTCTTGGCGACCCGGCCAGCTGTTTCTGCGAAAATCGGCTATTTTCGCGTATAGGAAACCGAAGTTTCCTATATTTTGGCCTTGCGACCAATGTCAACGGACCAGGCATGAATTCTTCGACCAAGCGTTTCCCGTCCTCATCAAGCGAGACATACTTTTCCGCGATTGCCGTGGAACCGAATATAACCGAAAGCGGCTTTTTCGAAGAGCGTTTCTTGATCTTGTAAACTTTTTTTACGGCATTTCTATTCGTCGCGTCACAACCTATTCCGTAGGCTGTTTCTGTAGGATATATTACCAGGCCGCCTTTTTTCAGGATTTCCACGGCCTTTTTGATTCCTCGCGCATCAGCGCGCAAAACAAGCGTCTCCATACAGTTTTTTATGTCAGGAACATGGATTTTAAGCATGAATGAGGAGCGCAAACTTGCGGGTAAAGTGACGCATTACTACGGCAAGATAGGCGTGGCTGTTGTTGAGCTCGAAGGCGCGTTGCGCGTCGGGGACGAGATAGCGATAGAAGGCCCGTCGACATCGTTTACGCAAAAGGTCGAGTCGATGCAAATCGAATTTGAGCCTGTCAAAGAGGCGAAAGAGGGCGACGCGGTCGGGTTGAAGGTCAATCAGGCTGTCAAGCCGAAAGACAACGTTTACGTTGTTGTTAAATAGCGCCTGCTAAAGCTTAAATTTCTTGCATTCCTTTGAGGGATAGTGTTATCCATGGGCAGGGAGTTCGACGAATCGGCGAATAGGGCGGCGGCGTATTTCACAGAGGCTCGTGAATTCGTTCAGAAAGGCGATCCCAGGGCAGCGGCAGCAGCGTACAGGTCCGGAAAAGATGCCATGGACTCTGCGGCAGGGCTGAAAGAATCCGTGGGCGACGAGATCCGATATTTAGGTTTATCCAGCCAGAATTTCCTTGCCGGCAATGAAGTCATTAATTCGCTGGCCGGCCGCATTTCACGCGCGTCAAAAACGGCGGCGGATCGGGTTAGCGGGTATAAAGCTTCTTTTGACATCATCGCAGGAAAGCCGGTTTCATCCGACGCGTCAGCATCGGACGCCATTGAGCAAAGGGGCAAGAGCTTGACGGAAGCAGATGAGTATGCTGGAAGAACATTGGCCGGAATACGGGACGTGATAGCCGATGCGATTGAAGACGTCCGGTTGGCAACGGAAATTTCAGTCATTTTTTACGGGGAGATTCCAAGGACGGGCCTGGCAGGCGAATTATACAATAATATTGATGGTGCAGGCCGCGAGCTGGAATTGCTGTCAAGACGGGTCAACCAGATGAGATCCCTAATTGAGGGCAGGGACGCGGATCAATAAGTTATTTCAACTTCGTCAACGCGCCATTTCGGTTTTATGTCAACACTTCCGATTTTATTTGTACGGATTTTTTCGAACAACAGACCGGTCCAGGCTATATTCGCTCCGCAGTCGCCGGCGTATTCTTTCGGAACCGAAAAACATTTTGCGCCGCGCTCTTCGCACATTACGGCCATCATTTCACGGAACCTTTGCGACGAAGCGACGCCGCCGATCAAAAGTATTTCGTTCTTGCCTGCATGAGCCAAGGCGCGTTCCGTGACTTCCGTTAGCATGGAATACATCACTTCGTTCAACGAAAAAATTACGTCTTCCATTTTTTCGGTTTTTATTTTTTTCAACGCCGCCGTGACGATACCCGTAAAGCTAACGTCCATGCCTTTAACGACGTACGGCAGATCAGTCCACCTACCGCGTTTTGCTATCTCATCAAGCTTCGGGCCGCCCGGAAATTGCAGGCCTGTCTTGCGCGCGAAAAAGTCTTGTGCGTTTCCAATCGGGATGTCCAGCGTTTCGCCGAGCACGCGGTAGCGTTTGTTTGCAAGAGAAACGATTTGCGTGTTGCCGCCGCTGATATACAGGCAGACAGGGTCTTTTGCGTTTGTCGTTAATTTTCCTATTTCTATGTGGGCTATGGCATGATTAACAGGTATTAACGGTTTGTCATTATTTGTTGCCAGTTTCTTTGCAAATTCCATTCCCGCCAATAAGCATGGAGCGAGCCCGGGGCCGGCTGCGACGGAAATTAAATCGACATCGGAGATTTTAGTATTTGCTGTTTTTAGCGCATTTTCTAAAACTTTTTCCGCAATTTCCCTGTGGTGACGGGCAGCTTTCGACGGCTCGATCCCCGAGCCTTTCGGCGGCGTGAAAACGTCTTTTTCATTGGCTAGAATATTTCCACCATTGTTGGCGATGCCGACGCCGAACGTATGGCTAGTCGATTCTATCCCGAGGCAAATCCTTTCAACCATAAAGTTAAATCGTTTTGTCCAGAGATTAATGCTTTATGAGGGTTTACGAAAATAAGATCAGGATATCCAGGCTCTACGATCTGCCCAGGAGAATGCGGCAGCCGTTGCTGGGTGCGTGCGACGCCGCGAGGAAATGGGGCCAGGCCGGTTACGGCGAATCTACGGTTTTCAGCGTAATAGTCAATGACAAGAGAAACAGCGGATATGTTGCAGTAAAAGGGAGCGGTGTAGAAAGAAGGCTGCAGATTTTATTGCGCGCCGAACTTGTCAACAGCACCAGGTCGTGGAAAATTTATTTCGGCGTAGACCATGAAACAAGGCCGTACCCTGATTTCATTGATCCCAATTTTTTGGCGGCCTCCGCGGTGGATCCGCATCTGGCCGGCTATGGTATGGTGGTTCCGGTGAGAAGAGTCACGCCGAGAAGGCTTTATGTGGTCCCAAGCCCCGACCGAGGCTATTTGCAGGAAGCGTCCTTTGAAATGGACGCTCTCTGGGAAGCCGAGGATTTGCTTCCGAAGGCGCGTTTTGTGGTTACGCAGAAAAGCGGGGAAAGCGATGTCGTGTCGGATATAGTGGGCAAGGACAGGCTTATCATGCTGGGAAGCGCCCTCCTAGCGCAGAAAGGGCAATTGGAAGAACTTTACTAGGTTAGTTAATTTCTATAGTTATTTTTTTAAATGCGCTTCCAGCCTGCTTCTAAATTCGGCTGGTATATCAGTTTCTTCATCAACGTAAAGATTGCTTATGTAATGTACGAACCCAAGAACATTTCTGACCAACGCGCCGCGCAGATCCAGATCTACGAGCTCGTTGCCTTCGGTATAACCGAATGAGACAACGTCGATCTGGGCGTCCCTTAGGATTAAACTCATGCGATACGGCTTATTAGCCGGTTCGCCTCTTCGACGTGCTAAACTCGGATAATCCTTCAGGAGTTCCAGCGTAAGTTCGTTCACATGCGAGGCTGAAAGGTCGACCAAACCGGTTTGCTTGTTTCCAAGGACCAGATAAGGTGTGTCAATGCCTTGCGCGTGCAATCTTGCCGTTTCCAATTCACGCAGGTCCACTTGCCCGGGTATTTTGGATCCCGCAAAAATTGCCATTTTAGCCGAAGAGCCTTTGGCGGCGACCAAACCGCCTTTCGGAACATAAACGCCCGACATTATCAGGGTTTCATACTGTCCGCCAATAATCAAGCCGTCTTCTTCAATTGTGGCGTTGGTAAAAATATATGCATTGTTGTCACCAGGGCTTATCGTCTTTGGCATTCTATCCAGATGACTAGTTAGTTATTTAAGCTATTAATCACACTTCTTTTAGAGTGATTTGGGTGAAAATCGTTATCTCTGAGCCAGCGACGAGAAAGGCTTACCAGCTTGAAATTGATAATACCAAAAGCGCCGCGCTCATAGGCAAAAAGATAAGCGAGGATTTTTCAGGCGATTTGATAGGGTTGAACGGTTACACGCTGAAAATAACCGGCGGCTCTGACAACGGCGGTTTCCCTATGAGGCCGGAAATACCCGGAAGCGCAAGGAGGGCCTTCCTTTTGAAAGGCGTTCCTGGATTCCACCCGAGGATAAAAGGCCAGCAGAAAAGAAGGTTCGTTTGCGGCAACATGGTTTCGCAGTCAATTGCGCAGGTAAACGTCAAGGTAACGAAAGCTGGCGAAAAGAAGCTTGAGGAAATAATTCCGAAAACGGAGAAGAAAGAGGAAGCGCCGAAAAAATAAGCCTTCTCTTTTTAAAAAAAGAGAATCCTTAAGGGAAGAGAAAAAAACTAGGAAAATCCTTAAGGGAAAAGAAAAACTTGTTGGATGAGTGAATTTTATTTGATGAACGCAGTTGACGAAAAGTTAATACCCGAAGCGAGCATAGGTACTGTCGGGCACGTCGAACATGGAAAAACGACGCTGTCGCAGGCGTTGAGCGGCAAATGGACCGGGACGCACTCCGAGGAACAAAAACGCGGGCTGACCATAAAATTAGGTTATGCCGACGTGACTGTTTACAGGTGTGAAAAATGCGAAGGCTTTGAAGCTTATTCAACATCGCCGAAATGTTTAAAACATCTTTCTGAATCAATCGCATTGCGCACGATAAGCCTGGTCGATGCGCCGGGGCACGAGACGCTGATGGCTACTGTGTTGGCCGGCGCGGCGCTAATGGATGGCGCCTTGTTCGTCATCGCCGCGAACCAGAAATGCCCGCAACCGCAAACCAGGGAGCATCTGATGGCGCTAAACATAACGGGCGTTGAAAAAATCGTCATTGTGCAAAATAAAATCGATGCTGTCCCGCCGGAGAAAGTGAAGGAAAATTACGATCAGATAAAAAATTTCGTTTCAGGCACGGTTGCGGAAAAAGCGCCGATAATCCCGGTAAGCGCGCAGCAGCGGATAAACCTTGACGCGCTGATAGCCACCATAGAACAGGAGATCCCGACGCCGAAGCGCGACCCGAAGAAAAACCCGAAGATGCTGGTCGTCCGCACGTTTGACGTGAACAAGCCTGGGTTTGTTCCGGGCAAATTGTCCGGCGGAGTTTTGGGCGGTTCCTTATTGCAGGGCGAGTTCAAGATCGGCGACGAAATCGAGATACGGCCGGGACTAAAAATAGAACGCGAGAACAAAATATTCTGGGAGCCGTTGTTTACGAAGATATCCGGCTTGCATAAGCGCAACATGTCGCTGGATAAGGCAGGGCCAGGCGGGCTGGTCGGGCTGATGACCGAGCTTGATCCGGCATTGACAAAAGCGGACTCGTTGGCTGGTTCTGTTGTCGGATACCCGGGCAAGTTGCCTTCGGTATTGCACAAATTGCACATTGAAACGGACCTGATGGAAACGATAATCGGAGCCGAAGAATCCATAAAAGTGGATAACATACGCACGAACGAGCCGTTGATGCTGACTATCGGGACGAGCCGCACTGTAGGCGTTGTGACGTCGGCGCGCAAGGACGATTTTGAGATATCATTAAAGCTGCCTGTATGCGTGGAGAAAGGCAATCGCGTCGCGATTTCACGGCAAATAGCGAATCGTTGGAGATTAATCGGGTCCGGGCTGATAAAGTAAGCTTTTTGACTAGAAAACTTAATAGTGGAAGTTTCCTACATCACAGAATAGCTTTAATAAGCTTTGGCATTATTTCTGGTTCATGACGACTGGTGTTTTGGAAAGGCCTGCTGTTACCGAGTTGTACGCAGAAACAGAGGCGGTTGCAAGGCTGACAAGCGTTGCGGGCGGGATCCAGGACCATTCCATAACGGTCATAGAAAACCCTTCTGTCCATGGATTTACAGGCTTCCTTCTTTCAGAACGTTTAACCAGAGGCCACGACGAATTGATACCACAGAGGGTGATCCATTACAGGGTTGATGCGGGCAACAGGCCCAGCAGCACGGGCGTTTATCCCTGGGTCCGTATCAGGAAAGGATTTGATGGGGGCAGTTACAATTTTGTACAGGCAGAGCAGTTTGTTTTGCCGAACCCGAGCAAAAGATTGTACGAGGTGCGCTTCATAACACCCGGAGATTTTTTCTCGGTCAGGGAGATGCTGGGCGGCGGCATAGGCACTGCGCAAAAAGGCGTTGAGCGGATTTACGAGCTTGTGGCGGAAAGGTCCAGCATATTTAGCGTGGACGGCAGAAAACTGAGAATGCCGGAGGATTATGCTTCCTTCAGGGTTGGTCGTTGAGATGTTATACAGAATTGACGATTCGAAAATGCCCATACGTTTAGGCTCGGCGCTGCGCGTGCCAAGCTATGCTTACGAAGCGTGGGGTATCAGAGGCGATCCTGCTGAGCTGAGAAAATTAAGCGAAGAGGCTTATACAGTCGAATGGGAAAACGGTTCACCGAGACAGATGCAGTACGTGTCTGATGCGATGAAACGCGCGGGTTACGGCGATTTCCCGCAGATGCTGCGAGAGGCTAATGCAGGGGAAGTGGCCAGGTTAGTTAGAGCGCGTAAAGGTCCTGTTAATATTTGCGATGTCGGAGCCGGATTAAGCACAGTAACTATTTTCGACGGTTTGGACGATAATGACAAAAATAGGGTTTGGATTACAATGATTGAGCCTTCCCGGGATAGATTAATGTCCGCTGCCGAAACTCTGCAGAGAAAAGGTTTTCGCAATTACACGCCGGTTGTCGGAACTGATATGCAAAAATTAGCAGAGACTCCGTGGGGTTCGAAACCTCACGTGGTCAGTTATGTAGCTGCGATCCATCACCATTCCGATTTGGAGCCGCCTATAAAACTCGTTTACGATGTACTTGCCGATGACGGGCATCTTGTGGTAGCGGACTGGCACAACCCGATGTGGGAACATCCTAACAGGGTTTACGGATTTCTAAAAACACTTGACTGGAAAACAAAAGACCGCGATATGGGCGCTTTCGTTGAAATGTTTCCTAATGCTATTGTTGATGCGCCGTTAATCCGAGATCCATACGAAGCGCGTGCGATGCGCATGATTCAAAGTTTCTGGAAAGGCTGGGGGTTGGTTAGAACCGATGCAATAAAACGCGGCGAATTCGAACCGCGCGACGACATTTTCATGCTTGAAGGCCACAGGACTCTGCGAATGCAAAGGCGTGATGCGGTTAAATCAGGCTTTGTACCGGAAAAGGAAGAACAGCTTCTTGAAGACTCAAGTTTGCTGGTTGTAAGCAGCTACCGAAAGATTTGAATTCAGGTTTTTAAATCAGCCGCCTTAATAATTAATCGGTTGCATGAAGAACGAAGTCGTTTCCGTAGCCTACCCGACAATACCAATAGTGTTTCTTGGAGGCATAAGGCCTGACCGCAGGCCAATCTACAATACGATGGGGCTGGCCGTAACAGACCTCGAAGAAAATGTCAGGACGGAAACTGCAATAACGCTTGCGGATAAGAAAAACGGGATAAAATTCAGCCTTGGAGGCAAACCGGCCGAAGGAAAACGCAACGAAGATACCATAAATTCAGTAAAATCTTTTCTAAAGGATAAAAAATTGGACGTCGGCCTGGAGATAGATTCTGCAAACTACAACATCAAAGGCGGGAGCAGCGACTCCGGGCTTGCCGCGCTTTTTTCCGGGCTTAACGAGCTGCTGGGAACGAAAATGAAAACCGCGGAGATAGCCGGTTATGCCATGCGCGGTTCCGAGTCGGCGATACGGTCTGTTTACGGCGGACTGAGCAAGATCGTTGTTGACGAACCGGAGATGCACGGCGTCGCGATTGCGTCGTCGAAGGACCTGGACGCGATAAGAATATTCACAGTTTATTTCGATTATCCGGGCAGGATAACAGCGGATGAAATACACGCCGCGATAGTTACGCATCCATGGTACAAGCATCGGGTTGACCGCATACCGTTCTGGATAAAAGGCATAGAAGATGCGATAAAGAAGAAAGATTTTGTGACTGTGCTGAAAAACGCCGAAGAAAACATACGCAATGCGCATTACCTGCTTGAAGACGTCGGGTTGCGCGTGCGGCGGAAAAAAATCATGGATTGCTGGATCGATGTGGAGGAGATGCGCGCTGCCGGACTTCATGCTTATTGCCTGCAGGGCGGGGGCAATCTCGTTTCGATTGCCTGTTTGAAAGAGCAGGCCGATAAGGTTTATTCGGAACTTGTTGGAAGGGGCTGGTCGCCATTGAAATACAAGGTCGCCGGCGGGCCGAAAGTAATCAGGAGCGATTAAATGATCTACGATAATGATACTTCTATCCTTCTGTGCACAGGGTTGGGGCTGGATAAAATTTCCGGCCTGGTAAGCAAAAAAGAAGATCAGATAGAAGCGGGCCTCGGGAAATTCGGCAAGAAATACCTTGAGAGGTATATGGTATTCAAGGAGTATAGAAAACTGGTAGCGCAGGGAAAGTTAAAAGAGCCCATCGTACCGATAATAGCCGCAATGCCTTGCGTAGGCAAGACAACGATGGCGCGTGAAATTGCGACGGCTTTCGGCATCGGCAACGTGGTCGGCGGTGATGCCTTCCGCTCCGCGCTGCGCGGTTTCTTTTCCAAGGAAAAAAACCCGGAATTTTTCACTTCAGTTTATGAAGCATGGAAATTTTTTGGAGAAAAAAACAAAGGAAACATAATCAAGGGCTTTGAAGCGCAGGCCAGGATAATGAACAAAGCGGTTGAGAGAATGGTGGCGGACCGCGGCATCCGCGACGGCGAGTCGATGGTTTTCGAGTATCTGCATTTCCTGCCGTCGCAATACGACAAGGAAGTGCTGAATTATCCAAGCGTTATCCCGATAGTCCTGAAGCTGGAGTCGCTTGCGGTTCACAAGGAAAGGGTAAAGATGCGCGACCGGAAAACCCACTTGAAAGGGGATTCTGCAAGGCTGTTGAATGCGTTAGACGCTTACAGGGTAATGCAGGAACACCAGTGTGATGATGCAAAGAAACAGGGCATACCGGTTGTCGCAACGGACGACTGGGAAAGTGCGGTGGACAAGGTGTTTGACATCGTAATAAAAAGGATCAAAAAACTTACAGACGCGGAAGAGATCAGGGAGCCGGAAAAAATATCCAGATTAAGGACGGAGCGCAAAACATGAAAGCGACTGCGACAGCCAACTCAAATACGGCCTTGGTGAAATATTGGGGAAAGTATGATGAGAAGCTAATACTGCCAATGAACGGCAGCATTTCTTTGACTGTTGATAAACTGAGCACGGCAACGACTGTGGAATTTTCCAAGGATTACAGGCAGGATGCTATCGAATTAAACGGCAAAACAGCCGAAGGCAGGGAAAAAGAGAGAATCGCCGGACACCTGGACCTGATAAGGAAAATCTCAAAATCAAGGGAGAAAGCAAGGGTTGTTTCAAAGAATAATTTCCTGACAGCAGCGGGCCTGGCGTCGTCAGCGTCCGGGTTTGCGGCATTGACCGTTGCTGCCTGCGACGCGGCTGGATTGGATTTGGATAAAAAAAACCTGTCGATCATAGCGCGGCAGGGTTCAGGTTCATCGTGCCGTTCCATATTCGGCGGTTATGTTGAATGGGTTGCGGCGAAAACCTCGGAAAAATCTTACGCGAAACAGATAGCGGATGAAAATCACTTCGACGTAAGGGACATAGCTGTTGTGGTCGAGGCTGCGAAGCGCAGATATACGACAAGGGAAAGCATGCAGGCGAGCGTGAAAACGTCCCCGTATTACGGGGCGTGGCTGAAAGCCGCGGGAAGCGATTTGGAATCAATGAGAAAGGCTGTTATCGGAAAAGACTTCACCCTGGCTGGAAGGACGGCCGAACTAAATTCCCTGATGATGCATGCTACGGCATTGACGACCACACCAACGATACTCAACTGGTCGGCGGCGACGATATCAATAATGCACGCTGTGCAAGATTGGCGGGCGGAAGGATTGGAATGTTATTACACCATCGATACGGGCGCCCATGTGCACATACTTTCTTTGCCGGGCAATTCCAAAGAGATAGTCAAGCGCGTCAAGCTTATTGAAGGCGTTACCGATGTCATCGAAAACAGGCCGGGAAAGGGGGCTGAAATTGTAAATGAACATCTATTTTGAGCTGGTGTTATGATCATAACTTCAGCGCCTGGAAAACTTGTGTTGTTCGGAGAGCACGCTTCGCGCCACGGGAAGCCAATTTTGGTGCAGGCCGTCGACAGCAGGGTTTATGTTATTATGAAGCCGCGCAGGGACGATAAGATTTTTTTGACATCCAGGAATTATGGCGTCGTTAAAGAGGGATGGCCCAGCAATAAGCTGGACATCCTGTCCGCGTCAATACAGAAATTTTTTGAAAAGACCGGCAATAGAGCAGGTTTCGACCTTGAGGTAAGATCGGACGTGAAGGCAGGCACGGGTTCTTCCAACGCCGTCACTGTTGCGTCGTTGGGTGCTTTGGACGAATTTTTCGGTACAGGCATGAAAAAGAAGCAGATAGCGGACCTGGCTTTTGAAGCCAGTTCGGGCGTCACAGGTTACGGAAGCGGCATGGACGTAGCCGCGTCGACATACGGCGGCATAATATATTATATCAAAGGAAAGGTTGCGCGGGTTGTGACTAATGAAGACTTGCCCCTGGTAGTGGGCAACACGGGCATAAAAGCAAAGAGCGGTCCCATCATCAAAAATGTGCAGTACCTGGAAAAAAAATACCCTTCCATTTTGCCCGTTTTTATTGACAAGATTGGCGGGATAGTGGACGAAGCTGAAAAGGCGGTAAGAAAGAAAGACTTCTGGACACTCGGGGAGTTGATGAACATCAACCACGGGATCTTATCGGCAATGGGCGTAAGCTCAATTGAACTTGAAAAGCTCGTTTTCGCAGCCCGCAAAGCCGGTGCGTTTGGCGCGAAGCTGTCCGGCGCGGGAATAGGGGACAACATGATCGCGATTGCGCCAGAAAACGGCAAGCGCGTCGCAAGCTCGATCAGAAAAGCCGGCGGCAGAATACTGTCCGTCAAAGTGGGCGAAGGACTCAGGGTTGAGAGAAGCGATTAAATATTATCTACCCCGCGGCCAATAGATTAAGTATGGATATGCGGAAAACGGCGTTTTTGTCATCTTTTTCACTTATCCTGATTTTTAATTCATTTTATGCGTTTGCCCGGCTGGACTTGATGACGGACAAGGACGAGTACCAGACAGGCGAGACAATAAAAATCGGCGGATTTTCCGATTCCGATAATGTGACAATATCGATAGTAAGCCTGTTCCAGCTGGATGCCGTAAGGCTCGTGAATGCGGAAAAGGGCTCGTTCGCTTATGATTATCAGACATTGCCGGGGGATTATGGCAAGGCATTGATAAGGGCGGAGTCAGGCGGCGTTGAAAGGGAAAAGCAGGTTTTCATATCCAAAGGCGGGACCGAATCCCTGACAACAGAGTTTATAACGCCGGCGAACAACGAACGTTTTTACAGAGGAGGCAACCTTACCCTGAAGGTCAGGGTTTCCAAGGACGGCGCACCGATAAACGATGCGAATGTGTCGTGCAACCTGATGTTTCCCGGCCCGTTCCGGCCTGTCACACCGATAAATCTTATCCGGGTCGGCGATTTTTTCACTGATACGTACCAGATTACCGAAAGCGATGTAAGAAGCGGGGGAATCTATTATCAGGATTACCAGATTGGCCGCGGCGACCCGACGCAGACGTGGGTCATCAAATGCGTTGCCAAAACCTCGGGCTGGCAGGGGGGCGCATCACGGTCGGTGCGTGTCGTGAACAGCCAGATACTAATGGATTTTCTTTCGCCGTCGGAAATTGTAGTGGAGAACGGTGCGCACCTTGATGTAATGTTAAGGGTGTATTACCAGGACGGAAGCCCTGCCGTGAACGCGCTTGTTGTCCTTGAAGATTCGGATGGAAGGCTGGCGAAGCTGGACAAGCTTTCGGACTCCGGCATTTACGGCTTTAAAAACTATGATACCACATCGGACAATGATTATCTCGCCGTGACAGCGATAGCCAGCGACGATATGGGCAACGCGGGCAAAAAATCCATTGTTCTGCGGATTGTGAGAAATAACATCGGCCAGATGATGTATAAGCTATGGTGGACAGTGCCGATGGTGATGACGATAATACTGCTAACGCTATACCTTGAAAAGCAGGTCGAGCTTTCCTACGCGGACAGCGTTTCGAGGCCGAAGAAGCTGAAAAACTCAATAGCAGAGTTGGAGCAGGAGAGAGGCTTGATAAGCGCGTCCAAAGCTTCTGTTGAGGAAAACTATTACAAAAGAAAAGTGGACGAGAAGGCGTTCCGCCACATGATGGAAGACTATGAGCGGAAATTCATCGAGTTGGGCATAAAAATAAAGCAGCTTAAGCGGGAACTAAGGGATCTGGAGTAACCTTCCGGTTAAAACAATATATACAGGCCGAGATGAATCATTGATTATACCAGAGGTTTTGTCATGGCCATAGAAAGGGTTCCTACAGGGATAAACGGGCTAGACGAACTGATGGAAGGCGGTTTCGTCAAGAATTCTTCGGTACTGGTTACGGGCAAAACAGGCGCAGGCAAGACGACGTTCATCAGCCAGTACTTGTACGGCGGGGCCAAGCTTTACAGGGAGCCGGGCATACTCGTAACAACAGAGGAAACGTCGCGCAGCATCCGCAACCACGGCTCAAGGTTCGGCTGGAACATGGAAGAACTGGAAAACAAGGGACTTCTGAAAATCATTGAAGTCGAACCGTTTTCCATAGACACGCTGGTTACGATGCTGGAAAAGGAGATACAGGGGATGCACGCGAGGCGCATTGTGATAGACTCTGTGAGCATGTTTGAAATGTACATAGACAAGCAGCTGGAAATGAGAAAAATGCTGTTTAAGACTTTGCGCAGGCTGAAAGACCTGGGCACGACGGTCATGATAACGGCTGAGATACCCGAAGATTCGCAATCGCTGAGCCGTTACGGCGTCATAGAATTCGCCGCAGACGCTGTTATTGTCCTCCAGTACATGACGCTTACCAAATACAAAAGAAGCCTTCTGATACGAAAGATGCGCGACACCAACCATTCCACGGACATACACCCGTTCGAAATAATGGAGAGCGGAATAAGCATACTGTCTATCTAATTGTTGCCTTCGATTTTCTTATGCGACATGTAGAAGGCGTAGCCTACCGTTGAGAGAGTTGTTATGGTCGGCAGTGAGACGGGCAGATGGAAACTAAAACTTTCGAGCAGCATGAAAACGCCCAGCAGGGCTATTGATGTCATCGCGCCGTTTTTCAGCCAGATGTATCTGGAGATCTTTCCTATTCCCATGATGGTAAGCTCACGCAATGCGAGCGAGCCTATGCCAAGGCCCAGGAATATGTAGAGGAGGTTGGTCGTGAATGCGAACGCGCCTATCACGCTGTCAAAGCTGAACACCATGTCCAAAACTTCCAGGTACATGAACTTGGAAACATCGGGAGCTTCGCTCTTTATCATCTTCGCCTCCTTTTTTTCCGCGCTCTCCTTGAAGCCGTAGAGTATGAAAAAAGCTGCGCTGCCCATTGCAATCATTATCATCATCGGCGGGCTGGCGCGGGCAAGGTACATCAGCGCCACAAGAAGTGTGGCAGCAAACGCGAAAAACCACACGTCGTGGTCTTCGTCCAGCAGTTTTTCGTGCGGGAACAATGGTTTTTTCTTTTCCATGAAAAGCCAGTGGAAATAGACCAGCAGAAGGAACATGCCACCGAACGACAGTATCAGGTATTTTTGCTGTTCTATTGCGTCGTGGGCCAGCGAACTGTCTGAGGTGAATAAATTAACAATGCCGTCAACGGATATGTTTGGAACCAGCAACCAGACCATTGCCAGAGGCAGGACCAGGCGCATCAAAAGGACAGCGGTAAGGATGCCGATGAATAAAAATATTTTGCGCCACTTGCGGCCCATGGTTTTCAGCACGTGGGCGTTTACTATGGCGTTGTCGATGCTCACGATTATCTCGAATACGACGAGCCCAACGACAATGAAGAGCGCATCAAGTGCAGCCATGTGAACCGGCAATAGTGTTTAGGCGGAACTTCTTTAAAAAAGAAGTTCACATTAATCTAGATAAGGAAATTGTGATGAAGTACGATAAAAGCTACCGCGGACTCTCTTCTTCAGACGCGGCTGGAGCGTTAAGCACGTTCGGCAAAAACAAACTCACGGAAAGAAAGGGCGAAAGCCCTGTCAAACTGTTTATGGGCCAGTTTTCAAGCGTTCTGGTAATAATATTGGTACTGGCTGCCCTGGTTTCGTTTATTTTGGGCGAGACGATTGATGCGGTCGCCATAATCTCAATAGTGATCCTTAACGCGGTTTTGGGATTTGTCCAGGAATACCGGGCCGAGAAGGCTTTGGGCGCGCTGAAAAAAATCATGAGCCCCGCAGCAAGAGTAGTGCGCGACGGCGAAGAGATTGTCGTTCAGGCTTCGGACATAGTGCCGGGTGATCTGGTCCTTCTGGAGGCCGGCGACAAAGTTCCTGCTGACGGCATACTGACAGAGTCTTTCAGCCTGCGGGCGGATGAGTCGGCACTGACAGGCGAATCGTTCCCTTCTGAAAAAGGCGTAGATGCGGACAAAGGCGAGGATGTGACAATCGCGGACAGAACGAACAGGGTTTTCATGGGCACCTCCATAACCTACGGCCGTGCAAAGTTCGTGGTTGAAAAGACCGGCATGGACACAGAGATAGGCAAGATCGCGGGCCTGATCCAGGAACCGAAAATAATGAAAACGCCCCTGCAAGAGAAGTTGGACGCTTTCGGCAAGGATATGTCAAAGGTCATCCTTTTGGTCATAGCTTCGATATTCCTTCTGGGCGTTTACGAGGGCGTTAACGCGTTCAGGATGTTTTTGGCGTCGGTTTCGTTAGCTGTCGCAGCGATACCGGAAGGGCTGCCTGCAGTTGTTACGACGTCGCTGGCGTTGGGCGTTTACAGAATGTCCAAGCAAGGCGCAATTGTGAGAAAACTTCCCGCGGTTGAAACCCTGGGCGCGACAACGGTCATAGTAAGCGACAAGACCGGAACGCTGACGGAAAATGAGATGACTGTGAGAAAAATCTATACACCATCCAAGGCCTATGAGGTGAGCGGCATTGGATATAAGACCGAAGGCGGGTTCACGCCTGCCGCGGGCGACGACCTGGATTTATTGCTGACCGCGGGCGTGTTGTGCAACGATTCGTCCGTATTTGCGCAAAACGGAGAAGTCCGTGTCGTAGGGGATCCTACGGATATATCGATTCTTGTCGCGGCAGCGAAGGCGGGCCTGCGCAAAGAAGCGTTGAGCAGAGAGTATGAAAGAAAGCATGAGATAGTCTTCGATTCCGAAAGAAAACGGATGAGCGTTGTGGTGTCAACCCCGTCCGGCGAAACGGTTTACGTGAAAGGTGCCATTGATATTTTGCTCGATCTTTGCTCGAAGGAGCGGAAAGGCGGCAAAGAAACAAAGTTAACAGAAGAAAGAAAGTCGGAGATAACCAAAACAAGCGAATCGATGGCGTCCGAAGCGTTGCGCATCATAGCAATAGCGTACAAGAATTATGCGGGAAATGATTACGATGAAGGCAAGGTGGAATCCGATCTCGTATTCCTTGGTTTTGTGGGGATGATTGACCCGCCGAGACCCGAAGCGAAGGAATCGATAAAAACGTGCAAGGCCGCGGGCATAAAACCCGTGATGATTACAGGCGACCACAAAATAACAGCGGTGGCTATTGCGGATGAGCTTGGTTTTCCCGAAGGGCGCGTGATCACAGGCAACGAGCTGGACGAACTGAGCGACGAGGAATTTGGAAAAATAGCCGGCGAAATTTACGTTTATGCGAGAATGTCGCCGCAACACAAGAGCAGGATAGTGAAGGCGCTGCAGAAAATGGGTGAAGTCGTTGCGATGACAGGCGACGGAGTGAATGACGCGCCGGCTTTGCGGATGGCTGACATAGGGGTTGCAATGGGCGTAACAGGAACGGATGTGGCCAAGGAAGCGTCGACGATGGTCCTGACCAATGATAACTTTGCGACAATAGTAAGCGCAGTGCGCGAGGGCCGCGGAATATACGACAACATAAGGAAATTCATCTTTTACCTTTTGTCCTGCAATACGGGCGAGGTTTTCACAGTGTTCTTTGCTATACTGCTGGGCTCGACGGTGATGAAGGATTTGGCCTTGCCGCTGACCGCCATCCAAATATTGTGGATGAACCTGCTGACGGACGGGTTGCCCGCTTTAGCGTTGGGCGTGCAACCCCCGGAGAAGGACATAATGAGCAGGAAGCCCCGCGACAAAAAAGAAGAGATGGTGAACAGAAGAACGCTGTTTGACATTGTTTTTGTGGGCATTTCGATAGCGTTGATCACGCTGGCCGTGTTCCTGGGCAATATCGGAGATGTGAGAAAAGCCCAGACCGCCGCATTTACTACGATAGTGTTCTTGCAGCTGTTCCATTCGATTAATTCCCAGTCCGACAAATCTATCATGAAGGCTGGTTTGTCAAACAGGTACCTGGCGTTTGCAATACTCACGTCGTTCGTCTTGCAGCTTGCTGTCGTATATGTTCCTGCGTTGGATATTGTTTTTGATACGGTCCCGCTGCCGGCCGGGGACATGGCAGGGATAATTTTAATCTCTTCGCTGATAATACCGATTGTTGAAATGAAGAAATTCGCCCTTAGAAAGGCAGACGTTGGCTGACCATGGAGATAAAAAGAATAATACTGGACGCGAATGTTTTAATAGAAGCAGCAAAAAACAAAATCGACATTTTCGGCCAGATAAAAAACACTTTTCCGCGTGTTGAGATAACCACGTCCAGGTCCGTGATGGCGGAAGTAAAAAAAATTTCCGCCGGAAGGGGCAAAGCCGCGCTAGCCGCGCGCGTGGCTTTGGAACTTGCGAAAAAAAATTCCATCAAGGCAGCGAAAACAAAAACAACCGGTGACAGTTCGTTGCTGGAATTGTGCGGCGAAAACTCTGCGCTGATAACGCAGGACAAGGAATTGCGGCACAAATGCGCTGAAAAGGGTTTTCAGGCGGGATATTTAAGAGGAAAAAGATATTTAACTTTCGAAGGGGAGATAAGATAAAATGAACCTATTGAGAGACCTGGGCGCGGGCAAGAATGCGCCTGACGAGATAAACGTGGTTGTTGAAGTCCCGAAGGGATCCAGGAACAAATACGAGTATGACAAGGAAAACGGAGTTTTCATACTTGACCGCGTGTTGCGTTCGCCGTTCCATTACGCCGGCGATTACGGCTTTGTGCCGCAGACACTATGCGGCGACGGCGACCCGTTGGATGTTGTGATCCTGGTAGACCAACCAAGCTTTCCCGGTTGCGTGATCAATGCCCGGCCTGTTGCAATGTTGTTGATGAAGGACGAGAAAGGCACGGACGAAAAAATCTTAGCGGTCCCGGCTGACGATTCGCGCTACGATGAGATGAAAAACATGGAAACAGTCCCGGCGCATATACTCAAAGAAATCGCTCATTTTTTCGAACAGTATAAGGTTCTGGAAAAAGGCAAATGGGCAAAAGTGGAAGGCTGGAAAAACGCCGATGAAGCGAAAAGGCTGATAAAGGCGTCGATGAAAGCTTTCAAATAAAGTTTAAATTGTGCAGGCTGCCTTTATAAAGTTAAATTACCAATTTCAGTTGCGACACACAGGTCAAAATCTTCTGTTTTGGCTACAAATTACGCTTAGGTGAGGCTATGTACAAATTGATTACAATTGAGGATGTTGTCCGCGTGCTGCCTTCGAAATTAGGCATGCCTATAAAAAGTTCTGTCAAGCAAAGCCTTCAGGAACAACTGGAGGGCGTCATGGACAAGGAGATAGGCGTCATAGTCGCGGTTACAAACGTCAGAAGCGTGGGCGAGGGCAAGCTGCTTCCCGGGGACGGTTCCATACATTACGTGGCAACGTTTGACGTGTTGGCCTATTATCCAATGATGTACGAGATAGTGAGCGGTGAAGTCATAGACATAACGGAATTCGGCGCTTTTGTACGCATGGGACCGTTGGACGGCTTGGTCCACATTTCGCAGGTGATGGACGATTTCGTTTCTTACGACGGCAAGAATTCGATGTTTCTGGGAAAGGACTCTAAAAGGACCATAAAGGAGGGCGACAGCGTGAAAGCGCGCGTGATAACCGTGTCGTTGGGAAAAAACGATTACAAGATCGGGCTTACGATGCGCCAGAGCGGGCTCGGCGTCCTGGAGTGGGTCCCTATAAAAAAGGCTGATGCCAAAGAGACTAAAGAACAGGAGATGAAAAACAGTGGCTGATAAGGTCTGTAGAACGTGTCGAAGGTTTGTAAAAGAAAGCGTTTGCCCGGTGTGCAAAGGCACAAGCTTTTCTTGGTCATGGAAAGGGATCGTAGTTGTCAATGACCCGAATGATTCCAGCATCGCGAAGCATATGGGAATAACGGTTCCGGGTAAATACTGCATATTGATGAAGTGATAACATGGAGATGGAAATAGTCTCTGAGAAGGTTAACCCTGTGTTGAAGAGAAGGGAAATAGTTGTAAAGATCAAGGCGAGCGGCGCAACACCGTCGAGGAAGGACGTGGTTGCCGGGGTCGCGTCGCATTTCGGCGTTGACGACAAGCTTATTCTTGTGGACCAGATACTCACTGAATTCGGGACATCAGGTTCGCGTGCAAGGGTCAAGATCTATGACGACCCGAAATTCATACCGAAACAAAGGCTGGAAATAGTGAAGGCCCGTTCAAAATCCGCAGCGGAGGACCAAAATGCCAAAGCATAAGCCTATGCAGCACTGGAAAATGTACAAGGATGGAAAGCATAAGAGCAGGGCGTGTGCGCGATGCGGCGCCGGCACGTGGATGGCCGAGCATAAGGACAGGTTTACCTGCGGAAAATGCAAATACAGCGAAAGCAAGAAAACATCCTAAGCGCATGTAACAGAGGTTTCTGCAACCCCGGAAGATGTTCCTATTCTTATTAAAAGCATGGATAGGTTTTGTTTATACGGGCATTAAATCATTTTTCAGGCCTGGAGTCCTGCGCTGCTTATGATCGATTTTTTAACGTCTTCTATCTGGGGCAAATGCCTGTTGTGGCTTGAAGACTCGGTTTTCCCATAGGCTATAAAATTCCTTCGGTCTGCTGGCGCGGGCTCGAATGAGCTGACCAACGCCAGCTTTGCGCCGGTCTTCGCAGCCCCGGCGAATATGCCATCAAAGGATTCGATGTCTTTTTTGCTTTTTGCCGGCAGCACGATTTTCATATATTTGGACAGTACAGCCATGTCGTCCATAATCTTTTTCAGGTTTTTCTGCAAGGGGAAGGTTTCAGGACGGTAGGAAACTATGGTTTTAATCCCGTTTGCCCGCGCATAGGCAAACGTGCTTTCGATGAAGTTTTTAGGAAACTCCAAATCAATGTCGACGAATTCTGTCCTGAATTTCAGCGCCTTTTTCAGGGCGTCGGCTGTTTTCCGGTTTTTCGTGTATTCAACCGACAGGATTACGGGGAGGGGAAAACTTTCTATGAGCTCGAAGTTGCTATAATCTTCGATGCCGTTTAGCAGTATTTCGACGAAATCTGCGCCGCGCTGCCTGGCATCCGAGGCCTTTTGAAGAAGCTCTTGCATGCTTTTGCCCGCAAGGACTGCGCACGCTCTCATGATGTTAGATAAAAGGCCAAGGATTAAAAGATTTATTCAGGCTTTGCCACAATAGTGTTAGAGTGATAAAATGAGCAGGATTATCGGCGTGTTCTCGGGGAAGGGCGGCGTAGGAAAAACGACGACAGCGGTCAATCTGGGCATTGCGCTAACCAAACTGGGCAAGTCCGTCATACTCGTGGATTCAAACGTGAACACGCCTAACGTCAGCCTCCACCTTGGTATGAATTTCACGCCTTTCACAATACAGGACATCATCGAAAACCAGACGTACATCCCGCAGGCGTTATACATACATGAAAGCGGGTTGCGGGTGATACCTGCGGATTTCTCATTAAAGGACAGGCATGTCGACATATCCGAATTAAAAAACCACATGCACAAGCTTGCAGGAGAATCTGATTACGTCATTATGGACTGTGCGCCCGGCCTCGGGCCTGACGCACGCGCTGCAATAGAGGCGTGCAGCGAGTTTTTGATAGTCACAAACCCGGAAACGCCTGCCGTTGCTGACGCTTACAAGACGTACAAGTCGATCAAAGGCATGAACGGAAAGGTTCTAGGCTTGGTCGTAAACAAAGTCAACAACGATGCGTATGAGCTGCAAAGCGGCGAGATAGAGGACTTTTTTAACGAAAACATCATCGGCATAGTGCCGGAGGACAGGAATGTGCGGGCTTCAATACAGGACAGGAAACCTATAACAATATACAGGCCGAACTCAAAGGCTGCGCGGGCGTACCGCAAGCTTGCCATGCAAATAGAAGGGGTCAGGGAGCCGACTTTGGGAGACATCCTATTCTCGTTGCTGAACATGGACAGGAAAAAATGATTTTATCGGAACCCTGATAAGGCAATACTTTTAAGCGGAGCAGGCGAATCATCAAGGAACAAGATGATTTCCGTTTCCGATCTTTCTTACCTCGGCTTGTGCCAGATCGCCTTCCTTTTCAACAAAAAAGCCAAGATCGTAACGCGGGCAATGATGCAGGGCGCCAAGAGGCACAACGAACTGCAGCAGATGGTTACAGCTTACACTGATGAGGAGATTGTGGAGAAAACCGCAAAGGGTGAAAAATTTGTTGCGAGGGAAATATCCGTAACAGACTACGAGAACGGCCTGCGCGGCAGGATTGACGAGCTTCATTTCCTCGGACACAACGAGGACAGGCGAAACGCTGTGGTGATAAAAGACGACAAATTTTCATACGCCAATTTCCTGGGAATGAATGACTCGCACAGGATACAGCTGTCGTCATACGCCTTCATGATGCCCAACGACCCAAAATTTAAGGACCTGGTAAGGGTCGTGGGTGCGTCGATAAACTTCAGGAAATTCGATTCACCGTCAGCGGTTGAGTTCAAAATTTCCGGCAGCCAGTTGTCTTCGTGGACGGAACAGATACCCGGGCTTGCCCGGCTGGCGAACGATATCCTATCCAACGGAGCTGCGCCGCAAGCCCAAGGCTTTGCACTGATAGATTCTGAGTGGCTGCCCGTTTCAAAGAGAACGTGCACTTCGTGCAAATATAACAAGGTCTGCAGCGTGGGAAGAAAGATGCTGTCGGGATAAATTTTCCAGCACGTCCTCCGGTTATTGTTGGCTGGCAGTTAGAAACAGCCCGGAGGACAATGCTGCGAACAGGATCGTAAAGTTCTGGTCATTCTTTGGAGAAATCATCCCAGATCAAGCAAGCTTGAAATTAAAAACAGGCGCATCGGAAACTGAAGCATACCGAAAAGCTTGAAGCATATCGTATACTGTATCGATATGCTTCGGTCTATGGCGGTATGCTTCTAGCTGCAAAGCGCCTGTTTTAGCCGATTCGGAGGATACGCAAAACTTGCCGCTCAATGCCCAATTGGTTATTTGCGTTTGCATAGCCTTTCAATGTATTCTTCGGCCCGATGCCAGATAAATAAGCCGGGCAAGTTTTTTCAACTATTTCTGCTTTGCGTGACATAAAACTAAGCATGGATTTGTCCGGTGCGAAGAGCCGTAAGCCATTTTTCTATTTAATCGTGCTGCTGGGCATGCTGCTTGTGTACGCTGCTTATTTCCAGTTAAACCCGCCTGCCAGGACCGTAGGCTCTGTGAAGAGCCTGGTTAACATGAGCGAAATAAGCACACCGCTGCCTGAAGGCGCGATACCGGAGATAAACAATCCCAAGTTCGTTGCTGCGCAGGGCGTTACATACCCGGAGGATAAGGACCTTGTTGTGGGCGTTGTTTACAATGGCGTGGTCAAGGCGTACCCTGTCAAGATACTCAATTATCACGAAGTTATCAACGACAATTTTTCCGGAAAACCTGTCACGGTCACGTATTGCGCGCTTTGCAGGATACCGGCAGTTTATGAAGGCAAGCTGTCAGGCAAGACGGCCGCGTTCAGGGTGACGGGCTTGCTTTACAATTCAAACGATATTTTAGTGGATGTTGAAACACGCTCCTACTGGCAGCAAATTACAGGGCAGGCTATTATCGGAAACGCCATTGGGAAAAACCTAACAAGGATACCAAGCGAAATGACAATGTGGGCGTTTTGGAAGGTCAAATATCCTGACACGCTGGTCATGTCTTCGGACACAGGATTCGACCGTGACTATGGGACAGACCCGTACGGCGGCTACGAGGAAAGCGATGACACCTGGTACTCATTGAAAAAAGCTGACAAACGGCTGTGGACGAAGGACATAGTCTATGGCGTCTCGTTCAACGACGGATCGAAGGCCTACCCGAAAAGCAACGTGACCCATGCAGGCGTAATCAATGACATGATAGGAAAAAACAAAATCGCCATTGTATACGACAAAGACCTGGACAGTGTCAAAGTTTTTAGCAGGGTTTTGCGCGGGACCGAATTGAATTTCGAGACAATCGACAACAGGGTTGTTGATACGAACACCAGAAGCGTTTGGAATTATGACGGCGTTGCGACCGAAGGCCCGATGAAATCGGAAAAGTTAAGACGCATAGACGCAACGTACGGCTTCTGGTATGTGTGGTCTGCTTTCTATCCGCGCACAGCGGTTTACGCGGTTTAAATAGTTTTTCCGGGATTATTATTTTATGAAATTATTCGTGGCTTATGCTAACGTGGAAAGCGTTGGGCGCGCTGATTATTTTGACAAAGGAGTTCCGGTGTTATTGGGCAAGAGGAGGAATTATGCGGACATCATCGCAAGGCAGCCAAGGTCGTCAGTTGTAGCCGTTGTCGCGGAAAGCAGGCCTGAGACAGGCCTGATGCTGGCAAGTGTATCCAGGCTCGGTTTTCGCAGGACTGTTGAAATTTACGGTGCGGATCCCGTAGAGCTTGCGGGTGCTATAAGGGCAAAACACCCGGACATAGTAATGGTTTCCATTTCAAGGACAAATCCGGTTATTGAACATGCTTACGAACTGACGCGGGATCTGTTCGAACCGCATTCTATTGGCAGGATGCCGGCATAGATTGTTTTTGTACTGCAAAAAACTTGCCAGCTCCCATCATTCTGAAACACGTCCGGGCGGCAATGAGCTTGATGGCAGGCCAGATAAGAGGTGATATACTTCTCACCCGGCCTGCCGTGGGAGGCGGAAACGCGAATGGAGGGCGAAGCCTTGTTTCCGTGCTCGTTAACTAGTTATTTCTTCGGACTGCATCATTACACTTTCGGTTAAATGAAGTTCCGATATGAGAAAAGCAGTTCCGATAGTTCCAAAATTAATTCTTGTCCCGGTTTCTTAATCTGATTCTGCCAGTCTCGTACAACCCCATCATGTCGGCATATGCCAATTTCCCTGTGTACGACATGCTGACCCTGTGGGAAGGGTGTATGGGTTCCTTTTCTCCCAGATCGACCGGGGCGGAGACGGGCGTTATTTCCGGCCTTCCCACCCTTTTCAAAATGAAGTTTCCGTACACCGGTACTTCCCTGACGGATTGCATTGCTGTCGCGGCGCGTTTTGCCGTGTCCATGCCGCCCGGTATCGTCACTGGCGCTGGCGTGTATTTTACCTTTCCTACGTAGACATCCACTTTCGCATCCACATTCAAACCGGTTTCCAGTTGTGTGATTGCTGTGGATATTTCACCGCGTCCGTTCACTCTGTTGACCCTGGATTCCTGCATGGCGCGCTTAACAGCTTCCCTGACAACGTAGTTTGCGTTGTTAGTGATTTGCGCGTAAAACGGATTTTGTCTTACGGCGTTTGCAAGCTCTTTTTCCAGTTCGGCCTGGAAAATTTCCGCCAACGATTGCCTTGTAATCTGACTCAGGTGCTTCCTAACAAGTGCGATGTGCTCAAGTATTGGCAAATCGGAAAGCGAGCCTGTTAAATCGTAATTTAAGACTGCGGCCACTTCCGTTTCCAGCGGACGGCTCCTTTCGGACCGGTTCGCAAACAATTCGTCATAGAGCGAACCAGCTATTACGTACGGATAGCCGTGCCCGGTTATTTCTGCCCTGATTTCCTCCTCTCTTTCAGCCTGGCTCATGATAAACCGAAAACATAGAGAATTGCGGAGTATTTAAAGGTGTATTTTTCCCTGGACTTTTTGGAATGATATTAAAACCTGTTGGACTCTTGTATGTTCATGGCTGCTCTTAGAGCGCCTAACAAACGCGGACAAGCTGTATCCCGAAGAACTTTTTTGGAGATTGGGTTAGCTGCGGCTGGCGGTTTAATCGCAGCTGGCATAGTGTCCCGCCTTTTTTTGAAGGAATTGTTTGATACGGACGGAAATCCGTATGAGCGGGGTTACGAAGTTGACGAATCGTTATTGAGGCGGGTTGATTTGGATCCAACGTACACAGTACCATCGCCGAAAGAGGCGGAGCCTGCGATCAAAGCGGGAATAACTTATATTTCGGGACAAGGCCTGCCGGACCCGGATGCAAAAGGAAAAAGATTCATCCCCGAGAAAATCCTTTCCGTAAGAAAATATGTGCAGCAATCGTTTGTTGTGGAGCCTGACCATGATTACGCGGAACGCGTCATAGGCCTTTCTAAAACCGCGTTAAGCCATGCGCTGTCTTTTTGGCCAAGCCCGTATCTGGTCAATCCAAAAGTAAATTTTGTAATACCCCGTTCGGCGGCGGATGCAATTCAAACGCCCCCCGCAAACATCGTTAACATAAACATGGTCTATTCGATTTTGGGGCGGGACGGGATTTTGGTTGATTTTGATTACGGCGGAAAAATTGCGACATCTGATTATTGGACCGAGGAAAAAGTGGCCGGCGAACAGCTTATAAGTCCGACGTTCCGTGTTTTGGAGAATGACGTGGTATACGAAGGCGAGGAGCAATTGCCGTTATTTGTTTCGCTTTCGTCCCAGCCGATTTACATTGCAGAGACCGTTCCTGCGGAAGTCCTTCATTATCAGATGAGGCCGCACACTTTGAGAAATATGCTTGCGGAATTCAACAAAATACCCAGAGACCCGTACGGAGGAGTGGATGCGAACGCGATCAGCGACACAACGAACAGATGGATGATGCGCGAAGAGGTTTTAACCCACGCCATTATAAAATTATGGCTGCGTGATTACAACATACATGCGACACTGGGATTCTCAACGAGCGAGCTGGAAGGCAAGGTTTATGGGCCGCGCACCCCCGATTCCGCCGAGATGGGCGACAGAATATCCGGACGGATAAAAGAGGCTGTGGAAGCTTACGCGCGAAGTCCGGAGGATTTGTTTGGAGTTTGAATGCTTGTTTTTCTCTTTCACACCGCAAAATTTTCATTTACGTCACCGTCCAAGAGACTAATTCGTTGATGAAATCATACCCTTTCGAGCTGTTTGTCAGGATGACTATGCCATTCCCTTTTAAATCTGCTACAAATTTTGACCTGTATCCGACATTGCTTCCGGAATGATAGAAAAACTTTCTGTTCTTCGAAATGAAAATTCCAAGCCCCATTAAATTTCTTTCCGCTTTTGTTACTGGTTTCAAAACCATTTTTATTGTTTCCATATCCAATATTTTTTCAGATTTTCCTTTGTAACAAAGCAAGATCTCTATCAACAACTTGGCTATATCTTCCGCAGTAGTCCATAATCCTGCGGCCGATTTTTCTGGGTATTTAAAAAAATCATTTTTCACCGTGTTTTTTCCTTCATGTCCGGATGCAAAATCGGCATACGGTTTATTTCCAACCTGATTGAAAAAACTGCGGTTCATATTTAAGGGTTTAAAAATAAATCTTTTTGCGACGTTTTCGAACGCATCTTCTGTAACATTTTCAATTATTTTTTGCAAGACCACGTATCCGCCTCCTGAATAATGGTATGTGTTTTGGTTGTATCTAACGAGAATTCTTTCGTTGTTTGAAGGGAATTCGGAGTTTAGTATTTCATTTATTTTAGGAACTTTTTCCTTGTAGCTATAACCTTTAAAACCAGAGCAAGAAATCCCGCCCGTGTGGCTCATTAATTGTTTAATTGTAACTTTTTTTATTTCGCCTTCCGCGGTTTTAATTTTGAAACCATGCAAATATTTATTTGCATCGTCGTTTAGCCTAAGTTTTTTTGATACTACCAATTTCATAATTATCAATGCTGTGAAGAATTTGCTGATAGATGCCACCTGAAATATGGTATTTTTATCTATTTTAACTTTTTCTCCTATTTTCTTTATTCCCAAATACATCAAATTTTTTATTCTAAAATCTTGGATTGCCGCGATGCTAAGTCCGGGAATGTCATATTTTTCCATAAGTTTACATACCCTGTTTTCAACATCTTTCGAATCTATCGTAAGTAAATCGTATACACTCATGATATCAAATCCAACAGCTTACTGGTTATTAAACCGCGAAATATTCCCGCCAGCGCACGTCGCCTTCGTGTTTTATGAGGCCCAGTTTCGCGAATTTTTGGAGGTATTTCCTTACAGCGCGCCCTGTCACGGGGGACGCGACTTTTTTGGCGTATTGCTCGTATATGCCGTTCGCGTTTATCCGGTCCGCGGAGCGGATGATTTTCAATATCTCAGTTTCGTCGTCGTTTAACCTGGATTCGATTTTCGTTTTCCTCATGAACTTCGCCTCGTTAAAGGCTTTCCTTATGTGGTCGGTGGAGACTTTTCTCTTGTTTTCGGCTTCTGCGATAAGCGCGGCTTTGCGCAGCATTTCTATCCCTACGCGGGCATCCCCGTTGCACATGCGGGCGACCATCTTAATTTCGTCCCGCGCTATTGCGTTGGGCGCAAGCCCATATTTCGCGCGCTGGCCTATTATGTCCGCCATCTGGTCTGCGGTGTAAGCCGCGAACTCGATGCCTTCGACCTGCAGGGAACTTTTTATGCGGTCGTCAACGCCTGACAGCGCGTAAGGGTTGTTTGAGATGCATATCAGGCCGGCGCCGCTGCGCGAGACGTCGTAGAGGATTTCCGGGGATTCCAGGTGATCCACTTCGTCAAGCGCGATTATGAATTTTTTCTCAGGGTGCCTTGTAGCGTTCTCGAATTTCCGTGTCATGGAAAGCATGGATTCGCGCGGGCTGACAAATGTCTCGGCTTGGTGCAGTATTTCGCCCAGCACGGCGTAGGCTGTAGAACGGCTCCAGCAGTTCACGTAAACCGTTTTTACGCGGCTGGCGCCTTTTTCCAGCTCCGACATTATCCATTTTGTGAGCATGGTCTTTCCGGTTCCGGGCGGGCCGTAGAGAAATACGTTGCGGATGCGTTTTCCTGTTGAAGCCGGCTTAATGCATTCTGCCAAAACCCGCCTCTGCCCTTCCCTGTGCAGCGCGTCCTCGGGCGCATAACCCTCAAGAAGCACGGATTCGTTTGCGACGACAGCGTTTTCCTCGAGCACAGAAACACCCTATAGGAATAGTCGTTGTTCCGATATAAACTTTTCCGATATATTCCATCTAAAATATCGCCTTATCCAAAGGTATGATCATGAAGCTTAAGTTGCTCAAGGGCATTGTGTACAATGCCTGCGACAGGGTTAGATGCGTGCCTTTTATTACGACGTACCTGAATAAGGTTCAACTCCCTTCGGATGGAAGATGGTCAATAGATTTGAAAAACGGCGGCGCGAGCGATGGAACTCTGTTAAGCCTGCCTTTTACGGAAATGCTTCATAAATGGTTTCTGGGGGAAATAAAGAAGGCTAATATTGGGTCGAATGACATAAGCAAAGCCGAGCTTGTAATGGAATTTAACTTTTTCAACAGCGTATATGACCGCACGCCGATAAAATGCTCCTGCGAAATAATCTGCGGAGGGAAGAAGTTTTATTACAGCGTAAAATTCGGGTTATTCTCGTAATTTCATTTTTTCTTATGATCCTCTTCGGCTTCGCGGACTTTTTTAGCGAATTTTTGCGCCTCTTCTATGCCGCTTTTTGCTGAAAGGTCCAAAATGTTCGTGAAAACCATGTTTTTGGCCGAGTGTATTTCCAGCCGTATTGTCTTGAAAACCATGTAAGCCACGAAAAGCACGGCAGAGGCGGCGAACGTCATTACGGGTATGTCGTAAGAGCCTGAGATAATGGATAACAGTGATTCGAGCAACGGTTCGATGACGTCTTTCAAAAAACCGAGCGTGACCAGGTTGAGGATAAAACCAGCTACGCCGACGAATGCTGTTGAAACTGACCTGTAAGGTGCGACTGCCCATATCATAAGCAGCAGTAGCAGCGTGACGACCCAAAGTAAATTGCTGAGCTTAAGCAGCGCGCCTTCCCGGATTAAAGTAAGCCTTATAGAATCAATTTTGTCCAGGCTGATCTCAGTCACGGTCCCGCTGACATTTTTATTGGAGAAACCCAGGAATTTTGAAATTAATTTTCCCATCCCGCCAAGGGCCAAATCGATTACGTTCTCATCGCCCACGACCCTTTTGTTCGTGAGCGTCAGCGCGCCGTACCTATGCAGAACTTTCTCGCCGTGGGCGGAGGTTTTATCTGCGTATGTCAATTTTCAGTCCATCCTGGCAATAACATACATGGCGTTCGGCCAGAGCGAGACATCATTTTTCGCGCCAAATGACGGAACCCCCAGCGGAGTGAATTTTTCGTTTATCGAATCCATTATTATCCTGTATTTTTTTATGTTGCCCGACCTTTTATGCGTCCATGCGAGCCATGCGGTGCTGACAAAGCACGTTTCGCCGGATTGCGCGTTCCTTTTCAGCCCGTTGTCCCACAATTCCTTTTCTATTTTTTCAACCGTTTTTTCAGATTTTTCGCTCCACATATCCACCATGCCGAAGGGGACCATGACGGAAAGCGTGCAGGCGTCCACACCTTTCTCATTGTACGCTTTGTGGTAAGTCTCGTCGGAGCACATGAACAGGTATGATTCCTTCAGCTTCTCCGATATGTCCGTCCACTCGTGGGACAGGCTTTCGTGGCCCAGTTTTTTGGCCATTGCCGACGCCGCGTTGAATGCGGAATAAGAGCTTGATGCCGTATATGCGTTGACGTTGAAGGCGTCTTCCCATGGAGTCAGCGACGGCGACATCATGCCTGTCCTGGGGTTGAAATTTTTTTCCAGTTCTTCAGCCGCATAGCGCACGGTGCTCCACATGTTTTCCAGGAATTTCCTGTCCCTTGTTTTCATGTAATGAGAGTATACCCCCCAGACTGCGGTGGAGAGCTGGTCTGTCCTCTTTTCGCTGTTGCTGGTGGCTGTGCCGTCAGCAAAAAGGAGATATTTGTGCTTTGTTATCGCGGTTTTCAGCCAGGAATAGAATTTTTCAGCTTCGGAATGATAGCCTGCGAGATCGAAAGCATAGGCTGCGTAAACGCCGTCCCTTATCCAGGAATACCTTGCCGCGGCTGAGGATACGAAGCTACCATGGTTTTGGTCCATGAGCATTTTCATGTTGAGAAGGGTCCTTTGGCCGTGCGAGTCCGGCAGTTTCGACTTTTCAAGCCATTTTTTCCAGTGGAACTGGGTCTTGTAGAGCCATTTATTCGCGTCCGTGTTAAGGGCGTTGGCCATTATCCTGTTAACATCTCTGATAGAATTGGATATCGCCATAAAAACATTGGCGGTGTTTGTGCCGTTTTCGGGGGTCGTGAAAAACGACATGACTGAAGCGGATTCGCCTGAGTTCCTTCCCTGGAGGTCGTCAAAGTTTATATCGCCGGTGTCGTGTTCCTTCACCTCGTGGGGAGAGAACACGCAAAGCGCTGCATCCTTGTTCTTGTGCAGCATGCCGGCTTCAAACGAAACGGCGTCCTTTTTTTGTCCCTCCCTGAGCTGGGTTTTTGTGTAACAATATACCATAGAAGGCTCGTTGGCCGACACCATGCGGACAAGGCAGTTTTCCACGGGAAGCACAAAATCTTTTACCGTAACGGTAAGGTGTCCTTTTTTTGCCGTTGTTTCAAGTACGTTTGTTTCGTCGTATCTCTGCGTTGTTTTCCATCCGTCCAGCCACGATACCGCGTTGTCGTCGAAAGAAAACACACCGATCCTGGATTCGGCCATGTTCTGGAAATTATTCAGCGTCGGCCAGAAAAGCTTTGTTATGCTGGAGTTTTCGACAGCGACCAGCATTTTACCGTTGCCGACGATCATGAATAATATCTGTGGAACGGTTAATATAACCCTTTGTCAAATTATCAGGCGTAATTGGAGAGCAGTATTTTTTCATCATCGCGCAAGTGCGCGTACAGGTCGCGAAGCGTTTTTAGATCGTTTTCATTAAGAACCGTAACCAGCACATCGCCTTCATTTACCTGCCGGCCCACGGTGGGTTCGTCCATGGATACGGCAACGCGCCTGCCCTTTTCTGCTGATTGCATGTTTTGCCCCTGGTCCTGGAGCTCTTTCACAACACCGGCGATTTTACCGTCTTTCTTTTGTTTCATTGAGTAACCTGTTTTCAATACGCCTGACAGGATTTCCACGCCGAACACGGCAGGCTTGGAGTCGCGAAAAATAAATCCCGGAAGTACGCGCATTTCACAGGGCCTCGACACTTTTGACAGCCTGTCCTCCGCGGATTTTTTCCTGACGTCTTCGGACCATTTCTGGTACTCTTCTATCAGCCTGTAGATTATGTTCGAAGAGATTATTTTCACGTTCTGCGTCCTTGCGTATTCTTCCGCGTCAGGGAGGATTTCGTTGTTGAATACCATTATGGCGCGGTGTTCCGGGATCGATTGTTCTATCTCCATCACGTCCTGTTTTGCTACAGGCCCGACTTCGGCCTTCCTTATGGGTATGCCGGCGCCTTTCAGAATTTTTATCAGGGCTTCCAGAGAGCCTAGCGTATCCGCTTTCACTATCAGGCCCTCTTCTTCGGTGAAGATTTCAACCGATTGCACGTCTTTTTGGACAACGGCTTTCAACGATTCAATCTCATCCTTATTTTGCGTGGCAAGCAGCGGATTGCCGGCAACGACTTTTTCCAGGCCGGGCGCGGCTATTTTTATTCCGGCTGCCGCATTCACTGAATCCACCTGCAGGAAATTTTTTTCAAGGCCCATCTGTTTCAGCGCCGGGGGCTTCAACAGGGCTTTTATTTTTGTTTCCACCGGCTCTTTCCCGCCTATCACTATGAAATCGTTCTTGCTTATCGTGCCGTTGTAAAGTATCACATCGATGGTCGTCCCAAGGCCGCGGATCTCCTTAACCTCAAGGATTGTGCCCTCGCCATTTTTTTCCGACACCTCGAGCCGCTCCTTCAGAAAATGTTGTGCGAGCCCGGCTACTGTCATCAGCAGGTCTGCGACGCCTTCTCCTGTTATGCTTGAAACCGGCACAATCGCTACCTGCTTGCTGAAGTCTGTGATGCGGTCGAACCTTTCTGACTGGAACCCGTGTTCTGACAGTTTTCCCACAATCTTGTATATTTTTTCTTCCAACTCCTCGATGGCCATTGAAGGCTGGTTCTCAACGTTTTCCACAAACGGCCTGTTTTCGCTTCTTTTCCAGCCTGTTATCCTGTCCAATTTGGTGGCAGCCACGATGAACGGCGTCTTGTAATGCTTCAGAATTTCGATCGATTCGAAGCTCTGCTGCTGCAGGCTCTCGTGCATGTCCACGACCAATATCGCGATATCTGCGATCGAACCGCCGCGTTTCCTTATCGTTGTGAAGGCTTCGTGGCCCGGCGTGTCTAGCAACAGCAAGCCCGGTATTTCCAGCCCTACACCCATGCGTTCGAGCAGCGGACCGCATATGTTTTTTATCACAGCCGCCGGAATTTCAGACGCTCCGACATGCTGGGTTATGCCTCCGGCTTCAGTCTTTGCAACAGCGGTCCCCCTGATGCGGTCCAGCAGCGATGTTTTTCCGTGGTCGACGTGGCCCAGCACGGCCACAATGGGCTGGCGTATCATACCAATCACTTAGAAGTAGTTATGGGATCGGCTATAAATCTAAGTTAGAAGTTCTTTCACAGAGGCTTTTACGGTTTCGAAAACTTTTTCAACGCTTTGGGTGCCGTCTACCGTTATTGTGTTGGGAAAAACCTTCGCCAGTTTTTTGTAGTTTTCCCTTATTTTTTTAAGCTTCCCGGTTTTTTCGAACAGCTCTGTGCCCGGGCGGGACGATTTGATCCGGTTAATGGAAACGGTTTCTGGCACGTCTATGAAAATCGTAAGGTCGGGCCTGGGAAATTTTTCGTTCAGGTTCTTTAGCCATCCCACATCCTCGTCAAGCGAGCCGAACGCCAGGGTCGACATGATGTAGCGGTCCGTGACAACCACCTTGCCCTGTTTTAACGCCGGAATTATTTCAGATTCAATGTGATGTGCGCGGTCTGCGCAGAACAGCAGTTGCAGGGTTTTCTGGCCTGACACAATCTCTCCGCGCAGGATTGACCTTATCGTTTTGCCGATAAAATTTTCGGTAGGCTCCTTGGTCTGATGGACGCCATAACCCGCGTTGCGCAGCCATTCGCACAAGAGGCTTGTTTGCGTCGATAAACCGGACCCGTCGCAGCCTTCGATGGCGATTAATTTGCCTTGCATGAAACCCCTTGGCAGTCCAAAAATAAAAAGGCCGGTGAAACTGAAGCATGGGAAACTAGAAACATACCGTATACTGTATCGGTATGTTTCAGTTCCTCGACTGCTTCTGTTTACCTCATGCTTCCAGCTATTATCCGCCCGTGGTGTGGAACTCGTCCGCGCGCTTGTATTCGTGAAGCTCTTCAGGCTTAAACCACAGGGCAATTTCGCGTTTTGCGTCCTCCGCCGAGGCGGAAGCGTGGACCACATTGCGGCCGCCGGTGCCCGTGATAGAAGAATATGTCATACTTGCGTGCGCGTAATCGCCCCGTATAGTTCCTGGCAATGCCTCGTGCGGCGATGTTGAGCCGACCATTGCGCGGACGTTTTTAATTGCGTGTACGCCTTCCAGTACCATGGCGACAACAGGGCTTTCGGTTATGAAATTTATCAGGTCTTCCCACGTTTTTTCGCCCAATTCCCTTTCGCTTTTGTTCGTGTTCAAGCCAAACTCCTTAATACCCTCAAGCGTTTTCTTGCCGAACATCTTGGCCATGTCCTTCGGGTAATGCTTTTCAGCGAAGTCCCTGTTTATGTGGACCATTTTCATGCCTATGATTTTTATTCCCCTTTTTTCAAAGCGTCCCAATATTTCACCGGCCAGGCCGCGCTGCACGCCGTCGGGTTTTATCAGAACCAATGTCCTTTCTATCATTCCAATACCTTTGTGACAATTTTGTATAAACGGCTTATTAAGCTTATTTTTTATAAGAGACAAGTGGATTCATGTACAGGCTTCCGCGTGGCATGCGCAGCGAACTGAGAAAACCTTTGGGCAGGGTTTTCCGCAACACACGGCAGCTTGTTAAACACCTTTACAGCGTGAAAGCGGCAAAGCTCATTGCGGTCGGCGATGTCTGCTCCAGGGAATTGATAACCAGCGGCGTCCTGCCTGACGTCGTTGTCATAGACAACAAAACAAAAAGGCGAAAAACACCCTGGAATTTGAAGTTTCCGGGGAAAAAGACCAAGGTCAGGAACGAACCGGCCACCATTTCCGGCGACCTGGTTAACGCTGTCAAGAAATCGTTCCGAAGAAGGACGCTTATCGACGTGAAAGGCGAGGAAGACCTCGCGGTTTTGCCTGCGATAAAACATTGCCCGCTTAATTCCATTGTGGTTTACGGGCTTTGGTTCAGGGGCGTTGTGGCCGTTAATGCGGATAAAAGAATGAAAAATAAAGCCAACAGGCTGCTGGAAAGGATGCGCCATGAATATTGACAAAGACCATATTGCAGTGCTTCGCGCAATTGAAGGGCTCCACAGAAGATACGAATACGTGCCGCTGGACGAGGCTGTTACGAAGCTGCCATTTTCCGCCAAGACGACGAGGTTCCTGATATCCGAACTGAACAAGATGGAATATGTGTCCTTTTTTACGCACCGTGACACCGGTGTTGCGGTCAAGGTGACGGAAACGGGCTTTGACGTGCTTTCCTTGTGGGACTTCAAAAAACACGGCGTAATAACTAACATCGGTTCGCCGGTAGGGACGGGCAAGGAATCTGTGATAATTTCCGCAGAAACTAAAAACGGGTTTGCGGCCGTGAAAATGCACCGTTACAACCAAAAAGAATTCGTAAAGATCAAAAGGTCGTTTTCGTGGACGGCCATTAAAAAAATCATAGACGATTTGGGCATCCGGGAGCATGAGATAAACGTGCCAAGAGCGAAAGCGCAGACAGAATTCAGGGCGCTTTCCGGCCTGTCAGGTACGATACCTGTGCCTGAGCCGTACGGTATTAACAGGCACGCCGTTTGCATGCAGTTCATAGGGAAAAAATCTTTGCCGGCAAAAATACTGGTGAAAGTTGTTTTGAAAGAGCCTAAAGACGTTCTCGACCTGATAATCGAAGACTACGAGAAGGCTGCGGAAAAATGGGTGCACGGGGATTTTTCCGAGTTCAACATAATGGTCACGGATGAAGGCGAGCTGTATTACATCGACTGGTCGCAAGCGATTCCGTCGAACTATGAAAACGCCGACAGGATGAAGGAGAGGGATTTGCAGAACATACGGAATTATTTTTTGAAAAAATATAAATTGAAAGATCAGTAGGTTGGCAGCCTTTTAACGTGATACCTTTCCCTCGCTTGTTGGAATTGTTGGTGAACGGCCTGTGATACGAGTCCTCTCCTGAACGCGTGCTCCATTATATCCTCAGAGTTTACTACTGCATAAAGCGGCAGCGTCGATTTGTCTATGAATTGGGTGGAGCTTATGTTTGGGTCGCCCCTTTGGTTCCTGATGCTGGGTCCAAGCTCTTGTATGTGGACCGCGACAAACCCGCCCAAAATTTTCGAGTTTGGATATTTTATGCGGAGTTCGTTCGCGTCGTCATTCATCGTTTTGCCCGTCAGTATCGAGTCGTCCGTTATTATCATTCTTGCGTCTTCTCTTCCCGGGCTTCCAAATGAGTATGGCAGTTTAGGATCAACCCTTGTGTCACCTTTCCTTGGCGACACCAAAACGTATTTGGCGCTGTCCCTGATCGTTCCCATGTAAAGCCTTTCAGAAGCTTCCGTTATCGCAAGTTTCTCGTTCCTGTGCGCCTGGCGCCTTTCCCTGTATGTCTGCTCAGCCCTTTGCACTGCGGCTCTCGACCTTCTGGGTATCACGAAAAAAGGGTCTATATCAGGGTTTGAATCTGCCAGTTCCATTGCCAGTGCCGCAGCTGCTGGTATCGCAGAACCATCGCCGACCACGGTATCAAAGCCGTATTTGCTCTTGCCGGTTGGGTCGAAAAAGCGTTTATAGTGGGCGGCCCAATCCTTTGCCCAGCTCCTTAGGTCGTCGGAGTTTTCTATGAAGGGCACGGTTATCCTGTAAACTTCCGAGATTCCGTCTCCCCAGTGCTTCCATCTGAAGACGTCCTGCACGCCCACGCTGTTGTCTTCGGGCAGGTCGAACCCAAGTCGCACCTGCCTTGTTCTTCCCATGTGGAATGCTGTGGCCGCGGCTATGGCTATGCCCTTGTAGGCCGGGCCATAAACGTATTCGGGATTTTCCTTGACACGCTGCCTGATTTCCGTCTCGAAAAGGTTGCCAAGCCTCAGCAGCCTTTTTCCGGTTCCGAGCGTGCGCCCCATCCTTAGAAAGAAGCCTTGTGTGACCCAATCGGGAAATTTCGCAGGGTCTAATTCAACTGCGTCCCAGTCGAACAGTGCTTCTATAAGCTCCTGTTTTGGCAATATCAGCTTGCTTTCGGGCATGGGTTGTCCAGTCATAGGTACGCTCGAATATTACAACAACGGTTAAGCTTAAAAACTAACAAACTGGCGCGTCTTTTAAACTGGCAGCTCTTGGACAGGCTTTCCGGATTTTCTTGTTTCCGGGGACATTTCCGGGGATACATACCATGTTCCCATCGCGTTGCGTATTGGGCGAGAATAGTCGACGAACACGGTTTCAGGCCCTGTAGCATAAATGATCCTCGGCGCGTACCCGTGCTTTGTCAAGCCGTTTGCGTTGACCTTTTCGTCGGATTCGACCACACGGACAGAATATGAACGGAGCACAGTTTTCAACCTGCCAGCGTCCGCAGCAGCGGCCCGCCTGACTTCAAGGGCGGAACTTGCAGTAACATCATCACGAAGTTTGAACAGCCTTTCAACATCACTCGCCGCCATTTTTATCATCTCATAATTATACTTTGTATACTATCATCTACGACCTGAATCTTGGATATTATCTACCTTTTTTGAGATTTATATCCTTTTCCCTATTCGTTAAAAGACGTGCACGGATTTATCTTAGCTGGTTAAACCCGCTTCGCGTAAAGCGCAAACTGCGCCAGCAGCGATTCAAGCTGGATAATCTCGTCGCAGCCCTCTGACAAGCGGAACTCGCATTCGCCGATTTTTTCAAGCATGGCGACCTTGTTTTTTTCGGGTATTTCCAAATCAAAAACCTGCTTGTGCATTTCCGTTATGATGTCCTTGCCGGAAAGTCCCTGGTCTATTGCCAGCTTCTTAAGGCTTTCGCGGGCGGATTTGAAATCGCCGTTAACGGCTTTCGCCAGCATCTCCCCGATTTCTTTCGGCTTTGCGCGCGATGCGATTTCGAAAATATCGTCCTCGGATATTTCATCCTTTGTCGTTGCAGCGGCCTGTAAAATGTTGACGGCCTTTCTCATGTCGCCTTCCGAAATTTCTGCTGCGGATTTCAGCGCACCTTTGCTTATTTTTATTTTTTCGGCTTCGGCTATCCTGGATAACCGTTTTTCCACGTGCTCCGGGCCAAGGGGCTTGAACCGGAAAACCGCGCACCTTGATTGTATGGGCTCTATGATCTTTGACGAATAATTGCAGCTTATGATAAACCGCGCAGTGTTTGTGTAATTTTCCATCGTCCTTCGCAGCGCGTTCTGCGCCTCGTTTGTCAGCGCGTCAGCTTCGTCCAAGAATATCAATTTAAACGGCACATTACTCAGCGATTTTGTGCGCGCGAATTCCTTGACCTTGCTGCGTATCACATCTATGCCCCTTTCGTCAGATGCGTTCAAATCGAGAAAGTTATGCTTCCATGCCTCGCCGAACAGGGAACGGGCCATTATCAGGGCGGTTGTCGTCTTACCGCAGCCGGCCGGGCCTGCAAACATCATGTGCGGC
Organism: Candidatus Aenigmatarchaeota archaeon; assembly: GCA_016202815.1. Lineage (GTDB taxonomy): Archaea > Aenigmatarchaeota > Aenigmatarchaeia > JACPZZ01 > JACPZZ01 > JACPZZ01. The sequence continues at coordinate 151,381 of JACQNZ010000004.1, forward strand.
AAGCTCTTGCTGCGGGCAAATTCGGCCAGCCTTTTCGTTATTTGTTCCTGGCCCGCCACTTCGGAAAATTCCACCGGCCGGTGCTTTTCCGTCCACATTTCAAACTGGTTTTCGTGCATGGTAACCAATTAAACGGGGGGAAGTATAAAATATAAAGGATTCATTTATATCATAATGGCCATGAAACCGGAAAGCGCGATAAAAACTGAGAACCTTCACAAAACGTTCCGTCTTGGAAATATGCTGTTGCGCATACTGCGCGGCATCAGCCTTGAAATAAAACATGGCGAATTCGTCTCTATAATGGGGCCGTCGGGTTCGGGCAAATCTACTTTAATGCACATACTGGGTTGCCTGGACCGCCCTTCGATAGGCCATGTTTACATAGGCGGCGAAAAGGTTTCCTTAATGGAGGACGACGAGCTTGCTTTTGTAAGGGGAAGAAAAATCGGTTTTGTTTTTCAATTTTATCACCTGATCCCGTCACTTTCTGTTTTGAGAAACGTGATGCTGCCTACGATACTCAACGGTTTGCAGGCAAGCGGCAGGGAAAAAAAGGCGCTAGAGGCTTTGCAAATGGTTGGGTTGGAGAAAAGAAAGGATTTCATGCCAAACCAGTTATCCGGCGGTGAAAGGCAGCGAGTTGCAATTGCACGGGCCCTGGTGAACGAACCGGAAATAATCTTGGCCGACGAGCCTACGGGAAACCTGGATTCGAAAAACGGCAAGGAAATCATAAAGCTTCTGAAAGATTTGAATGAAAAAAAGAAAATAACCATAGTTTTAATAACGCATGACAGCAACATTGCGGCATTGGCAAGGCGGCATATTTATATCAAGGACGGAAAAATAGAACGGGATACGGGGAGATGACGGCGTGAAAAACATTTTACTCGCGCAAATTATGGCCGTAGTTTCATTGCTCAGCGTCACAGTCGCAGCGTTGCCGGGCGCGATTTCGTTGGATTATCAACTTCTTAACGATGAATTGATACCAGGGCAAGAGACCACGATATTCCTGACTTTTAGAACCACAACCGCAAGTCCTGTGCATGATATAACTTATTTCGTGTCCCCAGGACCTTACCTGAGTTCGGACACAAAACTCGTGAACCTTGGGTCGCTCGGCGGCTCCTCGTCTCAGCAGACAAGCTTCAAAATAAAAGTCGCGGACAGCGCGATGACAACAATATCGTACATGAATGTTAGGGTTACGTATAAAGACGACCAGGGCGACAAAGAAACGAACCTGAACATACCAGTAAGCATAAGGCGCGCGCCGCTTTTGCAAATTGGATCGGTTTCATACAGCATTGACAGTGTCGAACCCGGCTCAATTGTAAATCTCGCTATCACGTTGAACAATAACGGAGACGGCCTTTCAAGGGAGGCGCAGATAATACTCAACCAAAGCTCTCAGGTATTCTCCATTGTCGGCGCATCAGGACAGATCTTCATAGGAGACCTGGGCTCAGGTTCGAAAAAGTCTGTAAATTATACCATTGCGATAAATCCAAACGCGGGGATAGGAGTCTATTCGATTCCGATACTGGTGTCTTACAAAGACGAAACGAAAACAAAGACCTATACTTCCAGCGAAACAATAGGAATGATAATTTCCGGCAAGAACAAGATGATGTTAATCAAAAATTCCCAGGACGTCATAAACCCGGGAAGTTCCGGTGATTTGAACCTTGAAATTGTGAATCTGGGAAACCAGGGAATACGTTTTCTTACATTGAAATTTTCTTCACAGGACAGCATATTGGTAGAGCCGTCCCAGGTATATGTTGGCAAATTAGACTCCGACGACTCAGATACCACCAGGATTAAAGTGGGCGTGTCCAAAACGATAGAGCCGGGTGATTATCAGATAAACGCGGAAATTTATTACAGCGACATGTTTTCAAATTATTATCCAGAGCAAAAAAATTTCACGTTATCAGTCAGCGAAAAAGATAACGGCCTAAAAATAGGGACAACACAAATAATTTTATTTGTTGCGGTTGTTGCTGCGGTTTACACTTTCTCAAAGAGGCTCAGAAAGGGCAGAAAATGATCTACGATATTTTCCTGATGGCCGCATACAATTTTTCCCACAGGAAGACCAGGACTTTATTGACAATCATAGGAATAGTAATCGGCGTTACGGCCATAGTCGCGTTAACCTCTGTTGCCAGCGGGCTGAAAATCTATATCAAAGACCAGTTGAACAGCCTGGGAGCAGACACATTGATAATAGCCCCAGGTTCGGTCGTTGGCGGGGGCTTCGGCCCGCCGAGACTATTCAAGGAACTTACCAAGAAGGACGTTGACGCCGTGTCAAGCGTAAATGGCGTTAAGCTTGCCAGCGGTTTCCTTGTGCTTAACACCAAAAGCGGGTTCAGGAAAGAAACACAATCCGCAAATGTTTTCGGCGTTGAAGGCAGCGAAACAGAGCAGGTTTTTAGCGATCTTCCCCCATTCCAAATACAAAACGGAAGAGAAATAAGCAAAAACGACAGGTCAGAAGCAGTAATAGGGTATGGCACGGCAAATGACATGTTTTCCGACAAAATAAAAATTGGCGATAAAATTAAAATTTCCGGGCGCGATTTCAAGGTTGTCGGCATGCTGAAGAGGATAGGCAACCAGAATAATGACAATTCAGTCGTAATCAACATGGACGCGGTTCGCGAACTTTTTAACGAGCCTGAAAAGATAAGCAGCATGTTTGTCAAAGTGGAAGAGGGACGGGATCCTAAACTGGTGGCTGAGGAAATTTCGAAAAGGCTTGAAAAGAAGCGGGGGCAGAAGGATTTCCAGGTATTAACATCTGCATCCCTTGCCGACACGATAAACAGCGTGCTAAGCTCTATAGAGGTGGTTATTGTAGGAATAGCGCTGATATCCGTGGCAGTCGGCGGCGTGGGGATAATGAACACCATGTTCATGTCCACGTTTGAGAGAACACGGGAAATCGGGATAATGAAAGCCCTCGGCGCAACGGACAATGTTGTCCTGTCAATTTTCCTGTCCGAAGCCGCGTTAGTCGGTTTTTCGGGGGGCCTTATAGGGCTGTTTTTCGGCTCTATATTTGCGACAATATTTTCTTACGCATCGCAAAGCCTTTCATTCACAATAAAGGCGGTCGTAACACCGGAGATCATAACCGGTTCGCTTCTTTTTTCAACGGTTATCGGCGTTGTAGCTGGTTTTATTCCGGCCAGAATGGCATCAAAAATGCAGCCCGTCGATGCGTTGCGCTACGAGTAGGTCAAAATGATCATATCTATTACAGGCACGCCCGGGACGGGAAAAACAGCGGTTTCCAAAGAGCTTGCCAGGCTGCTTAAAAAGAAAACGGGCAGGGCGTTCGGCATTCTCCATTTAAACAGGGAGATATTGCGGCGCAGGCTGTGGTCTTCCGTTGACGAGAAAAGAAAATCCAAAAATGTTGATATGCGCAAGCTGGAACGATTTGTTTCCGGCGAGGCGGAAAAAAACGAAAACCTGATAATCGAAAGCCATCTTGCACATTACTTCAAGGCTGACATTGTTTTCGTATTGCGTACCGGGATAAAGGAGTTGAGAAGACGGATGGAAAAGCGCGGGTGGGAAAAAGCAAAAATAGAGGAAAACCTGGAGGCTGAAAGATTAAACCAGGTCCTGGGCGAGGCGTGGGACATCCACGGAAGGAAAAAATGCATAGAAATTGACACGACCGGGAAAACGGCGTTCAAAGCGGCCAAGAGGATCGCTAATCTGGCCGGTTTTGTGTAACATTTATATTATAGCTTTCATCATCATTCCTGTATGTTTGAAACAATCAAGACTGTCGCGCTTCTCGGTTTGTTGACAGGCCTGTTTTTAGGCGTTGGATATTATCTGGGAGGCAGCGGAGGAGCGTCAATGGCGCTGATATTTTCGCTGGCTATGAATTTTTTTGCCTACTGGTATTCCGACAAGATCGTGCTGAAGATGTACAACGCCAAAGAGATAAGCAAATCGCAGAATCCGAAAATACACGAAATGGTCGAAGAGATATCCGAAGACGTTGGCATACCGAAACCGAAGATATACCTGGTTGACCAGAAAGCTCCGAACGCGTTTGCCACAGGCCGCAACCCGAAGAGCGGGGCTTTGGCCGTAACATCAGGTTTGATGGATATTCTGGACGAGGGCGAACTCAAAGGCGTGTTGGCCCATGAGATCGCGCACATCAGAAACCGTGACACCCTGATATCTACACTGGCCGCCACGTTTGCCGGTGCGTTAGCGTTCATTGCGCAGACAGCTTATTACGGCGCGCTTTTCGGCGGACGTGACCGTGGGCGGAATCCTGCTGGTTTAATGTTAATGGTGATTTTTGTGCCTTTAGCAGCTACAATAGTGCGCCTGGCAATATCGCGCAGCAGGGAATTCGCGGCCGACCGAACCGGGGCTCTGGCTATAGGAGATATTGACGGCCTTGCCAGCGCGTTAACGAAGATTTCCAGCGCGTCCAAACAAATACACCTGAAAGGAAACGCCGCCACATCGCATATGTTCATCATAAACCCGTTCAGCGGAGATTTTTTTGTTAATCTCTTGTCAACGCATCCCAGCACAGAGGCGAGGGTAAAGAATTTGAGATCGCTTAAAATCTGAAAGCATGGTTTATATACTTGATCCTAAATAAGCTCATAGGAAGAAAATTTCATGGCAAAGAAAAAATTTCCCGAACTTGAACAGCGGCTTTTCAAGAACGTTTACATTTGCATGCGCTGCAACGCCAAAATGAAAACCGACCTGAAAAAGATATCTACGGGCAAAGTGAAATGCAGGCGATGCGGCTACAAGTTTTTGCGGCTCAAGAACAAGGATATAAAGGTGTAGTCTTTGCCGCGCCCCGATTTTTTGAGACCACTTAATTTCTTTTTTTTTGCGATACTCGCTGTGAGCGGTTACCTGGTTTCCGTTGAGTCATTCGAATTTACAAGCGCGCTGGTGAAGATAGCATTTTCCATGCTGTTTTTGACGATTTCGGCCAACGTTTTCAGCGAGTTTTCCAGCGTTAAAATTTACAGCCTGATAAAACATTTTTATCCCAGGTCATGGAGAAAAAATGCGAACCATTCAGTGATAGCATCGGCGATCCTGTTCGGCGCGGGTTTTGCCGTCGCCCGCGGCATAAGCTTTTACGTGTCAGAGCTGTACTCCTTGATCGCGGTCCTTTTATGGGCTTACCTGCACAAGTTAAAAAACGTGCGTTTTATCAGAAGCGTTTTCATAAGCTCCGCGGCGTCTGTCGCTGTTTTGTTAGGTTCAAGCGCCGGCGGTTCGTCAGACGCCGCGAATATGATGGCTTTGCTCCTGTTCTTTTCCAACATGGCGGGTGACATGGTGAAAAGCGTTACAGAAGGCATGAAAGACAGGACCACGTTTTTGGTTAACCTGATAAAGCGCTTTTCATCCTACATGAAATTCGACGAAGGCAGGACAATAAAATCGGCCGCGTTCATGCTGGCGGTTTTCATAATATTGAGCCCGTTGCCTTATGTTTCCGGCGTGATGCCTTTGGCCTATCTTGCGGTTGTGACAATAAGTTCACTTATTGCGTTTTCCGCTCTTTTCAGCCTGGTAAAGGACGGCAAGAACATGGCGTCGCTGGCCAAGGCCGACGAACTGATAAAAATAAATATGCTGGTAGCGATTATAGCATTTTTGGCGGGTGTATTGATGTGAGTAATGTACGTTACCTTACGACACGGGAACTGCGGAACGATCAGGGCAAAATAACAGGCATGATAAAAGTATTGGTTCCGAAGGACAGTAACAACGCAAAGGTGAAGTATGTCTGTCCCATGTGCCTCAAGGAGGCGGAAACCGCAGAGGAGTGGAAAAAACCCTTCGCAGTCAACTGTAAATTCTGCGGCTACAAAATAAAACTGCCAAAGCTGATGGCGCAATTCAAAAAAGAAAAGAAAACGGAGCTGGCGGGTTCGACGAAGGAGTAAGAGAACGAGGTTTTTTTCTTTATCGAGGCCGTTTTTATCCTGCGTTTACTATAATTTAATTCGCATGGACGAAGATGCAGGTGTAACGGAGCAATTCGCGAAATTTATTGTAAATACGAAGTCTTCAAAAATACCGGATGCCGCCACAGATGCAGCCGCCACCGGCATTTTGGATTGCGTGGGAACTGCGCTGGCTGCAAGCACACGCAGGATAGGCAAAATAATTATCCGGCATATTGACCAAAACGGCGGCGAGCCCGTTGCCCGCGTTATTGGAACCGGAATCAGAACATCGGCTCCCAACGCTGCGCTGGCAAACGGAACATTGGGACACGCCGACGACTACGATGATGTTTGCGATTTTGGGCATTCTTCCGCCGTACTTATGCCTACTCTATTGGCCTTGGGTGAACAATTACACAAGTCCGGTAAAAATATACTGGACGCGTACGTGTTGGGTTTTGAAATCGGGGCGCGGATAAATACGGGCATAGGAACTAACCACTACTTTCGCGGTTGGCATAGCACGTCCACGATAGGGACTATAGCAGCGGCTGCGGCAGCATCGCGTTTGCTAGGCTTGAACGTCGCGCAGACCAGAATGGCCCTTGGCATCGCAGCTTCGCACGCCGGTGGGGTGCAGGCTAATTTTGGCACCATGGCAAAACCCTTGCATCCAGGCAATGCGGCCCGCAGCGGCATTGTTGCCGCCCAGCTTGCCGGGCTAGGCTATACGGCCAGTCCCGACGCCATCGAAGCGCCTCTTGGCTACGCGGCCGTTTTCGGAAACAGAAAAACCAACGTAAGGGGGATGGTGGAGAAACTCGGCGAAGCTCCGTATCGTATACTAGTTACGGGAATCAGGATCAAGCAATGGCCATGTTGTTACGGCAACCACGCCGCCATTTTTTTAGCTATCGAGCTGGCATCCAAATTTGGAATCAGGCCTGAACAGGTGAAGGGCATGGAGTTTTTCGGAGCCGAAGCCACGAATTACCTGAACCGTCCGGATGTGCATACGGATTTCGACAGCAAGTTCAGCCTCCAGTTCAATATAGCCGCGGCGATCGTGGACGACAGGATAACGCACGGGACATTCAGCGGGAAAAAAATTACTGACCCAAAAATCCGTTCCATGATGGGTAAAATTATTCTACGGAAAAGCTCATGGAAAAATAAAATCCTTTTCCGCGGTAACCCGTCTGATCCCGCACAAACCCTGGTCGTGCACCTGAAAGACGGCCGTTCTGTGAGCGGCACGGCGAAGGCCGGGGCCGGTGCGCTTTTGGGGCGCCGAGTATATGAGAAATTTATATCAAACGCCCGGTTGGCTATACCAGTTAATAGGGCCAAAAACGCGCTCGAAATCCTGCGCGACCTGAAAAATTTGCGCGGCGTCACAGAATTAATGGACGCGGTTACAGCAAATTAAACACGGCCAATCAATGATAACCCCTTCTTTCCCACGTCTGTCCTGTACAGCATGCCGTCGAAATAAACCCCTTTATTTTCTTTTCCTATCGCCGCATATGCCCTGCTTATCGCTTCTTGCAGGCTGTTTCCAAGCGCGGTCACGCCAACGACACGCCCGCCCGACGTAATTATTTTCCCGTCCGGCCTTCTAGACGTTCCTGCATGGAATGGTATTACATCGTCCCTTTGCAGGTTGAATATCTCCCTGCCCAGATGGTTTTTGTAATCGTCTGACGGATAGCCTTGCGATGCCAATACGACCGTAACTGCGGATTGCGGAGACCATTTTGGTTTAATACGATTCAGATTGCCTTCGTTTACGGCGTAACCTATGTCCAACAAACTTGATTGCAAAAGAGCCATCGCAGGCTGCGTTTCCGGATCTCCGCCGCGGCAGTTGTATTCCAAAAGGTATGGCTGCCCGTTTTTTATCATTATTCCAAAATACAAAATCCCTTTGTATTGTATGCCGTCCTGTTCCAACCCGTTCAGCGTGGGCATGACGATGTCGCGCATTATTTTGTCTTCCATTTCATCCGTGATTATCGGCGCGCGCGCATAGGCGCCCATGCCGCCGGTGTTGGGGCCCAAGTCGTTGTCGAAAATTTGTTTGTGGTCCTGCGTGTAGGGCAAAGGCAAAAACGCCGTGCCGTCAGTAAAGCCTATAAAAGACGCTTCCTGGCCTTCCATAAACTCTTGCATCAGCAGCCTGCCTCCCCAGCGGTTTTTGACCACTATTTCATCGACTGCGTTTTCCAGTTCTTTGCGGTTTCGGTAAACTATGACACCCTTGCCGGCGGCCAGGCCGTCGGCCTTGGCTACACCAACCCCATACGTGTGAAGCATGTAATCGCCAACGCTTAGCGCCTGTCCAATTGTGTATGCGGCGACCGACCTCGGATGCGGTATTCCTTGGCGTTCCGCAAATTCGTTTGCAAAAATTTTGCTTCCTTCGAGCTGTGCAGCGGTTTGGTTCGGCCCGACTATTGGCAGTCCGTATTCCTGGAACGAGTCCGCTATACCTAAAACCACCGGTAGATCAGGCCCGACGAACGTCATGCCTATTTTGTTGCTTCTTGCGAATTCTGTCAACCCTAAAATGTCATCGGGTTGTATCGCAATATTTTGAGCTATTTCCGCGGTTCCGGCATTACCTGATGCGACGAAAAGCTGGTCGTTGCCGTATAACTCCCGCCTTAATTTCCAGGCAATTGCATGCTCTCGCCCGCCGCTGCCGACGACCAGGACTTTCATACGGTTTTATCTGATGTCATAGGATTTAAGAGTTGTTTATCGGAACTTTGCAATGGTACTGCTTAAAGAGTTTTATTTTCCTACGATAATTGGTGTACAAAAAATTAGACACTTCGAAGGTGGAATTCAGCAAACGCGATAAATTTTTCGGAATTAAAATTCCTAGATATTTGACACCGGAACTGGCTTATGAGACGGGTGTTCATATCGGAGACGGACATATGGGCATAAATATCAGACCGGACGGTTCTCATTTATTTGCGATAATTTTTTCCGGTGATTGGACAGAAGAAAGATTATTTCATTACGAAGTAATTGCACCTTTAATTCACAGGCTCTATAATAAGCGATGTCACATAACTGAAAGTACAAAGAACACAGTAAGGCTTAGCTATAAAAGTCAGGCCATTGCCACATTCAAAAATAGAGTTCTGGGACTTCCAGCCGGAAACAAAAAAGGCAGAATTAGGATACCCAATGTTATTATGAAATCATCTTTGAATGTCAAAATAGCTTGCCTAGCCGGTGTCGTCGATACCGATTTTTCGTTAACTTTCAAGAGGAATGGGACTTATCCCAGGTTATCCGCGTCTTTTCCGATAGAGTGTAAAGGGTTCGTTGATGACATAGAATCTATTTTACAAGAAGCTGGAATAACAGTCACTATTTGTCTGTCCAATAGAATTGAAAAAAGACATGCCCCGCCAACATATTACAAAGAATATTCCATCAATATTAACGGAATCGGCAATTTGATCAAATGGGTCAATTTGGCCGGCTTTAAAAATCCTAAGCATTATAGTAAACTTTTAGTGTGGCGTAAATTCGGCAAGTGTTTAGGCCATACTACAACCGAAGAAAGGTTGGAATGCCTCAGTAGCTCAATGGCAGAGCGTTACACTGTTCCGGTTAAAATCCGTGCAGGACGAACTTGGTAAGGTAAAGGTTGTGAGTTCAATTCTCGCCTGAGGCTTGTTTAAGATATAAGCCGTTTGTTACAATGAGGCATAAACGATAACTTTAAGTATCAATTGATAACATAAATTATCATATGATAAGAAAAGATATCAAGGAAACAATCAGGGATTACTTTTTCGTAAATCCGAATGCAAAACTGAGGGTCAGGCGGATAGAGAGGACGTTGGAATTGCCGCTGCCTTCTGTGATCAAATATTGCAAGGAGTTGAAGGAAGAGGGTATACTAACGACAACAAAAACAGGCGACGTCGTCTTTTACACGTCTAACAGGGCGAACGAGGGCTTCCTGATGGAGAAAAAACTTTTTAACCTGAAACAGATCCACGCATCTGGAATTGTCGGCTGTCTGAGGGACGAATTAAGCAACCCGGTTATAATTTTGTTCGGCTCCTACTCGAAAGGGGAGGATACGGAAAACAGCGACATAGATTTATACCTGGAGACGCCTTCCAAAAAAGCCATCAGCTTCGAGAAATTCGAAAAGGTTCTGCAAAGAAAGATACAGGTTTTCCGGCATAAAAACATCAGGGAGATAGGGAACATCGGTTTGGCAAACAACATAGTAAACGGCATTGTGCTTAACGGATTTATCGAGGTGTTCAAATGAAAGAAAGCTCGTGGAACGATTGCATCGAAGAGAATACAGCGGTAAAAATTTCCCCGGATAAGGCAAGGGCAAAATCATTGGTTGAAACCGCCGGTGAAAGGATAAAACTAATAAGCGAAGTAAACGATAAAAACTGCAATTTCGTTTTCGAGGATTATTATACTTCAATTATGGAAATGTTGCAGGCGATTGTTTTATCAAAGGGTTACAAGATAAGCAATCACGTTTGCCTTGGATATTATGTCAGGGATGTCCTTAAAAGAACTGATTTGTACGCCTTTTTCGACGATGTAAGGTACAAACGAAATTCCCTGACCTATTATGGCAAAAGGATGGATTTTGAAACTGCCGTGCAGGCCATAGAAAAGTGCAAAAGAATAATCAAAGAAACTGAAAAAATATTCAAAGCGTAAAAAACTAATATACAACGCCGGTCAATACACTTCTTTGGGTTATTGACCGCTTTCTCCAGCCCGCCTGAGGTTATAAAAGTAGGGTGGGAGGCTCGCAGAATGCGTGAATTAATTAGTATCTTATCATTTTATGGGACTCGTAAAATGTGAAAAGTAATGTTGTTACACCTATCGATACCTTTCCAATTTCTATTTCCCATATTTTTCCAATCTTCCAAACAATCCTGATAAAGCTGGGTGGCAGCTAGGGTACCGTTGAAACTTGTCTGATACTTGAATTCGGTGTTGTTGATAATTGTGGCTTGTAAGTTCATTCTTTGGTTGGTTCCTGCAAGCTCTGGTAGACTGGCAGTTTCTGTTGCTTTGTTGAGTTCTATCGCGTAGAACAATGAAGTGAAAAGGAAATCTTTCAGCTCCTTATTTGCTATTTTGCCATCCATCACACTTTTTTCCAAATTAACTGTAATTAATTTACCGTACGTCGGTTTTCCTTTGCCTGTGGAATTCAGGTATTCAACAATGTTCTGAGTTAGTTTAAGATTCTTACGTAATTCTATTATTAGACTATTCACATTCGATAGATGTTCATCAAAGTCTCTCTGTTCTTGTACTTGAATCTGGGCCGAGTATATCCACAGCGCAAACAGTATGCTTGAGATTGATAATAGTGCTGCCCAGTGTTTGTGAAACGTTCTTTTTAGATTTTCAATAAAAGAGTGATCTAAGGTGATACACATGCCTAAGAATTACTCTGCTGGGATAAAAAGTTATCTACAGCGAAGATATTTACAAATAGTGTGGTCTGAGGAAACGGAACCAGTTTAATGTTTCGCCAGTTCCTTAAGTAGCTCAATGTCTTTCTTGATGACCTTCTGGGCGTTGGTTCTTAATTTCTTGATCTGTTCTTTTGTCATTTGAAATTCTCCTGAATCCATTTTCTGATCTCTGCTTTATTAGCCTTCTTGTCAGCCACTTTGACTACAAAATCAACAGCCTTTTCGTAGTCCGGTTTCAACTCCAACCCATTCTGGAGCATCAAAGTTTTGGCCAGAACGTAGGCTGTGCGTTTGTTGCCGTCCCAAAAGTAGTGTCTGATGGCTATGTCTTCGAGAATGGTCGCACCCAAAGAAATCGGGTCAGCTTTCCTTTCTATCATAGATAAGATTCTGTAAGCCAATGAATGCAGACCACCCTCATCGCGGACTCCGGGTTCGCCCCCTGACGGCAGATCTTTCTGGGTCGCGAAAATTATGTCGTTATGAATCTTTGTGATCTCTTGCACAAGAAGTTCTGTTTCCTCTTTTGTTACAACCATATTGATCACTAAATGTTAATTGGATCATACGTCAAATAAAATCGCAATTGGGCCGCACCACCCGAACCAGTTGTCCATAGCGCGCCTGGGGTTAATTCATCAGAACTATCGAAAGATTCAATGTCGTCGCAAACGTTACCCATATCAGGTACGGAACCATAAGCTTCCCAGCGGTTTTGGAAATTCCGTTGAATTTTTGGATGGTTACAAATATGGCAGCCCATAAAATTGTTATCTCCAGCAAGGCCAGAAAAGGGTTCTTTCCGCCGAAAAATATGATCGACCACAAAACATTCAATGTCAATTGAATGCCGAAGGTGTTGATGGCGTTTCTTACTTTTTTGTTTTTCCAGCCACGCGAAAACACCAAATACGCGGATATTCCCATTAAAGCGTAGAGTATCGTCCAGACCGGACCGAAAATCCAGTCGGGAGGGCTGAAATCCGGTTTATTTAAATCTTTGTACCAGGTGCCGATGGCCGATATTGTAAATATCGAACCTATCAGGCCTGCCACCTCGCACACTAAAACGAAAATTGCCAAGTTGAACGGGTTGAATTTTTCTTTCATCTTGATGTTTTGGAGCTTTGGGTTGATAACTTTTAATCTATCAAATTAATAAGTGTTGAAAGTATAGTATTCCATGTATGCTTGGGATCGAACAAGGGGTTTTGTTATTGGATAAAGAAGAAAAACTTCCTTTTGTCAGTGTAATTGATCTTGACGGCGAGGATGCAGACCTTTCTACAAATTTCAGGAACATTTACGATGCGGAAGTCCCGATTGGCGGAACTGGAAAGGTTGACGACACGGAGCAGGTAAAGAAAATCAGGAAAATTTACAGAATGGACGGCACGCTGATCGAAGAGGCCGCCGATTTAGAGGACGACGATGAAAAGGATCGCAGGAAAAAGGCGATCTCCAAACCTGCGTATTCGAGGCCAGATGATCCTTCGCAAACGATGCGGCAAGCCGAGAAACAAGGCCGCGCCGATTATCAGCCCAGAGCCGCGGAGACTATGGCCGCGCCAGCATCAGCGTTAAACCGCCAGGCCTATGTCTGCCTTCCGGGCAGCAAGAGCGCATGTGGGACGTGCCCTGTTTACAGCCTCATGTCAAGGCCGGGTGTGGCTGATCGGTTCAATGAGCTGAGGGCTGGACGACAGTTAAGCAAAGCGTCTTATCTTAGCCAGAGATCCGGCCTGCTGCGGTAATGCGATCAATTTTTATTATCGAGAACAATAATATATTATGGCTAATTTTAGAGACGCCGCGAGGCTCATAAGGGCAATACGCCTGCGTTCCCAGATCAGGCACTCCCACGAAAGCGCGAGATATCGTTTACATTTAGCAAAGCAAAGCCAGCCAGCGCCCATTTCATTACCAAAATGGCTGTTTATTGAAGAATGACTTCTTTTTAAGGTATAGCGACGATTTAGGTTTTATCTGTGGCTGGAATGTATTTTAATTAAAATATTATTGGCACGTTTCCAGTTCTGCGGGGTCGTGATGTAACCTGGTTTAGCATAGGAGCTTTGGGTGGCCCTTTCTTTCAGAAGAAAGCGCCAGCGGAAAGAAATTAAGTTGGCGGAAAGGCCAGAAAGAGCTTCATATGGGTGTTCAAATCACCCCGACCCCATTGAAATGGAGTTCAAAGGGGCAATTGTAACCGATTCCATACCCGCGAAGTTCTTTTTACTAACAGAATCTAACAATATCATATGCAGCCTTTATTCGGCGTTGAAAAATACCCGCATAATTCGGCAGGGAGGAGGATGGTGACCAATGTTCCCATCGCACGTGTCGGCGAGACTGTGGGAAGCGTTGCCCGAAGGCTTTCCGTTGAAAGCAAAAATCTGGAAACAGTGGATTACATTTACGTGGTCGACAAACGCGGCCGGCTTGCCGGCGTGTTTTCGGTAAAATACCTTTTTTCAAATTCCAGGAAAACCAGGGTGGACAGCCTGATGAAAACCAAGCTGATAACTGTTTCCCCGGAGACCAACCAGGAAAAGGTTTCCGACCTTGCCCTGATACATAAGATAAAGGACGTGCCCGTGACAAGCAGGGGAAAATTCCTGGGCGTTGTGCCGAACCACAAGATCATGGCCATACTCAACCGGTCTTTGCAGGAGGACATATTCCGCTTTGCCGGCATCCACAAATCGCATCTTGAATTCGAAAATACGCTCGAAGTCCCGTATTATAAAAGTATCGAGAGCCGTTTGCCGTGGCTGCTGGTGGGGCTTTTCGCGATAATGGCCACGGCCGTTTTCATCAATACGCTCGAAAAGACGCTGGAAAAGCACCTGATACTGGCGTTTTTCCTGCCTACGATAGTTTTTATGAGCGATGCGATAGGAACGCAGCTACAAACGCTCCTTGTCCGCGACATCGCGATACTCGGAAAAAATATACGGGTGTTCGATTATTTCACAAAACAGATGCTTATATCAGCGGTGATAAGCGTTATCTCAGGGGCTGTCGTTTTCTCTGTTGTCGCGGTTTTCTGGAAGCAGGCTTTCATAGGTTCCGTGATCGCGGCGTCGATGATGATCTCTTTCATGTTTTCCGCATTTACAGCGATGTCCATAGTATACGGATTATACAGGATGGGATCGGATCCGGCTGTCGGCAGCGGGCCGATAGCTACTGTAGTTTCGGATGTCCTGACGATCGTTGTTTATTTCGCCGCAGCCACTGTGATGCTCGGATAAGGGAATAAAAACTTATATGGCCAAAAAGCCAAGAAAATATAGGTGTTTTAGTGGTTGTAAATAAGAGCCTGCTTCTGTCTTTTTTCGTTTGTATGGCTTTTGTGTCGTCTTTCGCAGCTGCGGCGGGCGTGGAAGTCAGCGTTACGCCTTCACAGGCCGAAGGATACAGCGGATCGGTGACAAAGTACGCGGTTACGATCAAAAACCTCGAAAGCAAGGCTGATAGCTTCTTACTATCCTATTCAGGGACGTTTTCGTCCTGGATAACGCTTGACAAAAACCTTGTTGTGATACCGGCAGGCGGCGAGGAGACAATTTACCTTTCCGTTAACCCGCCCGTGGGCATCAACCCTTCCGTTTATCGTTACGTTGTGCGGGCGGATTCAGCAAACGACCCCACCATTTTCGGCAGCTCCGAGTTTTTCTTCACTGTTTATTTCAAATACCCAATCGTCATCAAGGACTTTAGGCTGAATGCAGCCGATTACAACCCGGGTTCTGGCATTAATGCGATGATCAAGGTCGCTAACCTGGCTGTCACGGATTTGGAAGGGTTTTCACTGGATATAACGATAACAGACCCGTTGAACAGGCAGAGCGGATTGACGATACCGGTGGGGGTCGGCGGATTGGAAGAAAAGACTATACAAAAAGTGATCACCCTTGAAAAACATGCTGTTGCAGGCGGTTACAAAGCTTCCGCCCAGTTGAGGGCGCAAAACGGCGAACAGGTGTCGCAGAATAAGACGTCTTTTGCTGTGAACAGCCTGTACAATGTGCTGCAGACAAAGGAGGAGCAGAAGATTTCGTCGGGAAAGGTTGTTACGATAAAGCTTTCGAACGAGGGCAACCTGGCAGGAAGAAATATCACTGTGCGTGAGGATTTATCGAGCGTTGTTTCGTGGTTAGCCACGGCTGACACGAAACCGACGCGCACAACATCTTCGGCAGGCGATGTTACGTATTACTGGGTCGTCGATGAGCTTGCGCCCGGACAAACGGCCAGTTTTGTTTACAGGATTTCATATACGCCGGCTTATGTGATACTCGCGTTCCTGGTTGTGGGCGGTGCCGTGCTTTTTGTGCAGATGCAAAGGCCGAGGATTTCCAAGCGCGTACTGCATGCCGGGCCCGTGCACATAGGCAAGGAGTTCACGATGACCATTGCTGTTAAAAACTCTTCGAGGCACACATTGAAATCGGCCATTGTCCGCGACCTGATACCGTCTGTTATGAGGCTCGTGCCGCAACATGAGACATTAAAACCGCTGGTCAAGAAAACCGCTATCGGCACAGAAATGATCTGGAAGATTGGCGATGTTCAGCCGCAGGAAGAGAGGATCATAACGTACAAGCTTTCGCCGGTTATGGGTATTTTGGGAACGGTCTCCCTGCCTCGTGCATATCTGAGGTACAGGGACGCTGATGAAAATTCCATCAAAATCGACTCAAACTATGCCGAATTGGGCGAGGTCGTGCGCGAAAGGCGAAGTGAATAGCCGTTCGTTTGGACAAACAAGATTTTTATATTTATCCCACAATGAGATAGCATGCTGGCTTACATTCTGAATGTGGAGGGGTCTGGTTACAGGCAGTCCAACGTTTTCCACCTTGATCCTGACACCAAGCTGCTAGTCCCTGTAGAACTGGACAGGATCGAAATGGTTGGATTCCCGCCTTACCCGTTCCGGTCGCACGGCGACCTGGCGCAGGTATGGCCGTATGATAGGATGCCCACCCGCGTTATTGTCGATGGCCAGCCTGCTGACAATCTAACAACAAAGCTGAAGTCCATGCCGGATGGCGCCAGCGGAATGGTGATCGGCCGGTACGACCCTCAAAAAGATTCTGCAATTTCCCGCTCGCGGGAAAGCGTTATGGATGCTGTCCGGAAAGGACGGTTGATGGAAAAAATACGGGGGCTGGAAGGCGGGCAAACTGTCATGGCAGCTTATTTCAGGTTTTCTCCCCGGATGCTGGCAGAATCCGCGCAGTTGGAAATGGCGCTACTTGAACAGGAACCCGGTCTCCTTCGACCATAGAAGAAGGTCGAGCGCATTTAACGGGATCCCGGCATCTTTCGAGAATTTTTTCATTTTGGCCTCTATTTCCAGATATTTTTTGTCTGTCAATTGCTCGGGTATCTCGTCGATGACGTTGAACCATTTCAAATTTCGCATTATGTGCACGTCCAGTATCGCGAATTCTTTACCCAAACCTATGTTTCTTAGAAAATGAGAAGCTTCTTTTCGCCCGAGACCGTTGACGTTCTTGATAAGCCACTCCCTTGCGCCCGCCGGCGACAGGAATTTCTTTAAGAAATCGTTAAAATTTACCTTAGTATCCATGAATCGCCCCCTCGCCTGTACTACGTATTTTGCCTTTTCATCCGGAAAGCTTATGTCGTCCATGTACTTCCTGATTTCTTCGGCGGTCCCTTTAAACAACAAACCGTTGCTTGCGAGCTGTTTTACGATGCGGTCGCACTTGACAGCCGACGAGCGGGGCGTACAGAGGCAAAAGCAAAGCTCGAGGAAGATTTTTTTATTGTCCTTTCCGTTTTGTTCAAAGTCTTCCAGGCGCGCCTGTATATCGGCTTTTTTGGATCCGTAAAAATTTTTAAGCTCCTCTAGATCCATGATATAATCAGGTAAAAAACAAGTTATATAAGCTGATCTGGTAAATAGATTTTTAGTCATCCCCCGGTAGCTCAATCTGGTAGAGTACTCGGCTGTAGTTTGGTACCGCGCAAGTTGTGCCAAGATCTGGCCGTATTCGGAAACCGAGTTGTTGGGCGTTCAAATAAGCCTTTTCTTTTGACAAAGGCTTGTGGTACAAGCCATGCATGGAAAACAGAAGTTTTCCATGAAAAGAAAAGCCTTAAGGTAAAAGAAAACCTAATGGAAGAAAAATAAATGGCCTTAAGGCAAAGGAAAACTTAGGATGGGAGAAGGCTTGGAAACTCGCCCCCGGGGGATTATTGTTTTTCCTATCCTGACATATTGTCGTCAGCTTGGTTCGGCGTAAAAATTTTTATAACTTGACTATCCCCAGAGTGTAAAGAACGAATAGTATCAACGCGACTACGATGACAACGGCTGGAAATGACGATTTCCCCCGCGCTTTCCCGAAAGGGGTGCCGCAGTTCGGGCAGAAATTGGCCTTTGCTTGGCCGGTTTCGTGGCCGCATTTTGCGCATTTCATGATTTATTTTGATTTTTTAGACTATTAAACCTCTTTCATTATATGCCCGCATTGCGCGCACATGGCCCGCCCATGGGCCGGGTCTTCCATGAGCTTGTTGGAACCGCACTCCGGGCACACGCGCCTGCGAAAATCCCTTGTCACGTCAATGCGGTCGCTTTGTTTTAATGACCTCATCAAACTTCCTTCTGCACAAAAAGTATAAGCGCGCGCAATTTTTCCTTGTCCGTGGTTTCATCGTCGTTGGCAATGACCATCGTCTTCCCGCCGAGCTTCTTCGCCCATTGCATGACTATTACGGATTTTGCCGCGTCGCTTAGCATCGGCCATTGCGCAACGCCCAATATCTCGTTTTTGACAGCTTTCGGTATTTCCGGAAGCTTTTCCGTCATTACCACGCGTTTTGCGTTTTCCATGGCCTTTTGCCTGTCCGCGCCAGACAGGCGGATTATTTTCCCGTGCCTGGTTATTTGTTGCGCTATCCTGAACGCGTCGTTTGTCGGGATCTGGCCGGGATATTTGGCGATCTCTATTTCGGACAGGGTTATATTGTGTGCGGCCTTTTCCGAAAACACCGTGCCGTTGCTTATGTTCTTGATTTCCAGGAACGAGTAATTGTTGCCCTGTTTCTGGACAGTAACGCTGAAATGCGGCGGATATTTTTCGCCTAATTCGTCCGAGTAGACTTTGAAATTCCCGTTTTTGTCTGCTGTTTTCGCCCGTTCGTACGCCGCTTTCATCACTTTAAGCATAGGATGTTCGGGCTTTTCGATAGAATCCAACAGTTTAACAATTTCGTTTCCCATGAGGTCACAGCTCGTTCTCATTCACGTATTTGTAGGCGGAATACACAGCGGACACGGCCTCGCCGACGCCGGTTATCGCCTGCTTGAATTTGGTATCAACGACATCGCCGGCCGCGAATACGCCCGGCACGTTAGTTTTTGATTCACGGTCTATAATTATTTCTTTCTTGTCGTTCAGTTTCACGCCCAGTTTTTCCGCAAGCTGTGACATGGGCGTAGCGCCTATTTCGACAAAGACGGCGTCCAGAGGCAGTTCATTTGATCCGTTGTAGGGCCTGTCCAAAACTACGCCCTTTATGACTTTGTTGCCTCTTATTTCCTTTACGTTCGCCTTGTTTATTATTTCTATTTTTTTGTTCGTTTCTATCCGTTTCATGTTCACAGGTTCCGGGTGTATCTGGTCGCCGCGGTAAATTATGTAGACTTTCCTGCCCCACTGGGTTAATAACAAGGCCTCTTTGCCGGCGCTGTCCGAGCCGCCGACAACAGCGATCGTTTTTTCCTTGTACGCGTACCCGTCGCATAACGCGCAGCTATGGACACCTTTGCCTTCGAATTCCTTTTCGCCCGGCACGCCAAGTTCGCGGTGCCTGGAGCCCGTTGCGACCAAAACAGACTTCGCTTCGTAGATTTTTTCTTCGGTGTCAACAACAAAAAAATTATCCTTTTTTTCTATTTTTGTAACCTTGTCTTCCACAAGTTCCACATCGTAATTTTTCGCGTGCTTGCGCAGCTTTTCCGCGAGTTCCAATCCTGTTAGACGTTCAAAACCGGGATAGTTTTCGACTACGTCTGTCAACGCTATCGTGCCGCCTATGTTGTCGCCTATCATAGCAGTCTTCAGGTTCAGCCGGCCCGCATACATTGCTGCGCCCAGGCCGACGACGCCGCCGCCTACGATAATCAAGTCGTACATATGTCAAACCCTATTTTGTCCGTTTCTGTATTAATATTAGGTTCATTTGATGAAGTTTTTCAGCTTTTTCGCCCATTTTGGATTGTTTTCAGCGAACAGAACCAGCCTGTTAATCCTTTTGATGGTGGAAGGGTGGATGTGATGCTCTGCGCCCTCCGTATCTGCGTAGGCAGTTTTTTCATCAACGCCTATCAGCGTGAGGAATTCCATCATCTTGGAATGCGTGTCGGAAACGTTTTTCGCGATCCGTTCGCCGGCCGGCGTCAGCGATATTTCCCTGTATTTTTCGTATTTAACCAGGCCCCGCTTGTCCAATTTTTGCAGCATGCTCGTCACGGTGGGCGGGCGCACCCTGAGACGCTGGGAAATGTCCACGACCTTTGCGTAACCCTTGGATTTGGAGAGCTTGTATATGGTTTCCAGGTAATCTTCGACGGCGGGGGTGTTGGTTTTTTCCATACTACGGATTAGTTACGCTTAAATATAAGCGTTTTAAATGTTAGATAGGTCTAAATTTGTTAAATTAGTCTAACTTTGGTGCGTTTGGATGAAACCTGGAAAATCCGTGAAAAATCCTGCCTTGTTGCTTGCGGCGCTAATAACGCTAAGCTTGTACGCGTTTTTTTCCGCCTTGACAGAAGCCCATTCCGGGGACCATTCCATGAAACAGGACCATGCCGGCGTTGTGGGCGAATACACATTTGACGATTTCGACCCGGTTTCATATTTAAAAAACTGGAATTTCAACGACCTGCCGGAAGAAAAAAGAAAGAAATTCTATAAAGAAGAGATTTTAGCCGACGGCACAACGCTGCGGGAATACTGGATATATGCTGTTGACAAAAAAATCGAAGTTGCCCCGGGCGTTTTCTTTGATGCGTGGACGTATAACGGCAGAGTGCCCGGTCCCACAATACGGGTCACGGAAAACGACACGGTGCGTGTCCATTTCATTAACCATGGCTCCCAAGCGCATACGATGCATTTCCACGGTTATCATGAAGCGTCGATGGACGGTTCCATGCCTGAGCAATTCGTAGAGCCTGGCGAAAGTTTCATTTACGAGTTCAGGGCAGAGCCTGCGGGCTTGCACCTGTATCATTGCCATTCGACACCTTTGAAAGACCACATTTCCAGAGGGCTTTACGGCATGTTCATCATAGATCCCAAAGAAGGACGCCAGCAAGCCAGCGAATTAATCATGATGATGAACGCGTTCGACACAAACTTTGACGGTGACAATGAAGTCTACGCCGCAAACACAAAGGCTTTCTATTACATGGATAACCCGGTAAAAGTGAAAGCCGGAGAGCTTGTCCGGATATACACCGGGAACATGGTTGAATCCGATCCTGTCAATTCCATACACATACACGGAAATTTCTTCAACGAATACCGTACAGGGACGTTGAACACGCCAAACGCTTTTACAGATATTATCGAACTCGGCCAGGGAGAACGCTCTATCCTTGAGCTGAAGTTCAGGTATCCTGGTAAATATATGTTTCACGCCCACCAGACAGAGTTTTCCGAATTGGGCTGGGCTGGCCTTTTCGAGGTCGAACAATGAATAAACTGGTTGCAGGCGCGCTTCCGGTCGTTTTGTTGGCGGTTTTGATAGCGTCGTTCCTGCAATTCGGCCCACTTGGGCTTTTGAAAACGGCTTTTCCGCCTGTTGAGGCGGTCGCGTTTGAAAAAGTAGTGCTGGAAGACGGAAGAATAATTGCTTATGTAATGAACGACGGGCCAGACGAAGTGACGATATCACAGGTGATGGTCAACGACGCTTACAACAAGTTCCAGGCCACAAAAAGCACGCTGAAGCGTCTGGAAAAAACGATAGTTTACATAGATTATCCCTGGGCGGAGACGCTGCCGCTAAGCATCAAGCTTGTTTCGTCAAGCGGTTTGACGTTTGAAAAAGAGATTGCCGTAGCAACGCCAACGCCTGTGCCAGATTTTCGCTACATCACGAGCTTTGCGATGATAGGACTGTATGTAGGCGTGATACCTGTTTTTCTTGGCCTGTTGTGGCTGCCGTTTTTGCGAAACTTAAGCAGGAAATGGTATGATTTTTTCCTGTCGCTGACCGTGGGACTTCTTGTTTTCCTGTTAATCGACGCTTTTGAGGGTTCGCTGGAATTGTCGTCGGAAATGCCTCAGGCGCTGCAAGGGGTCGGCATCATAACGATAGGATTCTTTTTGCCTTATCTGGCTTTGTTGGCGATAAGCAGGCGGGATTCCGCAAGCGCGGTAAAAAAAACCGTCGCAGGGCATACGCTTAAACTTTCCTATATGATAGCGCTCGGAATAGGATTACATAACATGGGTGAAGGCCTGGCAATAGGCAGCGCGTTTTCTATCGGCGAGATAACCCTGGGATCTTTGTTAATAGCCGGTTTCATGCTGCACAACCTGACAGAGGGCATTGCAATAGTTGCGCCGATAACGAAGCATAAAAGCGAAAACGTTTTGCGCCACCTGCTGGTGCTGGGGCTGATAGCAGGCGGCCCTACTATAATCGGGGCGTGGATAGGCGGGTTCGCCTTTTCCCAGTTCTGGTCGCTGTTGTTCCTTTCCATAGGCGTCGGCGCGATTTTCTACGTGATCGTAGAAGTGTTGAAATATATGGGAAATGGTCCGCAAACAACTTTGTTTACGCCTACCAACGTAGCAGGGTTCTTGGCGGGTTTGTTGATAATGTACGCGACAGGGTTGCTGGTGTCCTAGGTTAAGATTAAGGTGCGGATATCTATGGCAAACAACTTGACCGGAAAGCTGCGTTTTTTTATCTCAATTTTGGCTGACAGGAAATTCTGGGTTTTTTTCGGATCCGGCTTTATAGTCAGCGTCGCTTACATGGACCCCGGCAACTGGGGCACGTCGATAAGCAGCGGGGCCGCTTTCAAATACGACTTGTTGTGGGTTGTATGGCTGTCAAGCGGGATGGCGATGCTTTTCCAGTATTTGTCAGGGAAAATGGGGATAGCCGGGTATTCGCTGGCCGAGGTTGTAAAGATCAGATGGAAAAGCAAACGGCTGGTGTTTTTTTACTGGATCCTCGCGGAGATTGCGGTCCTTGCCACGGATCTTGCTGAATTTTTGGGCATTGTGGTTGCGCTGAACCTGTTATTCGGCATACCCATGCTTTTGGGTTCCGTAATAGCGATGCTGGATGTGCTTTTGCTGCTGTTTCTTACGCGAAAATCGTTCAAGACGCTTGAATACGGCTTTATAATTTTCGTGTTCGTCATAGGAATTTCGTATGTTTACGAATTATTTGTTACGCACCCTGAACTTTCCGAAGTCTTGTCATATTCTGCCAAGTTTACACTGACGCCAGAGACGGCGCTGTTTGCTGTGGGCATTATCGGGGCTACAGTAATGCCGCACGCGCTTTTCATCCATTCATGGCTTATCAAGAACAAGCTTAAAGAAAGCCGCCTGTTCAGGGACAAGAAACAGGTTTTGATGTACCATAAAATCGACAATATCGCGTCGCTGTTTGTTGCGGGCCTGATAAACGCTGCCATTATGGTCATGGCGGCTGCGGCATTCTACGGTTCGGGGTACGAGGTCGCAACCATAGAGCAGGCCTATCTCACTTTGACGCCGCTTTTCGGCGGCCTTGCGTCAACTGTTTTCGCTGTCGCTTTGCTGTCTGCCGGGATTTCATCCTCAATAACCGGGACTTTGTCAGGGCAGGCGATCATGGAAAGCCTTACGGATTTTAAATTAAGTATCTGGATGAGAAGGCTGATCACAAGATTTATCAACCTGGTGCCTTTGGTGATTGCGATACTCCTTAAGATCGAGCCTTTGCAAATTCTGGTTTACAGCCAAGTCGTACTTAGCCTAATGATACCGCTGCCTTTGATACCTTTGATTTATTACAGTTCGGACAAGAGGCTGATGGGCAGGTTTGTCAACCAGAAAAAGACCACGATACTGGCATCGGTGTTTGCGCTGATCATACTCGTATTTAACGGCTATCTTATTTACCAGACGTTTTTCGGCGGCTGAAAATTAGTCCTTGTGGTCTGAAGGCAGCTCTTTATTGGATTCGATCCTTGCCAGGTCTGTTATTGTGCTTAATTGCCCTTCGACCTGTTCGGCTGTTTCATTTCCGTAGCTTACCAGGGCCTTGTCTAGATCGTGCAGTTCGTACGTTTCTATTTTGTCGCTTAACTTTCCGTTAAGATAGAATTTCAGCGTCTTGCCGCCTTCATTACAATAATTATTACCGTCATCCATCCTGACGCATTGTTTGCCTATGTCAATGTTAACTGTCTTCAGGAAGTCGCGGAACGTAACGCCTGTGGCATGCTTGTGGATAACGCCGCCGACGCCGCCTTCGACGTGCGCGTATTGCGCTTTTAACTGGTATTTTGGCATGGCAAAGTCTACCGGCACACCTTCGATATACACTTTGAAATCCACATGTTCGTGCGTCGAACCTACGGAACCGATCCGCGGGCCTGACGAAACCGACGACGTTAACACATAAACCGCGGCCGCGCCCACAGCTAAAATAAGCGCATAGATAAGCAGCTTCGTTTTGTCTGTGGCGGGTTTTGCTTTTTCGACAACCCCGGTTTTATGTTTGGCCTCTTTGTGCTGGTTTAAAGCGTCCGAAGAATCAAACGTTTTTTCGCATTTGTCGCATTTGTGTTCTTCCATTTGATCACGTTAAATTTGTCTGCGTAATTTATATACCAATCCGTAGAATTAATTTTGACCCGTTATGGCCAGGATAAAAGCAGCTTCCGCAGGCGAACTGCGTGCGGGCGAATCGAAAGTCGTTGAGACCGAGGCAGGAAAAATCGCCCTGTTCAATGTGGGCGGCAAATTCTTCGCAACAGCGAACGCGTGTTTGCACAAAGGCGGGCCGCTCAACGAAGGCGAGTTGAGCGAAAACATAGTCACATGCCCGTGGCACGGCTGGCAATACGACGTTTCAACAGGAGATAATTTAACAAACCGGTCCAGACCATTGAAGACGCATAAAGTTGTCGTAGAGGACGGGGACGTTTTTTTGGAAATTTAACCGCTAACAAGCTTTTCTACAGCTAAAATCCAATTAAAATCATGAAAGCCATCACGCCCGTGATAGCGCTAGTCATGCTGGTGATGATAACCGTGGGCATTGTCGGTGTGTCCGCGACATGGTTTTCAGGCGTCCTGTCCGGCTCTTCGGAAAAGGCAATATCGATACTTTCGGGAGGCGTTTATTGCAACGGGCCTGGCCTGGTTGTTACTGTGTTGAACCTTGGCGCGTCTTCTTCGATAACGGCTTCTGATATCAAAATATTCAAAGTTGACGGCAATGATGTTGCAGCATCTATTCCGACTCCGATAAAACCTGGAGAAGGTAAGACTGTAATAAATGGGTATTTGTGTGGCGGCACATGCGCCGGCGCGCCGCATGACATTATTGTAGGGACCAGCGCAAATGTTGTCCAGACGCGCGTTGCCTGCAGGTGAGGCTTATATCCCTTTTAACCGAATACGAAATATGCGCGCGTTTGCGGCTTCCTTTTTCTTTGTTGTACTGATATCGGCATTTGATGCAACAGCCTATGAAACTACTAACACAGGCTATTATTGCAACTTGGACCCCATACAGGCAAACGGCCTGCGGAACCTGACGTGTGTTAATGAGACAGATATTTACATTTTCAGCAGCACAGAGCCGATATTCTGGACGCAGGCTTTTATGGACATACCCGGAAATTACAGCGGCACAATTGTCGATTTGTGGGTTTATGTTGGGATAAGGCACGGTTGCGCCGGGGAGGTTAATGTGGATTTGACGTCGCCAAATAATACCAGGGTAAGATTAAGCAAAAAGAATTTTACAGTACAAACTTTTTGCGCCACAGAGCAATTTCCCGAGGACCCGTTGGTAGGATCTCCTTATACGCCTGTATGGATAGACAACGGAACCGCTATAGCCCCGGCCGGATCCAATAACGACTTCCCGGGCACATTGGACGCATTTATGGGTGACAAATCCAGTGGTGCGTGGCTTCTCAATATATCTGATCAGGTAGGTGCCGGTGTGGCAGGCACAGGCAATGTCAGCTTTTGGGCGATAACGATGACCATAAACAGCTCTGCCGACCTGGTGCCGCCGCTTTATTTCGAGAATTCCAGCAGCGTTGCCAATGTTTACAACCCAAACGCGTTGAGCAATTTTTCCGTGAAATGGAACGACACGAACAACACGATAAGCATTGTGTACATGGAAAGCAATTTCACAGGCGCTTTGCGGAACGATACGCTTGCCGGCCAACAATTAAGCCTGAATAATTTTATTTATTACAACAATCTCACGTTGCCGGCCGGAATTTTCCAGTATCGTTACTATGCGAAAGACGCGGCCGAGAACTGGAACCTCACGGACGTGTATTATGCCAGCGTGAACAGGAGCAATAACACATATACGGTTAATTTCAATTCGACAACTCCGGGCAATCCTGTAAGCTATGCTTATGGATATTTGTCCAACTTTACGGTTTTCAAGAATATAGTTGAAGGCAACCTTTCCATATACCTCAACGAAGCGTTTATCGCGACGAACGCGACGTCAACGGTTCATATAGCTGTTTTGGGCGCAGGAACAAATGTTTATCGCTTTGTCCATAACCAGACACAAAATTACACGCACAACGAGACGACGCTGCAGGCTGGCGTAGCGAAAAGCGCACTAATACTGAATTTAACACTGGACATGGTTGAATCTAACAGGACGATAGCGAGATGCCATTCCCTGAATGTCACGGCGTGGACATCCACTTCGCAGGGGCAGATAAACCTGTACAAGCAGAACAGCACGCACATTGCCAATCCTGTTAACGGATCGGGCAATGCCACATACCAAACGCTGCAATGCGAAGCTTCGGGCGCGGAATTAAATTTCACGGCATTCTATCCGGAGAGCCAGAACTATTCCACGGCCAACAAGACGTATTTTGCTTTTATCGATTCCGCGAATCCTACTTATTCGGACAACCGGAGCGACATACAGACGTCAGTTTCGCAGGACAATTTCAGCGTGAATTTCACAATAACATGGGTTGACGACGTCAACATCAGCGCGGCTTTACTGGAAAACAATTTTTCCGGGGCTTTTGTTAATTCAACCATGGACGGCTTCGGATTTTTCTATTATAACACTTCCGTGGGTTCGGGATTGTACGCTTACAGGTTTTTGGCAAACGACACAACGGATTTTTGGAATGTTACCGGTTACCTGGCGTTTTCCGTGAGCTATAGCGCGCCACCGCCTTCAAGCCCGCCGCCAAGCGGCGGCGGAGGGGGCGGAGGTGGCGGCGGAACGACGACAACCACGACTACAACAACGACCACTACGATGACCACTACGACTACGAGCCCGAACACGACCGTTACGACGACCACGGTGCCGGCCGTAAATTTAGACGATCAAAAAGGCGGCACCCAGGACACAACAGGCGACAACGGAGGCAACCCACGAAACGACACGCAGCCAGCCGGAGGCAGCGATTTGATAACAGGCGCGGTTTTGGCTGCCAAAAATCCGCTGGCAATGGCAGCGTCTTTGGTCGTGCTTGTTGTTGTGGCTGCCAATTATTTGGTCGGTTACGAGCGCATTGCTAAAACGGTTTCCAGGCACGGAAAAAGGCTGCGCAAGTTCCGATTGAAATCGTTGCGCAAAAGCTGAGTTTTCAATAAATATGCCACACAATAAATAGTATTTGTGCCTTTAGGCGAGTTAGTCAGCAAATCCGTCTGGATAATCAGGGAAGCCAATGCCCAATTTAAGAACGTTGGCATCCTATGGTCGATGGGAAAAGATTCGACGTCGATGCTTTATCTGGCCAGGCAGGCGCTCGGGAATGTGAAATTTCCTGTGATACACATAGACAACGGGAACGAATTCCCGGAAAGCTACGAGTACAGGGACAAGGTGGCCGAAGCACTTGGCCTAAACCTGATTGTGGAAAAAAGCCGGATAAAGCATGATGACATATCCGGCATAAGCTGCTGCGGAGCCAACAAGACGGACGCCCTGAAAAATGTCATAAAAAAAGAAGGCTTTGACGCGATTATAGTAAGCATAAGATGGGACGAGCATGGCATACGCGGGATGGAAAGGTATTTCTCTCCAAGAGACAGGGAATTCAAGTGGAATGTTTATAACCCGGACAAAGGAAGGTTCGGGGAAGCGCTCCAGGATTCAGAATTTGTCAACTGGGGCATAACGGTTTCTGATTTCGGGGAAAATGTGAACCATGTACGGATACACCCTATCCTGCATTGGCGTGAGGCAGACGTGTGGAATTTCATCAAAGAGCGCGACATACCGATAAACCCGCTTTATTTCTCTGTTAACGGAAAGAGGTTCAGGAGCCTTGGGTGCAAGAGCTGTACGGTTGCGATAGATTCAAGCGCAACGGACATAGACCAGATAATAGCGGAACTGGAATCAACGAACAGGAAAGAAAGGGAAGGCCGTGCCCAGGACAAGGAAGAAACTTACGTAATGGAACGCCTTAGGGCGTTGGGTTATATGTAACCAGTGGTTTTATGGATCGTACCGGCCGCGTTTTTTTGTTTACGGCTTCTATAATTGTCTGCGTTTCCATATTTTCGATGATGGCAGAGTCCAAAGAGGTTGGCAAGCAACGCGTTTTGGTAATCGGCATAGACGCTGCGACGTGGGACTTGTTAAACCCTTGGATAGAAGACGGCCAGTTGCCCAACATCGCGCATCTCGCAGAAGAGGGCGCAATCGGAAACCTGACATCGGTGCTTCCTGTCATATCGCCTGCCGCATGGACGTCCTTTGCCACAGGAACGACGCCTGCCAAGCACGGCGTGTTCGGCTACCAGCAGAGGCGCGAAGGGAGTTATGAGAATTATGTACCGTTGTCGACAGATGCAAAAGCGAAATGGTTCTGGGAAATTTTGGGCGAGCATGGAAAAAGGTCGGTCATAATAAACATGCCCGGCACGTATCCTCCGGGGGAATTAAACGGTATATTGATCTCGGGTGAGGTGGCTGTTGATATAGCGACATACCCACCCGAATTGGCGGAACAGCTGAAATCCAAAGGCTATTCAATAGAAAGCAAAGGTTATGTGAACACGCCAAAAGACGAATTTTTAGAAGACCTGAACAAAGTCACCGACAAAAGGGCCGAGATAGGGTTGGAAATGATGGAGTCCGAGGACTGGGATTTGTTTTTCATAGTTTTCACGGAAAGCGACAGGATACAGCATTATCTCTGGGACGACATGGAAAACAAGGACAAAAAATACGGCGGTGAAATGCTGAAATATTTCCAGAGGATGGATTCGATAGTCGGCGAGTTCGTGGACAAGGCCGGCAATAACACGACAACTTTCGTTGTTTCCGACCACGGGGCCGGCAGGCTAAAAAAACGGTTTTATCTGGACAAATGGCTGGAAGAGCAGGGATATTTGGTGGCAGAAAGCTCCGGGAATCCGCTGCTAAAGAAAGCTGAATTGGTCTTCGCGGCTCTGTTGCGCAGCACAGGAATTTCTGAAGTAGTGAGGAATTTCGTGATATTTTTTGGCGGCGAGCCGGAAAAAATAAAACCGCCTGAGATAGCGGTAGATTTGGCAAACAGCAAAGCGTTCTCCTCGGGTTATTATGAACCTGCCATTTACATAAACCGGAACATTGTAAGCGAGAACGAGCGTGAAAAGCTGGCAGGAGAGATCGTTGAAAAACTGAGACGCCTGAAGGACGGGAAGACAGGCCAGAACGTTTTTATCCGCGCCTCAAGAGCTGATGAAATATACAACGCTTCGTCGCCGGACATGCCGGACATATTCCTGGAATCCAATTACAATTATTCCGTGGTCGGAGGGTTGCGATATCCCTGGCTTTTTGAATCCGGCTTGAGAGAGACCGGGACCCATCGCATTAAAGGCATTTTCATTGCGAGCGGGAAAGGCGTGAGAAAAGGCGTGGTTGTAGAAGACGCGTCCCTTATTGACGTGGCTCCGGCCATTCTGGGCGTGTTCGGGATAGCGGACGAAAATATGGAAGGAAAGGTGCCGGGCGGCATATTTGAAAAAAGTTAACGTCCCTGGCCCAGCCTTTCCAGCAGGAACGCAGCGGGAGCCACTACCGCCCTGAGAAAGAGCTTCCTGAATTTCATGTTATTTTTCAGCGTTGGGCTGATTAGGCGGCTCGCCATTCCGTAAAGTTTTATCAGCGCTTTTCCCGTCAATCCCAGCCTTTTTAACAATAAGCCGTCCCTGAATTTGCGAAACAGTTTTAGTTTGCCCCGATATTTTGTCCCGCTAACAGCGGTCGTAAGCATGCACGTTGGCGAGTATTGCAGTGCAGGTTTTCTTTTTGGCATATGAAATTTATGTACAATGTCATATTATAAGTTTATGCGGAGTTTTATCTATGATAAGAAAAAGGCATCGTAAACTTTCGTTGATGTATTTTTTAACTATAGTTTTTATCTTGTTCGCAGGATATGGAACTTATAGTAACATCTCAGATAGTAACTATTCGTGCAGAGGTTGCAACGTTGTTTTGGTGTCAATAGACACGCTAAGAGCAGATCATATGGGTCTTTATGGTTACGCCAGAAACACCACGCCCAACATTGATAAACTTGCGACAAATTCCATTGTTTTTGAAAATATGATAGCGCAGTCCGCGTGGACTTTGCCGTCGCATGCATCTATGCTAACCGGGTTTTACCCTTTCAGGTTGTTTGCTAATTTTGATTTGTTGGGCAGCAGTGATTCAATTGATGGAAATTATTCCATGGTTTCAGAAACCTTATCGGAAAATGGTTATAAAACAGCGGCTTTCACAGCAGGCGGTTTTGTTGGTGAGAAATATGGGTTTGGAAGGGGTTTTGACGAATATCATTCAACAACAAAAACCCGTCAGGTGCAGCCACAAAAGGTTTATCTTAACGAATCTAATCTGGTTTTTGACTGGTTGAACGATAACAAGAATTCAAAATTTTTCCTGTTTTTCCATACGTTTGCCCCCCATGACCCTTATTTGCCGCCTGAGCCGTATGACACTGTTTTCGATCCTAATTACACCGGCAAAATTTTAGGTTCACGGAAAAATTGGGAACCCTTATTATCATCATATTACGGGAAGCTCGGTATTATTGGCAATGACACCCAAAGCGAAGATATATTCGTAAAATATGCAGTACCATATTATTGGAGCTTTGTCAATGAGTCTGACCCAGAAGATGTCGAACATATTAAAGCATTATACGACGGGGAAATACTTTATACAGATAATTTTATCGGTATGCTCATCGAAAAATTGAAGCAGGAAGGCGTGTACGGTAAGACTGTTGTCATAATAACTTCAGATCACGGGGAAGAGTTTGGCGAACACGGCAATTTCCGGCATGCAAAAAACCTTTACGATACCACTATAAAAATTCCTTTGTTGATTCATATCCCCGGAAACGAAAATGACATGCGGGTCAAAACTGTTGCGCAACATGCAGATATCGTGCCTACTGTGTTGGATATTTTGAAAATAAAGGCGGCAACTAATTATGATGGTGCCAGTTTGATAAGTTTCGTTAAAAATTCAAAAAAACCTGTATATGCGTTCAGTTTCCACGGCGATTTAATGTCTATGCGGACAGATGAATGGAAGCTTATAGGGAAACACGGCGACGTTAATGAATTTTATAATATTACGTCCGATGGCGGGGAGACGCGCAATTTGATTGAAAATATCAAGCGTTTGGATTCGTTTTTAGCGTTATTGGACAGATGGAAACAAACAGCAGGTTACTGGTTTAATACAGCTTATGAAACCGTTGACATTATGGACAATCTTAGAAGGATAGGATACGTTGTTTGAATAAATCGTCTAGCCGATTATTATCCCGTTGCTATAGCAAGATTTTTGGTTTTATCCCAAATTACAGGAAAGAGGCGGTGGATGAAAACCTGTTATATTCGATATATGTTCTGGGCGTGGTCTGGAAATGCCTAAATTGAACCTTATTTATACAGGTTTTGCATTATCTTTTTATGCGCCTTGGAAGCGGCCAGCCGATTAGCGCCTACTTATTGATACCGGTTTTTGTTGTGGCCGTGGCAGGCGCCATAGTTTTTCTTTTATCCGGTGTTAATGTTGCACAGCCTTTCACAGAAGAGCGATGCCTGAAAAAACTGCAGCTGCCCGATGAATTCTTTCAACGAGCTTCGTATGAGGAAAGGCATCTGGACTATAACATCGATAGGACGCCTGCCGAGGGCGTTTTGTGGAAGATATATTCTTCAGGAAAGCGCTTTAACAGAACTTTTGTCGGCGTAATCAAGACCAGTGAACAAATGGCCTATACGGTTTTTTCGGGCAACTTCCAGGGCTGCGGCAAGCTGATGCCGGCAGTTGAGTTGTCGGTTCCGCAGGGAGCGGCGTTCCTTGCATGCAGGGCAATAAATATCTATGTGACTGGTGAAAAGACAGGCCAGTATTTCAGCGTAAGCAATTATCTTCAGGGCAGCAACACGAGTTTCGAAAGCTTGGACATCGTCGCGCTTGAGCGGCAGGACGGGATGCTGGACTATTACAACTCCTTGTACGATTCTTTACGGTGCAAAAAAGCTTAGATTTTCCCGTCCTGCGTTTCGTATTTTGCCAGAGCTTCCAGGCTTACCGCTGTTGTTATTTCTCTGGAGCCGTCCGCTGGCGCGATTACATCCTTGTCCCAGCCGCCGTCGCCTCGTTGGCGGGCTAGTATGCACGAGACGGCCCTTTTTAGCGAAGGCCCCTCGTAACCTGCGTTTATCAACGAGACCGTTGCCATTGACGTGTCCAACGGGCTGCCCCAGCAGCCGTCCTTGCCCTGATTTTTAACGAGTTCTTCGGTTATGATATTGACACCTTCTTGCAGGCATGTAGCACGGGCGTCGCTGTAAGCCCTTGTGTATAAGTAAAAAAGCACATAGGGGGACGCGCAGTACATGCAACATTGGTAATTCCTGGCGATCATGCTTTCTTTCAGGTAAGTGCAAACCGCGTCATGCGAGTCAAAGCTTTTGTTGGTGAACGAAAAATAGGAAAGCGCATTCAGGTTTTCTTCACACCCAACATATGAAAACGTTTGTTTGTGCAAGGTTTTATTTTTGCCAATCAGTTCCAAAATCCATGAGTAGTACAGATTATCCTCGCCCAAGTTGTCTTCGGCGAAGTTCTTGACTCTTTTCATGTCTTCGGTCGATATGTTCGTTTTGAGTGTGAACCCATTCAAATGATCTATATTCGGAAATTGAAATCTCTTGTTTTCGGCCGTAGTGTTGGTGATCCATAAAAAGAACAACCCTTCACGGTTCCTATGGCGCAAAAGACTTTCAACTGATTTTTCATCCGTTTTTATGCCGTTTTCGGCCAATGCGTACATGCTCAAAAACGTGTCGTCCGTGTCCAACGGGAATGTTTTACTGAACCTCCAGAACGTACCGTTTTCCCTGGCACTCAGCAAAAATGCCACACCATTTCTTCTTATCTCTTCCGTGTCGGCGTTGTTTTTTACAGCCGCAATGGAATGCATAATCAATGACGTTATGTAAGGAGAGCGTTTCAGTTCCTTTCCCAGCTTCAAATTATATGTTAAAAATTCCCCGTTTTCCAATTGCCCAGCGCGCAAAAACCGCACACCATTTTCAATAGAAGCTTCTATTTTTTCCTTTTCTGCGAGTTCGGTCGATGCGCCCGATAGAATGGTAAAAGCGAAAAACACAAGAAGGAAGCCAGCTTTGTTTTTCCTGCCCATAAATTATATTTAACAGGCCGGTTTATGTATATTGAAGGCATCAGAATGGAAAGCGTTGCGGGGTTCGTAAGGATCAAAGAATGGGTTCACATACTGGGCCTGCCTGCTATGGGTTATTTATCATCTTCAAAATCCTTTATTCTGGGTTATAATTTTTATTTGCTGATCGTTTTGTCCTTTTTCGCCCTGGCTTTCGCTTATTCTTTCAATGAATATTTCGACAATAAAGGCAAATACCGGAGGAGTGCATGTTATTTGTCTGTTTCAATGTTAATCGCGTCCTTGTCGGCGGCAATTTTGATCTCTTTTGTGGCGTTTCTTCTTACTTTGCTTGGCGCCGCTTTGGCGATATCCTATTCCCATTCTAGGATATTCCTGAAGTCCAGGCCGTTGGTTGGAACTTTTGTCAATTCAATTTCCTTTGCGGATTTGTTCCTGATCGGGGCCGCAACCTATTCTGGAATTGCGCTGGAAAGCCTGCTTATGTCCGTATTAATTGCCTTCGTTTCTGTCCCCTTCCAAGTCATCCATGAGATAGGGCACGTGGCATCAGACAGAAGGAGGGGGTTGGCTACCACGGTGTCCAAGCTGGGAAATGAAAAGAGCGTTTTGATAGCGAATATTTCATTGGCGTTTTCGGTTGTCGCAGCATTTTTGGTTTATGTGTTTTTCAAGAATGTTTACACGCCGGTGTTCACGGTATCTTTGTCGGCGGCCTTGTTTTGGATTCTCAGGATGGAAAACCCATTTATAGCCAGGATTTACATGCGGTATTGCGGCATAGCGTACGGCATATTAATGGTATTGGGATATATTTCATAGGCGTTAAAATGAATAAAAAGCGGAAAAATGTCAAGTTTGCGTACGGAGCGGTTCTTTTAACCGTTGTTTTTTTATCGTTACTTTTTTCCCGGGGGAATAAAGGTTACAATGTAATTCTGATCTCCATAGACACGTTAAGGGCGGACCATTTGGGAGTTTACGGTTACCATAGGGACACATCACCGAACATAGACGCCTTGGCCAAGGATTCCATTGTGTTTGAAAACGCGATTTCACAGGCATCGTGGACGCTGCCTTCCCATGTTTCTATATTTACTTCCAAATATCCGCCGGAAATATACCCTTACAACCTCAGCGCAAATATGTCGGACGATTACATGGCTTCTTTGGCACGAAAAGAATTCGTAGCGCATCCGAATATAGCTACGGTATTGAAGGGCAACGGTTATTCCACTGTGGCGTTTACTAGCGGCGGGTACGTGGCGGGTAGGTTGGGTTTCGAGAACGGGTTCGACATATATGACGACAGTTATATGCAAATTAAAAATCCGGCCCCGCAAATAACTTCGCGGGCAATTGAATGGCTGGAAGCCAACCGTACGAATAAATTCTTCCTTTTTTTGCATTATTTTGATGTCCATTGCCCTTACGAGCCGCTGCCGGAGTTCCAAAAATTTTATCTGGAGTCCCAAAGCAGGTTCAATTTGTCGCTTCGCTGCGCAGAGCTTGATTTTTCCAAACTGCGATTTTCCAATGACGAAGAAGCTGCCAACAGCAGCGATGTGAACAGGATTATCGGCGGTTACGATGACAGCATAACCCAGGTAGATTATTATCTGGGCGAATTCATCGACAAATTGAAAGGTTACGGAATATACGACAATACCATCATAGTAATCCTTTCGGACCATGGCGAAACGCTTTACAACCACACGGGATCCGATTATTTCTCAGACGATTTTCCTACCGGATATGCGGGTCACGGGTTTTCGTTGTTCAATGAAGTTTTGCGGGTGCCGCTGATAATTAAATACCCGGGTTCCAGTCATCAGATTGTACAGGAAAGAGTCGGAATCGTGGACGTGTTGCCCACAGTTTTGGACATACTTAAGATGGATGCGCCGTTTAATTTCAGCGGGAAAAGCGCGTTAAACATTGAGCGGGACAGAAATCTCATAGCTGTAAGCGGTCGTGTTAAAGACTTTCCATACGGAGGATATGCCGTTTTCAATGACAGCCACAAAATGATATTCAAGGAGAGAAAGGACGGCACCAATGCCACGTTCCTTTATGATTTAGGAACCGATGGGAATGAAGTTTCCAATCTTGGTTCCGTCAAGCCCGATATTTCGGGAAAACTGAAAGATTGGCTATTTTACACATTGAATGTCATGGTCCAAAACGTTGCTGTCAAAGGCCATGAAGACGCGGCGGGCACGCGGATCGTGGACATGGAGGACATATTGCAAAATTTGGCCCAACAGGGGTATTTTGGTGCGTAAGTTATCCGTGCTTGTGACAGGCGCCAACGGTTTTATAGGCAGGCGTTTGTTGAGGAAACTGAGAGATCAGAAAAACGTTTTTGTGAGGTGCCTGGTAAGGAAGCCTTCCGAGAAAACGAGTGTTTTATGCCGAGATGTAAGAATCGGCGATCTACGGGACAGCGCCTCCATTGACGGCGTCGCGGAAGGCATTGATGTTGTTTTCCACCTCGCCACGACAGGCGACATAAACGCGACATCCGAAAAAGCGTATGACGAATACAGAATTAACAATGTTGAAGGGACGAAAAACCTGCTTGAGGAATGCAGTAGAAGTGGCGTGAAGAAGTTTGTCCATTTCAGCAGCGTGGCGGTTTACGGCGACATTAAGCGTAATATTATTGTAACCGAAAAAACCCCGTGCAAACCATTGGCACCCTATCAAAAAACCAAATACGAAAGCGAGCGGCTGGTTTTGGAGTATTGCAGGAAGCATAAAATAAACGCGGTTGTTTTGCGGCCGTCCACAGTTTACGGCGGCAGGGACAGGAGTGACATTAGAAAATTGGACAAATTTATGAAATTGGGAGCGGTTCCGATTATCGGAGACGGCCGGAACCTCGTACATATGGTTCATGTGGATGATCTAGCCGAAACAGCGATAAAGGTCGCAGAACCGGGCAGAAAAGGCGGGGTGTATCTGGTTAATACAGAGTCCATAAGCCTGAATGACATTATTTTTGTTTTGGGCAAGAACAGGAAATTCATAAAGATCAATATCCCGGTTAACTTGGTCAAATTCGCTTTGGGTTTTGCAGAGCCTGTTGCGAAAAAAATCGGTCTGACTTTGCCGATAAATTTGTCAAGAATAGAGAGCTTTTCCACCGATACGAAATTGGAAACGAAACTCGCTGAAAGAGAATTGGATTTTCATCCGAAAAGGCTTTTCAAAGATCACACTTATTAAGCTGGCGGTCGGACTATACAAATATGCGGCAAAAGTTTTCCATAATAGTAACGTCTTTCGGTGACGATGCCTCTATACTTATTAAAGACGTGTTACGTTCTAAGGTAAGAAAGGATTTTATTCTTGACAAAATTGTACTCGTAAAATGCGGTCCGGATAAGTTCAATTTTCAGGCGGATAGCAGGATAACTGTAATCGAGGAAAAGGAAAGGCGTGGAAAAGCGGCGGCCATAAACAAGGCGTTATCCAGGATCAAGAGCGGTTTGGTAGTTCTTTGCAGCGCTGACATAGTCCTGCGCAAAAACGCGTTAGCAGCCCTTTTGCAGCCTTTTGAAAATCCGGGAGTCGGGATGTCGTCTTCCCGTCCGGTTTCAATGGACGACACCAAAACTTATTGCGGCTTCCTGAATTTTCTGGTATGGGAAATGCACCATATAATTTCCGAAAAGCGGCCGAAGGGAGGCGAGATGATAGCGTTCAGGAAAGTTTTTGACAAAATACCCGAAAACATAGCGGCGGATGAAGCGTTCATAGAATCCGAGATAATCAAGCGCGGTTATAGGATCCAATACGCGCCTTTTTCCATGGTCATGAGTTCCGGGCCTGCGCATTTGAGCGGTTTTGTAATGCAAAGAAGGCGGGTGTTTTCAGGCCATTTGCAAGTCAGAAAGCTGAATAATTATTCCGTGTCCACCATGGATAATTTGCTGCTATTAAAATCGCTGGCGAGATGTGCGGCTGTTAGGAAATTCGGGTTGAAGCAGGCCGCTTGGTCGGTTTCGGCGATCTTGGTGGAAATGTTTTCCCGTTTTTTGGGTCTTATGGATTATAAGTCCAATAAAGTGTTGTTCATGTGGCCAAAGTACAGGAGAGGCAATTCCAAATGATCGGCCTCATTCCAAAGATTGCTGGTTATAACCTGTTCAGGGAGTTCGGCGCGGGCAGGCCGCTGCCGGCAAACATAACCGTGACCGTCACCGATGTATGCAATTTCATGTGCAAAACCTGTAATATCGGCAAATTGTATTTGGCTCACCCGGAAATGGCGAAGAATGAGCTTACGGCCGATGAATACGGGAAAATTTTCAGCAATTTGGGGAATGTGTTCTGGGTTACTGTCACGGGCGGGGAGCCTTTTTTCCGCAGGGATCTTGTTGACGTTGTATCCGATATTTATCGCGCTTCAAGGCCGATGTTCATGACACTTCCCACAAATGGTTATGTGCCTAAAAAAATTGCAAGCGATGTCGAACGCATCTTAGACGAGTGCGAAGGCATGAGGGTTATGGTAAATTTGTCGTTGGATGGGGTTGAAAAGGAACATGACGAAATCAGGGGTATGGATGGCAGCTTTAAGCGTTTACTTGAATCCTATTCTGCACTCAGAATGTTGGATGATAGCAGGTTATCGATAGGGGTTAACACGGTGATATCAAAATTTAATGTAGGCATGATGGATGAAATTTGCGCTTTTGTAAGAGGCGAGCTTAAGCCGGATTCCTTTATAGCAGAAGTTGCGGAAAACAGGTCCAACCTTTACAACGAAAACGACGATATGCGGCCGAAAGATTACAACGCGGCCCTAAAAAACCTCATGTTACAGGACAGAAACCCCAAAAAATTGCCTTTGATTTTAATAAAGCTGGCAAGAAACGCCTTTTATAGGACTCTGGCGTCCGGGAAGGCGCACAGGTGCTTTGCCGGTTTCGCTTCTGCGTGTATAATGCCGAAGGGCGACCTGTGGTTGAGCTGTGTGAAAAACTCGGCGGTCGGAAATTTGAGGGACGCGGATTATGATTTCAGGCGTTTATGGTTTTCCAAAAAGGCCATGTCCATGAGGAAGGAACTTAAGAAACCTTGCGGTTGCATGCTGGCAAACGCCCATTATACAAATCTGATGTGCAACCCATTTCAGCTATTATCGGTACGTTAACTTTTATATCGCGAAAACCCACTAAAAATAGTGACCTTCCGGTGTACATAGGAAAGTGGGAAGTAAACAATATCATTGTAGTGCCTTTTGCCTTGATTTTGGTTGTGGTTGCCGCGTTGTTTTTTTTGGTTTCTTCTGTGCAGGACAAAAGAACAACGATGGGGGAACCAAGCAACGCGGAGGGGGCTTCAGTTTCTTACGGTTTCTCTACCGTACAAGAAATGAGGTTGTGGGAAACAGCGGTCGTTGAGTTGTTCTGGACCAACCGGTCCATAGACGGCAGACAGGGCATAGTTTTGCTGCACCCTGTTTCGACAACGCAGCCGCGTTATATGGAGAACAAGTTTAATCTGGTGGCGGGCAATAAATACAAGCTGCAGGTGGCCTCAGCCAACGTAGCCGGAAAAGCTCCCTTTGCAAACGCCACGCGCTGCGATGATTCAATAATTGCGCTTTCAGCCAAGAGCGGTGAAAATGAGAAAAGGCGGGAGTTCGTGGTAAACTCTAACGACGGTTGGGTCCTGTTTTCCATTGACATTTCAGAGTTTGCAGGCTCGGAGACCGTTGTCCGTGTTTCCGGCGTTTCAGGCGGGCCCTGCGGCGATTGGAATGGTGAATGGAGCGCTGTGGATATGGTGGAGATAGTAAACTATAAATAATATTGGTTCACAATAAATAGTTATCAGTGAAGTGGTGGCATGGTGGAAAGATTTTTTGATTTTGTTGATTCAGTAAAAACTTTTCTTGGAGTGAAGCTAACAGTCAGCAAAGCGGTACTGAAATAAGTTTTTGGTTGCAGTCAATTAAACCGATCTTTTTGTCATGTTAATAAATTATACCGGTGATTTCATATTGTGTTCCCATGTTAGCCAGAAAGTTGTATTATCTCAAGCGTGTCATGAAAAACCAGTGGGCAAAAAAGGGAGACCTGGAAAAACTCAGGAATAAGATGCTGCGCGGCCTTCTGATGCATGCGGAGAGAAACGTTCCTTTTTATCACGATCTTTGGAAAAAAAACGACGTCGATATAAGCAAAATCAAAACCGTCGGAGATATTTCCAAGCTTCCTGTAATAACCAGGAAGGATGTGCTGGAAAACTACAAATCGATGATGGCCGCAAATTATCAGCGGACGCACGATGTGAGCAAATTAACTTTGCGCGCGACTTCCGGCACGTCCGGCAATCCCCTGGAGATGATATTTGACGAGCGGGCCAACGATTATTTGGAAGCGGTTTACCTTAGAGGCTTGATGGTCGCGGGGTACAAGCCCTGGAAGCCCTTGGTCTATTATTGGTGGAAAGACTTCGAGAAAAGGGCCTATAACGATTTCGGTTTCATGAACAAGGTGTACGTACCGTGCAGCCTTTCGGAAGACGAGCAGCTAAAGATTTTGCAAAGCAAAAATACCGGCTATGTCTATTATTACGGCGGCATACTTTATTCGATCGCGCAAAAAATGTTGCGTTTCGGTATCAGGATAGATGCGGAAACGGTGATAACGCATGCCGAAATGATAACAAACCAGATGAGGAAAAGGATAGCCGACGCGTTCGGCGTCGAGCCTTTCGACCAGTATGGCACGACCGAGTTTAACAGGTTGGCGTGGCAGTGTGAAAAAAGGGAAGATTATCACGTCGATGCGGACAGCGTTATAATGGAATTGGGCGGGGAAGGAACGGACGTAATCACGGGTTTGGCGAATTACATGCTGCCTATGATAAGATACGATATGGGTGACGTGATAGAAACTTCCGACGGATGTTCTTGCGGAAGGACATTGCCGACGATAAAAGCCGTGAAAGGGAGGAAGGAAGACATGATAATCATGAAATCGGGAAAGGTATTTACGCCCGCGGACATCGCTGACGCCATAGCGCCTATACCAGACTTGTTTAAATTTTCCGTGATTTATTTGGGAAATAGCAAATTCCGGGCGGATGTCGTCCCGTTCAAAGGCGCAAAAAACATAGAGGATGCCGTGGAACGTGCGCTGAAGTCGAGGTTGGACGAAGACGCGAAAATAGATGTAAGCGTGGTTGATGAAATACCCAAATCCAAGCGGGGGAAGAGAACATTTGTATCCGTGGATAAAGATATAAATACTGTTTGAAATCAATGCATATTAGGATGGTTTCATGGAATTCTTGTTTGATCTCTTTGATCATTTAAAAAATCTTTTTGGCATCAGAAGCAGACCTGTCAAAGTGGTTCAGAAATATGATTAATTTTTTTATTTACAAGGTTTAACAACCGTACGACTACGAAGCGTTGATCAAAGCGTGACAATCCATGGGCATACCCAATGAAAATAACAGAGTTCTGGTAATAGGTTTGGATGGTGCGACATGGGATCTGCTAGACCCTTGGATAGAGGCGGGCAAGCTGCCAAACCTGGCGAAATTGGCAAATAGCGGTTGCAGGGGCAAGCTCGGTTCAGTGTTTCCCATAATTTCACTTGCTGCGTGGTCGTCGTTTTCCACAGGTATGACACCGGGCAAGCACGGTGTGTTTGGTTTCCAGCAGCGTAACAGGCCCGATTACAAAAGCTACATACCGATGTCAACCGATGTCAAAGGCAAATGGTTTTGGGAGACAATCGGGATGAGCGGTAAGAGGTCCATAATCATTAATGTGCCGGGCACGTACCCTCCGAGAGAATTAAACGGTGTTCTGGTTTCCGGCCTGCTTGCAACCAAGACGGTTACGTACCCTCCTGAGTTGGCAGATGGTCTGGCACTGAAAGGCTATACGGTTGATGAAAAGGGATATTTCAACACTAGCAAAGGCGGATTTTTGGAGGACATTTACGGAACGACCGACAGCATGGCAAAGGCCGGCCTGGAATTCCTGGAAAACGAAGACTGGGACGTTTTCGTGATAGTCTTCACAGGCACCGACCGGATACAGACTTGCATGTGGGAAGACAAGGCCGGCATGCTGAAATATTTCCAGAGGATGGATTCGATAGTCGGCGAATTCGCGGAAAAGGCCGGCAATAACACGACAACTTTCGTTGTTTCCGACCACGGGGCCGGCAGGCTTAAGAGAAAATTTTTTGTCGACACGTGGCTGAAGGAGCAGGGGTACCTCAAACTGCTTAAATCAAGCGATACGCCCGTAAAAAAAGCCGCGGTTTTTATAGCCTCGTTTTTGAGGACAACGAAATTGGTGGAAACTATCCGGCGTGTGATTTTATTTTTCGGCCTGAGACCGTCTTCGGTAATCCGGCGGCCGACGCTTGACATAGATATTGCCAACAGCAAGGCCTTTTCTTCCAGCTATTATGAATCCGGTGTGTACATCAACCGTAACCTGGTCACGGGTAACGACTACGAGAAAATCAGGGACGAGATCATTGGAAAACTGAAAAGTGTCAAAGACCCAGAGTCCGGGAAAACGGTGATAAAAAACATATTCAAGGCTGATGTGCTGTACAAAAATCCCGTAAGCGATGCACCGGACATCCTTATAGAAGCGGCTGAGGATTATACCGTGGCGGGCGGCATGCGGTCAGCTTTGCTTTTTGAACAGAGCGTCCGGGATACCGGGACCCATAAGTTTGACGGCATTTTCATGGCTTCCGGAAAAGGGATAAAAAGCGGACAGAAAATCGACGACATATCGATAGTGGACGTAGCACCCACAATACTCCGTTTATTTGGCATGCGCAGCAAAGAAATGGACGGAAAGATCATAGAGGAAATTTTTGAGTGAGTTATGGTTTGATAGTCTTTCCCATGTTGGCAAGCATCATCTGGTACGCTTCGCATGGCGTCCAGCAGTTGGGGCATTTAAGCTCGTTTATTTCCCTTTTCGTTTGATTTGAAAACTCCGAGAACAATATTTTTTGCAGGCTGAAATCGTTTTTCCTCAGATTTCCCAGAATCCTTCCGTATATGGTGCACGGAAACACATTGCCCCACGGATCCACAAATACAGACGTGGACAGCGCCTTGCACGTCATCGGCGTTTTTCCCGTTGCTATATACTGCTTAGCAAAATGAACATACCTTTCTTCCAAAAAACCTATGGGGCTAAGCACGTTGCTTTGCTTAATTTTTTCTATTTCTTCAAGTTCAGCCAGAACTGATTTCTTGTACAGTTCATAGTCCGTCTTCGGACTCATGTTGTCATAATAATGCTGTGATGTGTGAAAGATGTTCACATGCACGTCTGCGGCGCGTATGCCCGGCA
The DNA here is from genome assembly GCA_016202815.1 of Candidatus Aenigmatarchaeota archaeon. Taxonomy (GTDB): domain Archaea; phylum Aenigmatarchaeota; class Aenigmatarchaeia; order JACPZZ01; family JACPZZ01; genus JACPZZ01. The sequence goes on from JACQNZ010000004.1 coordinate 194,203, forward strand.
CGGAATCTTTCAGAGCGGCGAAAGTCCTGTTGAACTTGCCCTGGTTAAACGGGTTTATAGTGTAACCGAAAAAAGCATCGAACCTGTTGTGTTCTCCAGCAAGCGCTTTGAGAGCTTTATAAGTTTCTATAACCTTGTCGTACCAGTCCACGCCCCTCACTTCTTTGTACGTTTCTTTATCGCCGTCCAAACTGACCACGGTTATGAATCTCGGTATTTTCAGAGACAGAAGTTCCCTGACCTTGCTTACGATGTAATCCGGATTGAAACAGTTTGTGGTAATGTTCATAAGGTACAAATTCCTGGAGTTTTCTGCGAACGCCTGCGCTATCCCTGTAATATCCCTTCTCAAGAAGGGCTCCCCGCCTGTCATGTTGACCCATGAAAAGAAGCCGTTGTTCTGCGCAAAACTCCTTATTTCATCAAGCGTCATTTCATTTTTCGGCCGTTTTTTCCATATGCTGCAATGGTTGCACTTGGAATTGCACCAGTAGGTTGTGGCAAAATTCAGCTTATAGGGGAACGCCTTTGAATTTATGTTGCTGTTCAGAATTTTCAGCCCCATATTAAGCTGTTTTGCGCTGATTGGAGCCATGCTTAAATATTACATAAAAGTCTATTTATTAATCGTGCTACAGTTGTCCATGAGAAATGTTTTTTCTTGCATTCACAGAGACAGGTGGCTGCTTTTGGGGTTGGCGACGGCATTTCTTCTTTATTTGATCCCGTTTACGAAATTGGCGGGTTCGCTGATTATTTTGTTGCTGGTTCCCGGCATTTCTATTTTTTCCCGTTTTTCCGGCGGAAAATATAATCTGGCGGAGTATTTGGTCATTTCCTCGATAATGGGGCTTGCTTATCAGATAATCGCGGGTTATTACCTTTCTTTTATCGGTGTGAAGTTCATGTGGACGCCCGCTTTAATACTGGTTTCTCTGGTCCCTGTTGTGTTTTACAGGCAGGACAGATTCCTGAAAATTGACAGAGAAGAGAGAATGCTGTTTGCTGGGTTGGCTTTAATCGTTGTATCGACGTTTCTTGTCCAAATACCCAGGTCTGACGTCGCTTCTATAGCCTTCGAAAATATAGGCCCTTTTCCGGTGGGCGACGATTCCAAATTACATGCGTTGTTGGTGAAAGAAATACTTGGCGCGGGTAAAATCCCCGGATCCATTACACTTTATCCGGAAGTATCACCTGTAAGATACCCGATGGGTTACCATGCGATAATATCTGAGCTTTATGTGTTATCTGGTTCAGATTATTTCGCGTTGATGTTTTTTGCCGGCCATGCAATGTTCTCGTTGCTTGTTTTGGCGGTATATGTTGCTGGCAAGAGCCTGCTGTCAAAGAATGTCGGCTTTTATTCCGCCCTTTTAATTCCGGGAGCCGTGTCGCCATTCAAGCTTCTCACGCTGGGAATTTACCCCAACTTGATGGCGAATTTGATACAGGTGATAGCCGTCGTGTTTTTGATCCGCACTGTGCGCAAAAACGGCAGCGTTTTGGTTTTGGGTTTTTTAACAGCGTCAACGCTCCTTGTAAATCCATACCCTTTCGTGTTCCTTTTTTTGCTGTCACTGGTAGCGCTTAAAATCAGTAAAAGCAGTGTTTTCAAATACCTTTTCCTGTTCGCCTTGTTAGCGGCACCGTACATCCCTAATGTTTTGAGCCTTAGTTCTTCGGTGGAGCACAAGATTCAAGTTGAAAAATTTTATCCCAGTCTGGACGTAATATCGGGGGCGGCGTGGGCTCCTAATGTCGACGGCATAATGAATTACGTCAATGTCAGCTTGTTGACTCTGGGGCTGGCGGGCGTCCTGTTTTTCGACGACAAGAGGCTTAAAATAATCTGGTATTTCTGGTTTATTTCGCTGCTAATATTGTCGTTTAAATTGCTGTTACCGGTTGCGTCTGCAATGACAAAATTCATTCCCGGGCTTAATACGCCATTTTTGTACTACCTGCTTCCGGAAAGGGTTTTATACCAGATGTTTATACCGGCTGTCCTGTCGGCCGCTTACCTTATAGATAAAATCTTAGGAAACAGGCGGGTAGAGCCCGTCATTTTCATAGCCTTTATATCCGCCCTGCCCGTGCTTTTAATGTATGTGCAGGCGGACAAACACGATTATAAGTACATTACAGAAGGGGACATAGAATTCCTCAATTTTACAAAAAACACGGTTGCGCCGGGGGAGACAATATTCAACGACTTCCCATTCGGTACGCCTACAACGTGGATACCCGTGCTATCCGAAAGAAGGGTCACGTTTCCTTTCATCATCTTTGATCCTACTTTAGCCAGAGACTCACTGAAAGCCGACAACCTTTACAAGATAAAGATTGTCTCTACCGCACCCGATTCCCGGGAGGCTTTTGACATTCTCAGAGGGTTCAATGCCAGTTACGTGGCGTTTTCCACATTTTTCAACATACTTAACACGGACTGGGACGAAAACAAGTTTTTCCGAAGCAAATGCTACGAAAAATTATACGGCAAGAACGAGCTGTGGCTGTTTAAGTTTGATCCCAATTGTCCTTACGACAACTGGATAACATTGAACAAAACCTCAAACATTGAGACAAGAAGCGGCGGTGGAAACGTGATCACGATGGATTATTCCAATTTGAAAATAGGACCTCCGGTCACGGACATATTCGGACCTTACCTGTACCTGTATTTCAACGACACCAAACCGGAAAAAACCCCTTACAGGGAGAGCATACGATTGAGTTATGTCGTGGATAACAGGAGCGTGCCTGCAGAAATTGAGATAGCGCACACAAAAAACAGGCAGCTGTATATCATACCCCTAAAACAGGAAGTCCTGAAATACAAATCGCTGGAAATTTCTTCCGATGAAGGGCTTGAATTGTACAGTGCGGAGCTGAAATTGAATGCACCCAATGCTTATTACGCGGACGGCGCCCATTTCGTAGGCAACTGGGAACAATCCAGAGGCCATTTGGCATCCCCGGCATACAGTTTGCAGAGTTTCATTATCCTTTTCAACGTCCCGAAAGGAAAGATCAAGTTAACTTATCTGGACGAGTCTGATTCCAATGTGGATATAAACGCGTTCGACGGCGTCAAGTGGGATGCGCTGGAAGTCATATACAGGAAAAACACAAGCAGCTTGGTAACTATCGAAAAGGATGTTCCCATGCCTGTTAAATTTTTGTATGCGGGCGTTTATCCGTATGCCGTCCCTTTTTACTTGAAGTCTTTGGAGATAATTTCAACCGAAGGCCGGAATAAATGAAATTACAAATCGGTATAGCAGCAATTCTGGTTCAAATTGCATTGGTTGCAGTGTTTAACCTTTATCCAATGTTCAACATTTTGTTTTTTATAAATTGGATAGCGCTGATAATCCTGGTTGACGGGAAATACCTGCGGCACGTTGTATTGATAGGAATTATATCAATCTTCCTGCTTATCGGTGTGAAAATCGCAGATTACGGCCTGCTCGCAGCCGTTTTGTCCAATCTTTCTTTTCCGATCAATTTTACGGTGTCCCAAGCCGGATATTTTCTACTCGGATGGATAGTGATATTTTTTTCCGGATACCTGATTTCCAAAACCATAGTCAAAAAAAGCGGTTTGTGCATGAGGATCCTGTATTCTTTTTCCTTCGGAACAGGAACGAATTCGATAATCATGACAATTTTGGGGCATTCGTTAGGGATAACGGCAATCCCGATAAGTGTTTCATACGTCTTGCTGATCCTGGCTGGATTGTACTCGAATAAAAAAGATTTGATGGTGGAAAAATGGCGTTTTCCCAAGCCCGGGAAGTTGCATGTTTTATTGGTTGCGGTTTCCTTCCCTTTTGTATTTTTTTCTTTTTACAATTCGTTGGCCTATACAGAGCTTTACGTGGATTCCATGGCTTATGGGATTGAATGGACGAGGATAATATTTTCCGAAGGGAAAATACCGTTCGTAGCAGGCGGACCTTCCATATCGTTGTACACATCGGCCAATTACCCTTCTGCGTACCAGTTGCTTGGGGTTTATCTGTCGGCATTTTCTGGATTCAATGAGGCGCTGCTAAAATCGGTTTCGCCGTTCATGTTTTTGATGTCTGTATTGTTAATATATAAAATATCCAGTGAAGTCTTCCGCAAAGAAAGGGAAACACTGGTATCCACCGCAATTTTCGTGTCGTTCCCGTTGACAATACTTTTTTCCCGTTATTACACGTTTTATATTTATCTTTTGTTCCAATTTTCTTTTGCCGTCTTTCTTCTTTATTTGTTTTTCAAGACCGGGGAAAGGAAGCTGCTTTTTTTGTCATCAGTTGTAGGCGGATTTTCTGCACTGTCTTCTTATTTGGGGTTATTTTATGTGCCCATTTTGTTGGCTTGTTGTATTCATTATAACCGTAAAATAGACAGCCGTGCCATTGTTCCTTTGTTGTTGTTCATGCTGACGATATCACCCTGGTATGCGCGCAATTTGGTGCTGCTGGGAAACCCCGTGTGGCCTTTCGGGGGCGGTTATTACCTGGATGATAATATCCAAGCTGCGAACAATGAGCATTTCAGAATAATGGCTAAATTGATAGGGTTCGGTTATAGCGATGCCGCCAGTTTTGTTTCAGCAGCCAATTCATTCCTGTTTTCCTATGCGGATGGGTTGAATACCACGTTCAACAACGGGCTGAGGCCTTTCATTTCATTGCTTGCCCTGCCTGCAGTCGCATATGCCGCCAGAAGCAAGAGGAAAGGCCTTGGAATTTTTATTTTTTGGCTGTTGTCAGGCCTTTTTGCCTACGTTTTTATGGTAAACCAGTTTGAAAGGTATGTGATATTGCTGGCAGTTCCTGTGTCTGTCATGTCCTCTTATCTTGTATCGGGCCTGTTTAAGAACAAATTGCCAGGAATTGTTGCCGTTTCTTTGCTGTCCATGCTGTATGCGAATTCCCTGGTATTCGCGTCGTACTGGAACGAATGCCACGGGATAAGCCAGAATAATATTATGAGTTATGTTAAATACAAGGACAAGGCGCTGGACATATGCTATCCCGGAGACAGCCAAATGTGGAACTGGATGTCGCAGAACCTGCCGGAAGGCGCCAAGGTAGCCACATACGAAATCAGGTGGTATTATGCCAATGCGACCTTTGTCCCGTTGGACTCGTGGGAACTGAGAAGTTTATACAAGACGTCCGTGTTGGGCGACGCGTTAGACATGCTGGAAAGTAACAGTGTTTCCCATATTTTGATCGCCGGGTGGACTTCACCCAACTCTATGATTATGCCGTCATCTTACAAAAGCAATGTAATTTATTCCAATATCGGGTCTGACAGGTTCAAATTGGTAAAATCTTTCGGGGATGCGGCATTATACGAGGTCGTTTATGGCAAAGGATAAAACCAGAGTTTATGCGGTTTTGGTTGGTGTCTTGTTGTTGGCGCTTACAGCGGCCAATTTCCTGCGGGCGTACAATTTCGAATACGTTGACTGGGACGGTTTCCAATACCTTGCTTATTCCAGATCTATCATAGACGGAAGTTATGCGCACGTCAATTATATCCGGTCTCCGTTGTCCGCTTTAATGATATTCCCGGACTGGTTTTTCGGCAGGCTGGAGATGGCCTTGTTGCATTTGCTTTCGGCATTTTTGATCTTCAGGATAAGCTATAAAATAACGCGCAGTTATTTGCCGTCTCTGTTTTCCGCGTTTTTGTACTGGTCTAACTGGTGGACGCAGCTGTTTACAGCGGCAACGCTGAGCGATATACCGGCCATGACACTGTTCCTGTTATTCCTGTATTTTTGGCTGGACAACGGCAAAAAAAGCGACCTTTATGCGGGAATATTCGGCGGGCTGGCGTTTTTGGCCAGGTTCGATTCCGTTTTGTTGCTGGCACCATTTTTCGCGGTGTCCTTGCTGGAAAAACGCGACCTGAAACGTTTGTTCGTGCCGGCGATAGTGATAGCAATACCGTTTGAAATGGCCACCGATTATCTTGTTTTCAACAGATTTGTTTACACGCCTGTTGAGTTTTTCAACTTAAATTTCAGCGCGGGATTTGCCAACTCTTTGGCGGCAAATCTTCAGCAGGGGGACGTTTTGTATGCGATAAAGAAAAGCCTTCAATTTTATCCGTTGCTTGTCATTTTTTCCTTATTTTCACTGTTTCGTGCAGGCGAAAACAAAAAAATGGGACCGGTTGTTGCCGCGGTTGCGTTTTTGGCGGTTTCTTTTTTGATGTTGCCTGTCACCGAAAACAGGATATTCGCGGTAAAATTTGTGCCGCTGTTGGCTATAATGTCTTCCTGTTTTGTTCTTCACGTTTATAAAAATGTCCACAAAGGTTACGCGTTTATCGTGACCAGTTTTGTGATGTTGATTGTGTTTTCCTACAATGCGGTTCATGTTTTGAGTGTTTCATATCCTCCGTGGAGCTTAAGCGACGTGCAATGCGTTGGTGAAGGGATCATTTGTACCAACGCTCCTCCTGTGGTCGCCTACCAATGCGATTCTTCATCCGTTGACGTGTATCAGTACGGGCCGCGGCACGCAAGCGTAGATTCCGGTCTGAATAAAACTCAAATTGTTATTGAAAATGTGGGCAGATGCGATTATTTGGTGTATTTCAAGGATTATTTTGATTATGATGAACAGACCTACAGAGCCTTAAAGGCCAGCTTCGAGTTAATCTCGGAGAATCACGTTTCAGCGCTGTTCAAAACCGGTTAATTTTTGCCCGCTTTGTTCATTGCATCATCAACCCACAGGTAATCGTTTGGCTGGTTGCTTGCCAATACCATATACTTAATGTGGAATTTTTGGCCAGCTTTCAGCATTCTCGTGGCTCTTGGATCCAGCAGATGCAATTCTATGTTATCTATATTTTCCCCGTCGAACCATCGCGGTTTTACGCTGCTGGATGATTCCATCAGGACAAGCGCGGCGCTTCCCTGCTGGTTTTCTGCGGCTCCATATATTGCCACCCATCCGCCGTTGTCCAGTTCCAGTTCATCCAGGTAATGTTTGTTGGTTTTTCCCGAAATTTCCATTTCCTTGATTCCTGTCCTGTGTTTTGTTGCGATTTTCTTGTAGGAGCCGCTTTTGTTCATCAGTTCGATCCAAACGGCGGCTACATCGTTTATGTCACTTTTCATTTCCATATCAGCTTCTACGGCATGGAATACATAATTTTCATCCGCCCAAAATTTGTGCGAAGCTTCAGTTTCGAAGAGGTTCCTAAAGCGCCATTTGCCCTTGTAGCCGACAGATTCGCCTTCCGACGAGGTTGTCCCATAAGATTCCAAAACCAAGCCCTCTGATTCTGCCTTGTCTGTTAGCCAGTTGCCCGGACTGAACATCAACAGTTCAGACCACAGGTGGCCCGCCCTTGTTCCGCCGGTAACAGGGTATATGTCCGCGTTTCCCTGCCAGACACCAATTCCTATCTTAGCCAATAATTGTCCGGCGTTTTTCGTGTAAATTTCCAGAAAATCTTTATTTTCGACAAGACGCAGGTCTTGGAATTTTTTCTGTTCTTCCAAAGGGACGACCGGCTCGGTTGTAGGACTTTCCTCGGTTGGAAGGCTTGTTGTCGGCGTTGCTGTAGGTTCGGAGTCGGCAATAATCATTGGCTGTGTCGGAGCCGGTGTAGGCTTTTCGGACTCGGACACGGTTGGAGTGGGCGCAGTGCTTGGCACGCTATTCGGTTCTGTCCTTGCCGGTGTTGTAGCGCCGCTGCACGCCCCGGCTAAAACGGCAACTGTAAAAACAGCAGGAAGAAACAGGTCTTTGACCAGGTTTTTGGGAAGGATTTGTATTGTATTGCCCTCCGGTTAGAACCTATGAATATTATTATTAAAGGAAGTTTAATATTTAAACAAACGTTGGTGAGTGGATAGCCTGATGAAACGAAAAGGTATAGAAAATTTGCTGAACTCATTTGCACTGATTGCGTGGGTTGCTGTCTTATCCGCGTATTTCGGTTATCCTGTTGCGGCTGACATATTGCCTTCTGCCGGCGTTTTTTCCGGTTACGATAGCGCGTCTCCGTTTTCCACCCTTTCAAGCGCAGCGTCGCTTGACAATGTCATAAGATTTAATACGTATGCTGCTGCAGGAAATTGCCATTACCACGATACTGATGGTACTGGTTATCTAGAAACATGCAACGGCGCCAGCGGTGATTTTGTTGATGGCTGTAGCGCAGACCTGACAACAAAGAAAGTTTATTCATGCTCTTCTGGCAATTGCGTTGTGGGAGAAACCGTTTGCGGTTCCGAGACACAGTGCCATGTTTTGGGGACAGGACAACCTGATTGCCAAGTGTGCGAGTTTACAGCCTTGAAAAACGCAAACGGTCCTGCCGGTGCGGTAAACGCCGGATCGTCGTTCAACATAAATTATGACGTCCTTGCGACTTCCAGCACAGCAGCCGGCGGCACGCAGCCGTATGAGCATCGCGCATTGTTCGACAACGATGGCACGAAACTTCAATACCATTGGAATGACCAGCCCGGTTGTTCGTGGTCTACGTTTACGTTCAGCCCGACTGCGCCCGCCGCAGGAGGGTCGTATACCTACACAATAAAATCCAAAGCCACGGCGTCGTCCAGTGAACCCAGCTGGATCGCGCCATTCGATGACACAAAAACGGTTTCTGTCACAGTCAACGGCCCGCCATCGATATCGTTGGCATTGAAGCACGCAACCGACGATCTTAGCGTAGTAAACAAGAGAATAGCCTCGGGCAATTCCGTCAAAGTGACGGCTTCGGCCACGGATGACATAGACCTTGCCAGTATACAATACACTGACATTTCCGGCAGCCCGAATGGAGCCAAAACGTGCACAGGCGTTGACACGTCATGCAGCGAAACATGGACGATAACGCCGACTGCTGGTGATCACACATACGATGCGGACGCTTTCGACACAGGCGGATTGTCAGGCGATGCCGTGGACGCAAGCGTCACTGTTACTGATGCGTGCGCTAGCTGGACTGGCGCAACGCCTTCGATAAGCACGGCCCAATACGTGAATTATGCGAGCTGTTCGTTCCCCGGATTTACGTGCGATGCGGGCGAAGAAGTCCATGTGACGCACAGCGGAAAAACAGAGGCGAATAATGATATACTCACAGTCTGCGGCACACAATACAGCGGCTCGGCGTGGGCGTCAACTGTGAAAGACTGCAACGCGCAGTCAACAGGGGCGATTACTTTTACAAGCGATTACAGCCTTGACGGAGCCGGGATTTCAGGAGGCGGCGGGTTTGTTTCCCTCAGCAAAACGTGCCATTCAACAGACGCGACGCCGCCCGAGACAACGGACAACAGCGATACAAGTTGGCACAACAGCGATGTTGTTGTGACATTGACATGCACGGATAACATTGGCGGAGTCGGCTGCAGCAAGACATATACCTGCCAGGACACAAGCGGGCCTGTCGATTGCAGCACATTCACCGAAAAAACCCTTATCAGTGGACAGACAACAGAAACCATGACGCAGAGTGGATATGTGAGGTATTATTCAAAAGACCTTAACACCAACCAGGAAACGCCTATCAAACAGACAAATCTGGTGAAGATAGACAAGAGCAAGCCGACGTCTGCGTTCACAGCCGCGCCTACGGACGGTGCGTGGGTAAATGCAAACGGGTTCGCTATCACAGCGTTGGATGATTATGGAAGCGGTTCGGATCTGGCCGCATGCAAATATAATGTTTGCAGCGACACGAGCGGTGTGGCGTGCAACGATTGGAGCGTTTCAAATGTTGCGATGGACGGGACGTGTTCCGGGACATCGGCGACAGTGACGAAAACAATAACCGTCGGCCTTGCGGGCAATTGCAATGACCAAGGCTCTACGCCGAAATGCCAGGTGCAGGTGTATGCCACCGACGCTGCCGGCAACCCTTCAGACATTGTTATACCGACGAGTGCGAGGACTTACAAAGTGGATTACACCGCGCCGTCGTCTTCCGTAACTGCGTTATCCGGGACTTCTGCAGAAACATTTAATGTGTTATGGACGTCTTCTGACACCGGCAGTTCAAACGTGAAGTGCGTCAACTTCCAGTACAATGACAACGGCGGCACATGGACGGACTGGACTCCATATTGCGCATCTTCCGCGGGAACAAGAACATTGCCAGACGCGGTCATAACGCCGGTTTTAGAACATACGTATTGTTTCAGGTCTAAAGCCGACGACTACGCCGGTAATGACGAAGGCTATCCTGCTGTAGCGGACACGTGCACGAAAGTCGTGAGTTTGCCGTCGCTTTTGTCGCCTTCGCCAAGCGGTTCCGATATAACGGAATTAACGCCGACGCTGGACTGGACGGATTCGACAGGTGCTAACTGCTACGACGTGCAAATATTTGAACAGGGTGTCGGGACTCCGGTCGTAGAAAGCTATCCCACATCAAGCGTTTATACAGTTCCGTCGAGCACGCTTTTGTGGCAAAAAACTTATGAGTGGAGAATCTGGCCTTCTGCCACCAGTTGCACAAGTTTCAGAAGTCCGACAATACTTTGGACATTCAATACCAGAATGCCGGCGCCCACATTGGTATCTCCTTCAGACGCTGGAACAACTTCCACTACACCGACGTTAAGCTGGAATGCTGTGAGCGGAGCGAACTGCTACCAGGTCAATGTAATAAAATCCTCTGACTTGTCGGTTGTGGTAAACAATGTCAAAGTGGGCGCAAGCCCATACGTCTTCGGTTCAGCTTTGCCGCAGGGCATCGAATACAAATGGAAAATCGCGGCTTCGCCGTCGGCGTGCGGCGCGTCGCCTTCTTTCGGGCCTTGGAGCAGCCAGTGGAAATTCACAACAGGCAGCGCGTGCGAGAGCGCGGCATCGCCATGCGTGATAAGCGCGGCACCTCTTGTTGGTACAGGCGAAGCGACCGCGAACGGCGAGGCGTCTGTTGTTTCCGGCTCTTCAACCCGTTATTGGAAAATTACCATGCCTTCCCAGTATATGTGTCACAGCCCCACACCCGGTGACAATGGGATGTGTGATATCAGCTCTTTGAGTTTGGCAGTGGGTATGAAAACCGTTTCTGGCACGCCGGCGTTCACGAACGTGAAAATCGGGACTGCGGTTGACACGTCAGACGTTTGTACGGGAAGCGCTTCATGCGGCAATGGGGTTGTGCCTGGCGATTATTACATAACGGCGCGCACGACTGGAGCAGGCAGCGTATACCCTGAAGTGAAATACGCCGTGTCTTTCTGCGGTGTAGGTTCGCCTGCATGGAACCCGGACACTGTCGCGGATGCGGACAGCGTTGACGTTGGCGGGTGCACTGTGACAATAAAACATCTTGCAAGCGATATCACCGACGGCGGAGGCCGTTTCAGGGATTTAGGATTGACTAATGACAACGGCTTCTGGTGGACTACGCACCCGAGTGTTGTTGGCAGGCAAAGGACTATCGAATTCGACGACGCATCCACAGGACCATGCGACATGGATTTGAAGTTCAGGAACGAGTGGGTCGTGAACGGGGACGGCGTAACCCCAAACGGGATCACCGTTTTCAACATGAAGCTGGACAAAAACGCTGACAACAAGATGTCTTTCGGCTACAAGCTCGAATCTCCAAACTGCGTTTTCACACACGTCAATACAGGAACGTGCTTCGACGACCCGGGCGTTGCTGGTAACGATTGCGGCAACGACCCGTCCATCTCTGCGGACAAGAAAAGCGTTACGTGGATCCAAAACGTCGCGAC